>JAPLST010000134.1 GCA_026398485.1 bacterium
TTGCGTAATAAGGCGGCCGCTGTTTTTCCCAATCTCTGCGTCCACCGATCCCGCCGCCGGCGGTGATCGGTGAGACGCCACCCGGCGAATGCTGTGTCTGCACCGAAAACTGCTACCCCTACGCCGCGCGGGGCATGCCGCCGCTACCTCTGCGCTACCTCTGCGCTACCTCTGCCGCTGCACCATCCATCCATCCAATCTTCCATCCTTCCATTCTTCCCATCTTCCATCCTTCCATTCTTCCCATCTTCCATCCTTCCATTCTTCCCATCTTCCATCCTTCCATTCTTCCCATCTTCCATCCTTCCAGATACCCGCCGCCTGCCGTTGCTGCTGGCATTACAGGTCGCGCAAATCGGCGACCCCGTCGCCATCCACATCCAGATAGCGGATGGCGGCGGCGCCACGTTTGCGGCGCGCGCGCGGCGGAGTCTGCTTGGCCGGGTCGGCGGGTGATGTGGCGCGGACGGCCGTGGCTGGCGCATTTGTGGTGCCTGGCGCGGGGGTGTCCGTGTGTTTGATGGTGCCGGTCGAGACATACAGCACTTTTTCAAAAGAAAGTGCCGGGGGCGCCGGTGCAGGGCGTGCAGGCGCGGAAGCCGGTTGCTTGGCGGTACTCGCCGCCAGCAGCATGCACGCGGCGCCGGCGCCGACGATCGAGAGAGCAACGCGTTTCATACCCAGTACCATTGTCAAAAAGTGATGCGCGCGACGCAGGCAGAGAACCGCGCCGCGCGCTGTGGCTGCTTTATCGCGCGGTGCGCAAGTAGTTGGCGCGGCCGGCGACGCCGTCATGGCGCAGCAGCTGAACAGTATGGCCGGCCCGAACGCCGATTTTCAGCGTTACCGGCAGGCAGTGTGCGCCGCGGCGCACGGATTGATTTTGCACGCCCAAGGCGCCGGCCAGCGCGGCGTTGCGCACCGAAACGGTCAGGCGCACGCAGCCTTGGTCGTCGATCTGCGCCTTGGCCGCGATGGCCAGCGCGCTGGCATCCCGCGGATGATTTGCGAACGCGACCAGGGCGTCATGGTCAGCACTGACGGGATTTTCGAGCGGCACGGGATAGTTGCCCAGCTTGACAATCCACTGCTGTTGCAAGGGCGCGGCATCGCGCGGCATGGTGAAGGAAAGCACAGCGGTGGCGTTGTCGGCGCACGGCCGGGTCCAATCGATTTTCAGCGTCAGTTTTTCGAGCGTCAGCGCGCCAAGCGTGTCGGCGAATTCCGGCACGACACTGAACGGGATGCGCTTGGTCACGCTGGCGCCGGCATGCGTTGCGCGGATCAGCAGGGCATACGTGCCGGGCGTGCCGGGCGTGCCGCCCAGGCAGCCATCGGGCTGCAGCGTCAATCCGGCGGGCAGGCCGCTGAGCGCCTCAAACTGCCATGCTTGTGCATTCGACGTGCCGGCCAGCGTCAGCGCGGCGGCATAGGGTTGCCGGGCGATGCCATCGGCGGACTTGTCGCTGATAATGGCCACGCTGGCAGACTCTTCCAGAATGGTAATCAGCAGGTTGGTGGTGAACGTCTGCCCCGCGCTCGACACCTCGATAACGACCTCCCGCTGGCCGGGCACCACCGGAATGCCGGTGATTTCGCCATCGGGGGTTGCGACCAGATTGTGCTCCAAGCCGTTGACCGTCCAAAAATAGGTGCCGTCACCGCCGTCCGCGTCGAGCACCTTGTCGTAGGGCAGGTTGAGGTAGCCGGTGAGTGCGTCGGCGGTCGTGTTGATAACCAAGGGTGCGACCACCGTGGCACTGGTTAAATAGACATACGTGACGGTCGTGGTTGCGGCAGTGGCCGTGGCGTCACGCGCAATCAACGTGACAAGGTTGGTGCCGGGCGCGAGGGCCAGCGTATAGCGGTAGTAATTGCTGCCCAGCGCCTGCGCCTCGTTGCCATTGACGGAAACGCTGATGGCGTCCACCCCGCGTTTGCCACGCGTGCCATCCACTGCTTTGATGCACAGCGTCACGGGATTGTTGGTGACGATGCCGCTGGCAGGATCCACCCCCACAATCCGCGGCGCCTCCTTGCCCATGCCGTCGGGTGGCACGCGCAGATAATCGGCGCGCGCCATGGCGCTGTTGCCGTCCGCATCCACCGCCATGATCGTGAAATTGTTCGGGCCGGGCGCCAGCGGCGCATGGAACGCCCACAGCACAGGCGCAACCCGGATTGCATAATTGCTGTTGACCATGACGTTCACCACGCCGACATCGTCGCAGGCGGTGACCAGTATATCCACGGCCGCATTGGTCGTGGGGCCGCCGGGAGGTTGTACCTTGGTGATGACGGGCCAGCCCGGATCGTTCAAGCACGGCCCGCCGCGGAAATAGTCAACGCCGGCGTGACCAACATTGCCGTTCGCGTCGAAGGCATCGACGCGGAACTGGTTCGGGCCGGGACGCAAGGGCGCCAGATACGTCCATTGGGTGCTGTTCAGCCTGGCGGCGCTGGCCTCGTTCACCTTGACCGCGGTTACGCCGGCACTGTCGAGCACGGTAATCAGCAACACGACGGCTTCATTGGTGGTATAGCCGCCGGGCGGCGCTATGTCGGTTATCATCGGCGGCATGCGCTCCTGCGGCGGCGGGCCGCCGGCGTCACGCACGACATTTTTGTCCATGCCATTGGCGTTCTGGTTGACGAACACGGCATTCGGCAATTCGGTGAAGGCGGTTGCGGCGAGCGCGACTGAGGCGCAAATGCTCGCGGCAAACAATTTCGTGGTCATGGCTGGCATCCAGCGTTGGTTAGCAGCAAAAAACAAAAATCCACACATATTTTAGCAAATTCAGTGCCAAGAATGTTTTAATTATATAAAATATTCACAATGAATATTTTACGGATTTGCCCAGATGGTGAAAATGATGGGAATGTGACGCGGTGGGTCAAGCCACTTGACACGGCGGGTCAAATGCAGAAGTTTTCGGCTGCTTGGAGTCCCGCCAGCGGCGGGATTTCAGTGTGCGGTTTTCAGTAGCCAGCACTAGCGCCGAGACGCTTTTGGCATGATCTCGCCGGCAACTTGGCCATCAACATTATCAAAAAGGCCACGGATCGCTGACCCTCAATCTGTCCCCACTATTGCTCCTTCAGTTCACATGCGTACCGGGTGCCATGTTCTTTCAACAATTCACCCATCTTCTCGGCCAGTTCGCGGAAGGCCAGCAGGTGCACCGTGCTCTTGACGCCGCTCACCGCTCTCCTTGATCGGCTCGAACTGGGTGCCGTGGTCGCCGGGGTAGGGCCTTCTATGTGTTCCACCATTGACTGACAATGCGTCAGGTACTCCGTCAGGAAAGGCCGCGCACGAGTATGGCCATTTGTACCCAACGGCATGTTTACAATCCAAACAATCGCAGTAGTATGGCTTAGATATTAGGAGGTCGTCTTCTACTTTAGAGGAACTTGCGCTCATACAAAAACCCGATTTCTTTGGATAAAATATGCATAGTCTCGTGCGTCAGGTCATTGAGCAACAATTCACGGGCCGCCGGGTAGTGCCGCTGCCTTTGCAAACGCCTCTTTCCATAGGAGAAAATGTAAATCCTGTCGATAATTCCTCGCACTAGTCCTTTCCCTAGTTTTGCTTTGCCGAATTTCATCGCCAGCGGCGCGCTGAGCTTTTCGTACAGTGCGAAAAGATATTCGACGCGCTGGGCGTCGGCGGCAGCGTCCACGGCGCGGTCGAGTTCGGCATGCGCTTTGACCAGTGCTGGCGGCATCGTCAGCGGGTCATACAAATCGGCCAGCGTAGCCTGTAGCGCCGGCGTCTCGCCGGCATGTTTCGGCAGTGGCGCCGGCGTCCCGCCGGCATCTTGCGCAAGCCGGCGGGACGCCGGCGCTACGAAACGCGCGCGCACATCCAGCACCGCTTGTGCCTTTTCCTCGACCGCCTGCTGCTGTTTCTCCGTCAGACTCTCCGGCCATGGAAAATTGTTGTAGACAAGTCTGCTGGAGTATCGATAGTCAGACTTCAACCGGCCCGCCACCTGCCGCACCCAGGCCATGTGCATCGAGGATGACAACACGCCGAAATGGTAGAGCGTGGCGTCGGGAATACATGAGCAACTGTCGTGCAGGATTACCTCTGGCTCGAAATAGCCAAATGGTATGTACCGACGGTTTTCCGAACTGTGCCGCGGGATAACAATATAGCGACTCTTTGGCTGGCGTATTTCAGCAAACAACGAAGGCTCATCTGCTTTGCGTCGCGTCGGTTCTTTCTTGCTTGCCATTCGGAAATCGCGAACGGCCTTTACGCGCTCCCTGATGCCGGTAATGTTGCCAATATCCACGGGCGAGACATCCACGAGCCATAGGCACCATCGCGGAATTCCATGAAGATATTCCTCGGCGCACAGCAAAGGCCGGAGAAATTGTTTGGCACCAGGATTCTCTTTGAGGAAAGCCTCGCGGTCAGCCTCTTCGATTATCAAGAACCCGCCGTCAGTCGGTTTGCTGCCGTATTCGCACGCAGGTACTTGGCACAGAGATTTGGCGCGCGAATCCACCGCAAGATCAGGTCCATCGAACAAATACGGGCTGATATTCTTTGCAATTGTGACAGTGCTTTCGCCTTTGCCTGCATATTCATAGAGTTTCTTTTCGAGTCTATCAAATGCCGCAAAGCCGATGATGACCACATGGACATGTGCTTTGCCGCGCGCTTCGCTCTCCCACTGAAAAGTGCGGTGCGCAAAATGAATTTTTAGGCCATACCGCTGAAACAGCGGCATCCACAGTGCGCCGACTTGCTCGCCCTGGCTGATCGAGTTGGTTGACACAAAGCCAACGACAATGCGCGTGCCTTGCACGAACTCCGCCGCTTTTCGATACCAGGCCGTGACATAATCGAGCACGCCAGCACGTTCACTGTCGCCCCAGACGAGTTGCATGTCCTCGCCTTGCTCTTTGGTCATGAGGTGCTTTCCCACAAACGGCGGGTTGCCCAGAATGTAGGTGCATTTGTCGGGCGTGACCACCGTTTTCCAATCAATGCGCAGGGCATTGCCGCAGACGATGTGCGGCGATTTGCGCAGCGGCAGGCGCACAAAATAACGGCCAAACTCCTCGCTCAGTTTCAGATTCATGACATGGTCCATCAGCCACATGGCCACTTCGGCAATGCGCGCGGGCCATTCCAGAATTTCAATGCCGTGGAATGCGTCCACGTCCACCAGCGAGAGGTGCTGGATGTCGAGTTCTTGCTGGCGTCCGTAAAGCGCCTTGAGGACTTGGGTTTCGAGCAGGCGCAGTTCGCGGTAGGTGATGACCAGGAAATTGCCGCAGCCACAGGCCGGATCGAAGAACACCTGCGTGCCGAGTTTCTCGCGGAAGCGGCGCAATTCGGCTTTGTTGGTTTTGCTGCGCTCGAACTCCGCGCGCAGGTCGTCGAGGAAGAGCGAACGGATAACTTTGAGAATGTCACGTTCGCTGGTATAGTGCCCGCCGATCTGGCGCCGTTCACGCGGCTCCATGACGGCTTGAAAGAGCGAACCGAAAATGGCCGGCGAAATGCGCGACCAGTCGAAGCGGGTGCAGCGCAGTAGGGCGCTGCGCATCGCGCGGTTGAAAGCGGCAAAGCCGAGTTGCTCATCGAACAACGCGCCATTGACATAACGAAACGCAGCGAGGTCTTCATCGAGATTTTTCTGGCGGCGCTCGTCGGGCGTGTTGAGCACGGCAAACAATTGGGCCAGTTGCGGGCCGAGATCAAGGCCGTCTTCGCGGGTGTGATTTTCGAGATACAGATGGAAGGCATCGCGTTCGAATATACCGGTGTCGTCCGCGAAGAGGCAGAATAGAATGCGGACGAGAAACCGTTCGAGATCATGGCCGGTATAGCCGCCCGCTTCAAGCGCGTCGTGCAATTCGCCCATGACGGCGACGGCCTGAATGTTGATTGGATCCTGGTCCGCGAAGGTATGCTGCTTATACCCGGGAATAAAGGCGAACTGATGGATGCATTGGTGAAAATCGGCCAAAGAGATTTCCGTGACCGCGCGGTTGGGGTCGTCCGGTTCAAGGTCGTGCAGGGCGATGCGGGCGAAATCGGAGAGGATGATATAGCGCGGGATTTCCTCATCACGGCGTTCGCGTTTGAGGTCTTGAATGTAAGAAAAGGCTTGGGATTCGGCCTTGCCCAGGTCTTTGCCGCGGCTCTTGTGTTCGACCAGCAGCACGCCGCGCCAGAAAAGGTCAATGTAATTATACTTGCCGGAAAGCGATTTGACGGGCGCCTCAAAGGATGCGACTGTGCGGCGGCGGATGCCGAATACGGCGAAGAACTCGTCCCAGAAAGATTTGGCGTCCGCGCCCTCGCGGCTGGCGTCGGACCAGTCGCGTGCAAAGCGGATGGCATTCTGGCGAATCTCGTTCCAACTGAGCGGCATTAGTGTTCTCCTGTTATGCACAATAGTATGGCATAAGACCGACGAGAAGGCAAGTGCATCCCGCCGTTGACGCGCATGCGCCGCACAGCGGGACCGCGGATGCTGCCCCTACCTCTGCCCCTACCTCTGCCGCTGCACCATCCATCCAATCTTCCAATCTTCCATCCCTCCAATCTTCCATCCCTCCAATCTTCCATCCCTCCAATCTTCCATCCCTCCAATCTTCCATCCCTCCAATCTTCCATCCCTCCAATCTTCCAATCTTCCATCCCTTATTTTAGTCGTTTGTGTAATATAGTGGTGGCGACTAACGCCAGGAGATGAACCAATGTCTGAATATGCCATCAGCCGGCGCACGCGCGACAAGCTGATCAACGCCGCCGGCGCGCTGGCCGCGAAGCACGGCTACCGCAACATGTCGATGCGGGCAATCGCCGCGCGCGCGGGCGAAAATCTGGGCAGCATCCACTACCATTTCGGCGGCAAGAAAGGCCTGCTGCTGGCGATGATGCAGGCCATCCTCGCGCCGTGGATCGACAATCCCATTGAAGCCACGCTGGCCCCGTTGCGGCGCCGGCTGAAAACCCGCGCGGGCCAGGCGCTGGCGCTGCGGGCATGTGTCCACCGGCACTTCGAGGATCTCGTCCTCACCAACTTCCCATGGTGGCACATGCCGGTGCTCTTTCAGGTCCTGCAGCAGCGCACGCCTTTGCGCGACCTGCTGATCAAGCATGTCATGCGCCCGACCGAGCGGGTCATGACCGAAGTGTTGCAGCATGTCCGCCCTGGCATCTCGCGTGAAGACATCCTGCTGACCATCCATGTCATGATCGCCCCGATCGAGCTGCACTGCAATCATAGCGACGTGCTGCTGGAGCAACTCGGCATGAAGCAATATAGTTCGGCGTATCTTGCAAAGCTGGAAGAAATACTGACCAGCAACATCCTGCGGCAG
>JAPLST010000241.1:0-10355 GCA_026398485.1 bacterium
CCATCCCCGATCTTGGCGGCTTTGGCCTTGATGTTATAGGTGGCACTCTGCTTGGCACCCAGCGTCGCGACGGGGGTGAAGGTGACGACATTGCCATCAATGGCGCCGGCGCTGTCACCGGCGCTGCTGACCGGCCCGATTTCCTCGGGGAACTCAACCCGGATGCTGACGTTGTTGTCTTCCTTCGTGCCTTGATTGGTCACGCGAATGATGTAGGTGGTCTCCTCGTCGATTTGGAGCGGGTCTTCGGTGTCGATCACTTCCATCAGCAAGGCGGCGTAGCCCTTCCAGAGGGTGTCGTAATCAGCCTGGCGCTGGAGGCCGGCGGCGGTGACGGCGACGACGTTCTTGTGCGTGCCCGGGGTGCGCGAGGTCAGCACTATTTCGAAGGATTCCTCGGCGCCGGGCGCGAGCTGCGGGATGGTCCAGACGGCGCGCGTGCCGGTCACGGCGGTGGCGCCTTCGGCAGTGATGATCGACGTTTCGGGCGCGGCGTTGTCGGCCACCTCGACATTCTGGAGCGTGGTATCGCCAAGGTTCGTCACGGCAATGACGTACTTGGCCTTCTTGTTCAAGTATTGCACCGGAATGCCCGTCTTGGTGACGGCGTAGTCTTGCAGCATGACGACGGTGGGCGCCTCGGCTTCGGCCTTGCCGGCATTGCTGGTCTCGACGCTGGCACGATTGACAAAGCGGCCGCGCTGCACGGCTTTGACACTGACCGCGAACGACTTCTCGCACTGCGGTTCGAGCGAGCCGACCTCAAAGCGCAGGGTCTTCTCGCCGCTTTCGTGCTGCAGGCCGGCCGGCACTTTGTCATAGACGACGACGTTCTTGGCCGTGCCGTTGCCGTCATTCTTGACGGTGACGGTGTAGGTGACAACCTCGTTGAGCATGGCGGTGGGGGGCCCGGTCTTGCGGATCGAGATGGCCGGCTTGGTGATCGTCACGGCGACGCAGGTGAGTGGCAGGGCCTCGACGGTCGCGCAGATTTCCGGGGTGCTCTGCTTGAGGGCCTTGAAGATGACGCTGATCTGCTGGCTTTCGTCGGCGCGCATGGTCTTGATCGTCCAGACCAATTCGCTGCCATCGCGTTCGGCGGGCGGCTGGCTCTCGACATACTCGACGTTGGCCGGGATTTCCTGGCGGATGACGACGTGGGCGACATTGGCCATGGCCTTGAAGCGCAATTCAACGGTGAAGCGTTCTGTTTCGCCGACCGCTTGCGGTGCGACGGCGTCCAGCGCGACCAGGCCGGCGTGCTGAATCAGCGGGCTGGACTGGGGAAAGGTCTGCTGTGGCACTTGCGACACGACGGGCGCCGGGGGCGGCGTTGGCGGTGTCAGGTCGTTTTGCGCGATGACGACCGGCTCTTGGCGCGGCGCGGGCTCGGCCACGGACGACGGCGGCGTCACGCTGGTGTCGGTCGAGGCGCAGCCGGTGAACATGCTGAGCACGGTCAGCAAAATAAAGCGCTGCAGGATGGGTAAGTTCGATTTCATATGTTTCCTCATGAGCTACTGGATAATTACCACTCTGCGGGTGCAACCGCTACACTGCACGGGTGGCGATGAAAGTATAACAAAAACGGCAACGTTTTTCAATACACCTGGGTACTCTCCTCCTCCGTCACGGGATTGGTGAGCAAGTCCGAGCTCATATGCACTTTGATGCGCGCATCGCCGATGCTGACGGCCCTGGCCTTGATCGTGTAGGTGATCACCTGCTGCGGGCCCAGTGAGGGATACGGCGCAAAGGTGACGGATTGGCCGGCGACATTGCCGCGCGCCGCGCCCGTGGCGGCGATGGGCATGAGTTCGGCGGACAGCGTCGCGGTCAGGACTATGTTGTGGTCGGCCTCGGTGCCTTGGTTCTTGACGCTGATCGTGTAGGTTTCCTCTTCCTTGATGGTGAGCGGGTCTTCGACATCGACGACCTCAATCAGCAAGGCGGCCTGGCCTTTCCAGAGCGTGTCAGCGGTGGCGCTGCGGCGCAAGCCTTCGCGCGTCGCGGCCTCGACGCTGTTGCGATGCGTGCCGGCAGTCGAGGAGGTGAGCGTGATGACGAAGGACTGGCGCGCGTGCGGCGCGAGCGCGGGAATCGTCCAGTTCACCAGATCGCCGTCGCGCGTCGCGCCAGGCGCGTTGACAAAGCGGGTTGCGGCCGGGACGCGATCGGCGACCAGCACATCGCGCAAGGTGGTGTCGCCCGTGTTCTCGACGACAATCGTGTAGCGCGCGGGCTTGTTGAAAAATTGCATGCGCGGGCCGGTCTTGCTGATGGCCAGGCCCTGACGCAGGATATCGGTGCAGGCAGTGGCGTCGGCCGAGCCGGCATTGCTGGTTTCGACTTGAGCGCGATTGCAAGGGCGGCCGGCGGCGATGGCCTGGAGCGGCACGGCAATGCTTTTTTCTTCGCCGGGCCCGAGGTCACCGATCTGGAAAGTCAGTTCGGGCGTGCCATCGGCGTGGCGCAATTCGGCCGGCAGCGTGTCGCGCACGACAACATTGCGGGCGATGCCATCGCCAGTATTGCGCACCAAAATGGCATACGTCAGGGTGCTGCCGAGCAGGGCGGTGGCCGGGCCGGTCTTCTGAATGCTGATGCGCGGTTGGGTGATGCGGGTCGTGGCGCAGACATAGGCTTCCGCGGCGATATTGGCGCAGAGCGTCACCGGCTGGACCGTTTTGGCCAGATACTTGACCAGAATGCGTTTCTGCTCACCGCGCGCAAAGGAGGCCAGGCGCCATTCGAGGAACGCGCCATGCAGCACGGCCACCGGACTGCTGCCAACGACTTCGAGCCCGGCGGGAATCGGCTGATCGACGATGACGTTGCGCAGCGCGTCGAGTGCCGTCACGTTCAATTCGCAGACAAACGGCTCGTTGACTTGGATGGCATCGGGACAGCGAATGGCCACGGTGGCAAAGCCATTGGCGGTTGAGCCCACGCCGACACTCGACGGCATGCTGGCCTGCAGCTCCGCCGGCACGGCACTTTTCACGGGCGTACTGGCGCCGGGCAAGTCGGCCTCGGCCGCGAAAGCGCGGGCGCAGAACACGCACACCAGCAACGACGCCCACGCGCCGTGCGCGCTGCGTTCCAAAAAGGTAGACAGTCTCATGGTCCCTCTCCCCTGTTTGTCAAGTAACCAACGGCAGTTGCACAAACCGCAGTGCCAACTGCGCTGACCGCGCGGGTGCCGGCGCCCCAGCGCCCGCGCACGCAACGGTTGACAAAGCATAGCACAATCACGCAAAAAATGCAATGCGAGCAGACATTGCCTCGCACCTGCAGAGACCCCCTGACCCCAGGGCATGTGAATATCCAATATCCAATCCCGCCTCTGACGGGACTCCAAGCAGCAAGGAATAACCAATGATGAAGTTCTGCGCAGATATTTCGCCCTTGGATATTGAGTGTTCATTATTGGATATTCATTCTCGGTGAGGCGCCAGATTGGAGAGAAAGCCGCACCTGCCTGTGCCGGGCACGGCAGACAGGCGGCATGGTCTGTCACAGCAACCGCGGCGTGCGCCGCGGCCACATCCATCACAGAAGCATGCATGCGCCTGCATTCGTTTTGCACAAAACGGTTTGCCGCGCACCACTTTTTTCAATAATCAGTATAATGGGTCAACTGCATTGAGGATGTTATGGTTCGTATTATCAGTGGCACCTATCGCGGGCACCGTTTGCAGACGCCCGCCGGCACGGACACACGGCCGACCTCAGACCGCGTGCGCACGGCCTTGTTTAATATTCTGGGCGTCTGGCTGAACGACAAGACGGTGCTGGATGTGTATGCCGGCGCCGGCAGCATCGGCTTTGAATGTCTCAGTCGCGGCGCGCGCCATGTGACGTTCATCGAGCACGATGCCGAGGCGGCGCGCGTGCTGCACGCCAACGCGGCGATGCTGCAGGCCGGCGCCAAGCTGCGCATTTTCAACAACAGCATTGAGCGGGTCCTGCCGGTGCTGGCGCCCCAGCAATTCGATTTTGTTTTTGCCGACCCGCCCTATCGCACCGCAAATCTGCCCGCGCTGTTGCAGACGTTGCAGGCGGCCGGCATTGCGCACGCGGAGACAGTCTTGGTCATCGAACACGCGCGCAGCGCCGGCCTCGATGAACAGGCCGTGCTGCACGGCTGGAAGGCGTATCGCTGCGCGGCGTATGGCAGCACCAGCCTGACGTTTTTCGCCCTGTGCGAGGCGCCCCAATGATGCCGCTCAATGCCCGCCGCGCCGTCTATCCCGGCTCGTTTGATCCGGTCACCAATGGCCACGCCGATGTGATCGGCCGCGCAACGCGCATGTTTGACGAGTTGATCGTCGGCGTCGCGGTCAGCACGCCCAAGCAGACGACGTTCAGTGTCGAGGAACGCTTGACGCTGATGCAACGGGTGTGCGCGCCGTATCCGAATGTGCGCGTCGAAGTGTTTGACAAGTTGCTGGTTGACTGGGCGGTGCGCAACGGCACGGGCGTGATCGTGCGCGGTTTGCGCGCGCTGAGCGATTTCGACTATGAACTGCAAATGGCCCTGGCCAATCGCAAATTGCAGCCTGAAGTTGAAACCGTCTTTTTGATGGCCAGCGAGGAATGCACCTGCATCAGCTCGACGATGATCAAGCAAGTGGCGATGCTGGGCGGCAAAGTCGAGCAGTTTGTCCCGGCCTGCGCCGTTGCGGTGATCCGCGCCAAGCTGGCGCCGGGCTGATGGGCCTGCCGCCGATCGCGGGTGTCGCTGCATTCTCCCTTTTCTAAAGGGAATACCCGGCTTGGCGGGGGAGGGATTTTGCAGAAAAGGAAAACGGCAGCGACCGCAAAATCCCCCGCCGCGCAATGTGCGCGGCACCCCCTTTGCGAAAGGGGGAATGCAGCGGTCGTCGGCGCGGCTTCATTCAATCTTATTCACCCACGATCCCGTCAACGGCGGGATCGTGGGGGTCTACAGAAGCAATCCTACGGCGCCGGCGTGGCGTGGGCCAGTCGCGCGCGCACTTCGTGGCGCTTTACTTTCAGGCTGGCGGTCTTGGGCAGGTGTTCGAGGACAAACACCTTTTTGGGTCGTTTGAAATCAGCCAGCCCGGGGGTGAAGGCCAGCACATGCGCACGCAATGCCTGCGGCGTATTGGCGGCATGCTGGGCGGTAAAACTGTCGCTGGGCACGACGGCGGCGACCGGTTCTTCACCCTTGCCGGCCGCGGGCAGGCCAATCACGGCGGCATCTTTGATCCACGGCGAACGCAACAAGAGCCGCTCAATGTCCTCGGGATAAATATTCTTGCCGCCCTCGGTGACGATCACATTCTTGATCCGGCCGCAGATATGCAGATAGCCGGCGCCGTCCATGCGGGCCACGTCGCCGGTGCGAAACCAGTCGTTATGAAAGGCCTGCGCCGTGGCGTCCTGGTCCTGGTAATAGCCGCGGAAGACAATGCTGCCGCGCACCCACAGTTCGCCGGTGTGCGGCGCCGCGCCGGCATACGGCACCACCTTGACTTCGATTGAGGCGACCGGCTTGCCGACCGCGCCGATGCGATTGTGGGCAAAGGTGCTGAGGGCGACGACCGGCGCGGTCTCGGTCAAGCCATAGCCTTGCAAGACCGTCAGACCGAGTGCGGCATACTCTTTCAGCAACGCCGGGTCGACGGGCGCACCGCCGCAGATGAAGCATTTCATGGTCGGACTGATGGCGTTGCGCACGCTGCGAAAGACCACGCGGCCGAGGGGCAGGCGCAGCGCATGCGCCGCGCGACACAGCCAGAGCAGGCGGTCAAACCACGGGCCGCGGCGGGCGCGGCCGCGCTGTTTGATGCGCTCCATGAAGACGCGCAGGAAGGCCGGCACGACCATCATGACGGTCATCTGCGCATCGCGGATGGTTTGCATGATCACATCCGGGCGCAAAGACCCGGCATAGGTGACGGAGGCGCCGAGGGCGAGCGGCGCGATGAAACCGCCGAGAAGTTCATAGACATGATTGAGCGGCAGGATCGAGACAAAATGCTCGCCGCGGGTGATGGCCAGCATGTCGAGCAAATCGTAGACATCAATCAATAAATTGGCATGCGAGAGCGGGACGCCCTTGGGCAGGCCGGTCGTGCCGGAGGTGTAGATGATGACGGCCGTGTCGCAGCGCACGTGGGCGTGCGGCCGGCGCGTGGCGGGATAGGCGCTGAGTGTCTTGGTCATGGCGGGACTGGTGCCGGCGATGTCGATGGCCAGCACGGTGGCGAGGCCGGCGCAGCGCTGCTGCACGGCGGCGGCGGTGGCGGCCATGGTGTCGGCATGGATCAGCACGGACATGTGCGCATGCTGCACAATGGCGGCCAATTCGTCCACGTGCAAATGCACATCCAGCGGGACGGCAACGGCATCGCGGGCCAGCGTGGCCAACAACGCGGTGCCCCACCAGCGGCAGTTCGGCATGAGAATACCAATAATTTTGGCGTCGGGCGCGGTCGCGGCCAGATGCTGCGTCAGGCGATGGACATGGGCGGCGTACTCGCGATACGACCAGGTGACATAGCCGTCGTCGGCGCGGTCGCGCAGCGCGCAGTTGTCCGGATAGGCCTGCTGCGCGCGTTCGAGCAAGTCAACCAGCGAATGAACGGACGAGGGCAGTGGCATGTCAGACATACGTGATGGCAGCCGGCGCGGCGGGTGGCCTGCGGCGACGGCGCAGGAGCAGGCGCACGAACATTGCGCCGGTCGCCAGCACTGCCAGTGCGGCGGCGAGCCACAGCAGCCATTCCCACCAAGTCATGCGGGTGTGGGCGACAACCAGCATCGAAATCTGTGGTGCGCCGGCAATGCGGTCGCCCGGCACGATCAGCTGGGTGGTGCGGCCGTGCGCCTCGCATCCCGTGGCGGAAATGACGCGGCCGGGGAAGCGCATGTGCCATTCGAATATGGGTGTGGCCGTGTGCAGCATTTCAATGCCCGGCGCAATGCCGGCCACACCGGCGGGCCATTCGCGAATGATGTGCAAGACGCGCACCTGGCCGCGCTGCGCGCTCCATTGCAGGACGCGGCCGCTGAACAGCGGGCACTGCGCCACCGCGCGCAAGGACGGGAACCAAATTTGTGCGCGATACGGCAACGCATTTTGGTGCTCTTGTTGTTCAAAGCGCAAACCGGCGCGCGCGCATTGCTGGCTGATGGCGTCGAAATATGGCTGATACTGCGGTGGTGTGGCATCGCCAGCATCGCGCGGTTGGCCGCCCGTGAGTTGCCGGCAGGAAATGCGCACCACACCAGAGCCATCGCGGGCGAACTGCCAGTCCTCGCGATAGTGCACACAGCCCGCCAGGGCGAGCCCCAAGAGTACTGCGATCAGGACGCGCAGCTTAGCCACGCGCCGCCTCGTCCGGCGGATTCAAGGAAGTTTCGAGGCGCGTGCGCGCGGCGGCGAAATAGTCATAATTGGTGACGTCAAAATGCAGCGGCGTCAGTGACACAAAGCCGTTCTTGACGGCGCGATAGTCGGCGTCGGGATTTTCGTCGGTTTCCACCAGGGTGCCGGCGATCCAGTAGTAGGCATTGCCGCGCGGGTCGGTGCGCCGCTCATAGTTCTCGACATACTTGGTGCGGCCCTGCACCGTGAGTTTCCAGCCCTTGAGCTGGTCCCACGGCAGATCCGGCACGTTGACATTCAAGAGCGTGCCGGCCGGCATGTGCGGATGGGGGACGAGGGTCAGCAAATGGCGCGCGGCCCGCGCGGCGGTCTCGAAATGCGCGCGGCGGTCAAAGGAATTGATTGAAATCGCAAACGAAGGGATGCCCAGCAAAGTGCCTTCCGTGGCGGCCGAGACGGTGCCGGAGTAGATGATGTCAGTGCCGAGATTGGCGCCGTTATTGATGCCCGAAATGATCAGGTCGGGATGCTGCGACATGAGCGAGCACAAGGCCAGTTTGACGCAGTCGGCCGGGGTACCGTGGACGGCGTAGCCGAACAGTTCGCTGCCATGGTAGCGCTCGCTGACTTTGAGCGGATCGTGAATGGTGATTGCGTGGCCGACCGCGCTTTGCTCGGTGGCCGGCGCGACGATCAGGACGTCGGCATGCGGCCGCACGGCGTCGGCCAGCGCGGCCAAGCCCGGCGCGTCAATGCCATCATCATTGGTCAGGAGGATTCTCATAAGGAAGATTATAGCAGAAACGCCGGCGCAACTTGATATGCGCAAGAAAATCGTGTAGAATGTGTGGCATAAAGCCAAGCGGGCTGACTTTGCTGGCGCGCGTCAATGCAGTCCGAGAAGAAACATGAAGAATCCGATGGACAGGCAGTTGGAGAAGCAGCTTTCAGACCGGGTGGTCGCGATCGGGCGCGCGGGCGAGGTGGCGGCTGGTGCTGAGCTGCTGACATTGCTGCTCGTCGGCGAATGTGCGGCGCTTGGCGGCGTCGGCGCTGGGCAAGCTGGCGTGGCTGGGCGTGGATCAGGCAGCCGCGGTGGCTGCGCTGGCGCCAGTCATGCGCCGCGACCCGCATCCACAGACGCGGCAGTATGCGGTCAAGGCGTTGAAGGCCTACGGCGCGGCGGCGTGGGGCTGCTTGCACGATCTGCATGACATGGCGCGGAATACAAGTTTAGCGGAGTACCTGCAACGGGATGCGGCCGCTGCGGCAGCCTTCATCGAGGAAGCGGTGCGGATCGCCACGGCAGCCGCCGTACAGCACTGCCAGCGCTGCAACGTGCTGGTCACGGCGGACGAGTATGCGCGAGCGCAGCAGGCATTCCAGCGAGCATTTTGTGACCGTTGCTTCGACGAGGTGTTTCTTGCGTATCGCTACGACGCCAAATTCCGCATCATAGGTGAGTGCCAGATTCAGCCGGACTTCTACTTGCCGGAAGTGGATGTGTACATTGAATATTGAGGCATGGATACACCGCAATACAAGATGAGCATGTACAAGAAACAGATATTATACCAGCAAGAGGGCAAGCGCTTGATTTCCGTGTATCCGCAGGATCTGCCCGGCTTGGATCGCCTGTTGGCGTCGAAGTTGCGCCACTATGGTGTTGGCGTATGACGTTGGCGCGCGCAGCAAAGCCGGTGTATGCGATGCTGGACTTGCGCTTGTCAGCGCGGCGCAAGCTGTTGATACACTAGCCAGGCGATCGTCGCGGCGACAACAATCAAGAGCACCACACGAATGAAGCGCGCGCCGCGCCGCAGCGCCAAGTGCGTGCCCAACCATGCGCCGCAGATCTGCCCGGCACCCATCAGCAGGCCGAGGCTCCATACGACATTGCCACCAGGAATGAACGCCAGCAGCGCCACGGCATTGCTGGTGCAATTCATGACTTTGGTGATCGCGGTCGCCTGCAGCAAGGGCGTGCCGGCGAGACTCACCAGCGCCAGCGCCCAGAACGAGCCGGTGCCCGGCCCGAAGAAGCCGTCATAGAAGCCGATGGTCAGGCCGCAGATGCTGTAGAAAAGGTAGTGGGGCAGTCGCGCGTGCTGTGCCTGTGCGCGCGGCCGCGGCATCACCAGAAAATACACAAAGACAAGGCAGAGCAGCACCGGCACAATCCGCCGCAGCAGTTGCGCGTCCAGGAATTGCACGGCCAGCGTGCCGGCCGCGGCGCCGCCCGCGGTCATCAGCACGCCAAACCAGACCGTGCGCACGCGCACCAAGCCTTGGCCGCGATAGCGCAACGCGGCCGTCGCGCTCCCAAACGTGCTTTGCAGTTTGTTGGTGCCCAAGGCGAGATGCGGCGGCAAGCCCAATGCCAGCAAGGTCGGCACGGTGATCATGCCGCCGCCGCCGGCAATCGCATCAACCAGGCCGACCGCAACGCCGGCCGCCATGGCAAGGCCGTAGTGAAGCCAGGTCAGGGCCATGGCTATTTATAGATGGTCTTTTTGTCCATCTGCGATTTTTCGCGCAATTGATACGTGCCGACGCCGATCAGGGTCTGGTCGTCGTCGTGCAGACGCACGCATGCGGTGACGGTGTGCGGCAGCCAGCCATCCGTGTCTTGGTTGACGGTGTTGAGGCCATGGTCGAGATCCGGCTCGTTGCAGACGGACAGGCTCACCTGCAGCCCTGTTTTTTTCAGGCGCAGGGTGGTGACCAGGCGCCAATTTTCTTCTTTAATGCGCGAGCGGAACGTCAGCAGTGTGCCGGCCTTGTTGCTGCGGACAAACGTGCCGCTGCCAAGTTTCTTGCCATTGCTGAGCGTCAGCAATGACGACTGGGCGGTATTGGTAAATGCCCACAAATTGAGCAGGCCGGGCAGGGTGATTGTCCCCCGCAATGCCAGCGTGCCGTGATAGGGGTAGACCTCACGATTGATGCTGCCACGCAAGGAGACGACCGTAAATGCGCAGGTCGCCACCGTATC
>JAPLST010000241.1:10410-14193 GCA_026398485.1 bacterium
CACAAACCATAGCGAGAGGCATGGCGGCGGCGCGGGCCGGGATGAGCAGCGACACGATCAGTGCCGGCACCAGGAGGATGAGCGCATGGAGCATACTATAAGTATAGCAAAAAACAGCACGAGGCATCGTGTCCCATTGCCGCCATGGCCGGTTGACAGGCGCGGGCAGCTTGTCTATAATGCTGGCATGAGCACCACTCGCGTAGACTGGGACACGTATTTCATGAACATCGCGCGCGCGGTCGCGACGCGCTCGACCTGCCCGCGCAAAGCGGTGGGCGCGGTGATTGTGCGCGAGCGCACGATTCTCTCGACCGGCTACAACGGCAGCGTGCGCGGCATGCCGCACTGCACCGAGGTTGGCTGTGATGTGGAGAACGATCATTGCGTCGCCACCGTGCATGCCGAAGCCAACGCCATTATTCAAGCGGCGCGCAACGGGGTTGGCATCAATGGCGCCGACATTTATGTGACGGCGAGTCCGTGCTGGTATTGCTTCAAGTTGATTGTCAACAGCGGCATCCCGCGTATTTTCTACGGTGAATTTTACCGTGATGAAAAAAGTCTGCGGGTGGCACAACAGTGCGGCATCACGCTGGTCTCGCTGGAAAACGCCGGCGGACTGGAGCTGTGAGATTGGTGATTTGAGATTTGAGATTTGAGATTGAAGCATGCACAAACCATAGCGAGAGGCATGGCGGCGATGGCTGCGGCGGGTCTGCTGTGTGGCTGCCCGGCGCCGATACCGGAACTGCCGCCGCTGGCCGCAACGAATCCGCCGCCGGCAATTGCGGCAACGCCGGCACCTGCGCCGCCACTGCCGGCGCCGGCGCTGAGCATCGAGGAATTGCAGCAATTGCTGCAGCGCGCGCTGATCCTGCAGACGCAAGCGCCGGCGGGCAGCACCATTGCGCTGGTCACGCGCGACGTGCTGGGCACCGGCACGTCCGGCCCCGGGCTGGTATGCACGCTGGTCACGGATGCCGCGGACATCACGGTGGTGCAACTGCTGCCGGCGACGCGCGCCGACGGCCTGCGCGAGTTGCAAGCCTATCGTACATGGCTTGAGCAGCAGGGGCTGACCGCGATCATTGTCACCCAAGAGGATACCACCACGCTGGTGATGGAGTTGGGGTTGGGCGCCAATGTGTTGATGCAGGTTGGTGCGACGGGCGCGTACATGGTGCATGGGGCGCACGACCCGGCGGCCGCGCGCGCGCTGCTGGTGCAGCTGTTCCCTAATTAATTACTTCGGGACGAAGAAATCATTAGTCGCCCAGGATCACGCGCAGGGGTGCTTGGGGCCCGCCCTCGATCAGCGTGCTGCGATCGACAATCACGTCGCGCGCGGCTCTGGCCGTGATGGCGTCGCCGGTGCCGGGGTCAAAGGTGCCGTCGCCATTGGCATCGCGCAATGCCTGGGCGATGACGCGGACGCGGAATTGGTCGCTGCGCGTCGTGACCAGATTGGCGTTCTTGGCATACAGTTGCGGGGTGACGCCGCGCACATCGAGGATATCCGTCGGCGTTTCATAACAGGGCATGGCGTCGGGCTTGCCGTTGCGGGTGTTGGTGCGGATGGCGCTGGCCAGTTCGGGCGTGACGCCAATGAGCGCGCTGAGCACGCGGTCGGACGCGGTATTGACATTGATGCGGCCCCACTCGGGGCAGGGCGCCACCAGCGCGAAGTCAAACCAGGCGAAGCCGGAGCTGCGCGGATGTTCGAGCCCGCGGGGCGCAAGGCGCAGGCGAATGCCGCCGGACGGCGAGATGTGGTCCGGGCCGATCAAGCCGCAGAAGACCCCGTCGGTCTTGTCGTATTGCAAGTCGGTGGCCAGCGGGCCGCGCAGGTAGTCGGCGAACAAGCCGCGCTCGTCGCGGAGCGCCAGCGGCAGGGCATCATAGGCGCGGGTCGTGAAATTGAAGACGGCCACATTCAAATGCGCATTGTAATTTTCCTCAAGAAATTCGGTGGTGCGGATGGCGTCATTGAGGCCGAACAGGTAGAGGGCGTAGGTTGCCGGCGCCAGGCCTTTTTGCTGCCATTCCCAGATGCCCTCGTCACCGCTATTGCGGGAATAGAACATGGCGGAGGCATAGCCGGGGCCGAGGCTGAAACGATCACCGGCAGTGCATGCACACTGCTTGTTGCCGGGTGTGGAATAGCCGTCGACCGTGACCGTTGAAGCGGAATTTGAGCTGATGACAAAGGCCTCGCCGCAGAGCGGGCCGGAGAGTATGCGCAAGGTTTGCCCGTTCCAGATATTGGGCTCCCAAAGGGCGTCGGTGGCGGTGAACCCCTTCATGGCGCAGCCCTTGACAGTGGCAAAGGCGGGTCGCCAGCCGCTGACATGCGCGTTTTCTTCTTCGGCGTCAAGGCGCGTGCCGCTGACGGTGAAGAAGCGCGCGAGCGAGCGCAGGGCCACGGGCGAAGGCGTGCCGCTGGCAAGGGTGCCCAGCGTGCGCCAGTTGTCGGCGGCGCGGACATTGAGGACATCACCGACGGAAGTGAACGGCGCATTTTTGATGCGCGGGAGGGTGGCGTCGCGGGCACTGCTTTTGTTGCTGGCAGCGAGGGTGGTGCCGCCAAAAGAAGCGATGCGACTTTTGACCCAGGTATAGCGGGCCGGATCCAGCTTGACACTGCTGGCAAAAACATCGTTCAACTCGGTGCTGGCATATTCAACGGTGCGTGCGGCAATCTGGTTGTACTCATTGCGCAAGGTCATGGAGACGAAGCCGCCTTCGCGGGGCATGCCGCGGATGGTGATATCATCGCCTTTGTGCAGCGACAGGATGCTGACATTGCCAATATCGAGGGTATCGCGGGTATTGCCGACAATGGTGGTAATGATGCCGAAGGGCGAGTTCTGGTCTTCGCGGGGCTTGCGCAAATGCCATTCGCACATTTCATATTTGAGCTGGTCGGTGCGGAAGTCGGCGCCTTTGCAACTGATGGTGCCGTTTTTGGTGTCGGTCACTTCGTAGCGCACGCCCCACAGGAAGTCGGGCATTTCGGCGCAGGGAAACGTTTCCATTTGCGAATTGCCCCAGGTGCCGTCGCGCGAGCCGCCGTATTCGAGGTCGAAGATGTTGCGGTGATTGGTGATGTAAAAATAGCCCTTGGGTTGGATGACCGGATTGGGATCATCGAAGCGTGACGCGCGCAAGCTGCTGTAATGGGCGGCGGTTTTGATGCGCGCGACTTGGTCGGCGTAGGAGCCGGTGTTGATCACCATGCGCCAGTTGGCCAGACTGACGGGATGGTCGCTGATGTTGTACAGTTCGAGGATATCGGGGCGCAGCAGGTAGATTTGCTGCACCACGTTTTTGTTGCGGTAGGCTTCGACGCTGCGCGGGTCGTCGGCGCCGGCGCCGCGACAGGTGGCGACGGTGACGCGCACATAGCCGTCTTGGGCGCGCTGGGCAACGCCGCCGGCGTAGGGGGTGCGCAAGAGCCAGACGCGCTCGGCCCCGCCCGGCAGCGTCAGACTGGTGTCGCGCAAGTCGTCGGCCGTCAGCTCGAGCATGCGCGTTTCGGAATAGGTGCCCGGATCGCCGTCGGTATCCAGCGTGGGATAGAAGCCTTTGTAGGGGGTCTCGTTCGGGCGCAAGAGCGGCTCCCAGACTTGGTAGTGGTGGGTGTCGACCCCCGTGTTTTCCAAGGACGAGGCCTTGACGATCGAGTCCGGCAAATTATTTTCGCCAATAAAGACGTTGTAATACAGGCCTGGCGGCGGCGTAAAGTCTGCATACAAGTTGACCGGGCAGTACAGCGTTTCA
>JAPLST010000092.1 GCA_026398485.1 bacterium
GTTCTCGAATCCGCCGCGGAACGACGCGACGACTTGCCGCACGGGAATGGTCTTGCCCGCGACCGGGCTGTAGATTTGGAGGTTGCCCAAATTTGCGGCGTTCAAACGTTCACTGGCCGGCGGCCGCGCAATGATGGGCAGCAAGATGTCCTTGTCACGATAGACGCCGATGGGCAGTCCGTCAAACGCGCGCTTGAGCGTGTTGCAAATCTGCGGGCGGGTCAGCCCGGCGCGCTCGGCCGCATCGGGGATGACCGCCGGGCGAATGTCCGGCACGCGCTCGCGCCAGTCGCTGTGGACGCTGCGCGCATTCGGATCGGCGCGCATAATATCCATCGTTTGTTCGGCCAGGCTGCGCAGCACATCCTCACGCGGCCCGCTGAAGCGCACTTGAATGCGCCCGCCGTCGTTCGGGCCTAGCAGGAATTTTTTGACACACACAATCGCGTCCGGTTGCGCCTGCTCCAGCGCGGCCTGCATCTTTGGCAGCAGTGTGTTGATCACGCGGTAGTCGTCCACCGAGACAATGAACAAGGCATAGGCCGAATCGCGTTTTTCTGGCGTGTAGGTAAGAATAAAGCGCATGGTGCCCTGGCCAATCGTGGCGTTGACCGCGGTCACATGTTCCTGCTGCTTTATAAACTGCTCGACGGCGGCCGCGCGGGCCGCGGTGGCGCGAATGTCGGTGCCGGCCGGCAGCCAGAAATCGACCATGAATTGCGGGCGGGTCGAGGGCGGAAAGAAACTCATTTCGAGCGAGCTGAAGCTGAACGCGGCCGCCGCCAGCAGCGCCAGAATGACCGCGATACAGAGCCAGCGGAACCGCAGGCAGGTGCAAAGAAAACGGCGATAGATCCGGAACAACGCGCCTTGATAGGCATCCTGCGTCTGGCCCGCCGTCTGCGGCTTGGGGTTGAACAGCGCCACGCACAGCAGCGGCGTGACCGTGATTGCCGTGATCCAGCTCGTGAACAGCGAGATCGACAACACCTGGAACAGCGAACGGCAATACTCGCCGGTGTTGTCCTGCGACAGGCCGATCGGGCCGAAGGCCATAATGGCCACAATTGTCGCGCCCAGCAGCGGAAATTGATTTTGCGCCACGACTTCGCGCGCGCTGTGTAGTTTGTCATCGCCGCGCTCAATCCGGATCAGCATGCCCTCGCACACCACAATGGCGTTGTCGACCAGCATGCCCAGGGCGATGATCAGCGCGCCCAGCGAAATGCGCTGCAGCACCACGCCAATCATATTCATCACAATGAATGAGCCGGCAATCGTCACCACCAGCACCACGCCGATAATCAGACCGCTGCGCGCGCCCATAAACAGCAGCAGCACGACGATCACGATCGCCACCGCCTCGATCAAATTGATCACAAAGCCGTTGACCGATTCAACCACCGTGTCGCTTTGGACTGAAATGATCCCCATTTGGATGCCGGCCGGAATCTGGGATTTGATCCGTGCAAAGCGCTGCTTGAGTGCCTGACCCATGTTGACCACATTGCCGCCGTCAACCGTCGAAATAGCCAGGCCGATCGCCGGTTGGCCGTCAAAATGGAAAATGACGTCCGGCGGCTCTTTGTAACCGCGGCTGACCGTGGCCACGTCGCGCAAGTAGACCAGGCGGTCGTTGGTCTTGCTGATCAAAATGCCGCCCATGCCGGCCACCGACTTGATCTCGCCGCTCGGCCGCAGGGTGACGCGCAGCGGGCCGACATCGACACTGCCGGCATCAATCACCAGATTTTCTTCTTTCAGCTTGGCGTAAATGTCCGCCTCGGTAATGCCCAGTTGCGCCATCTTTTCGCGCGCCATCTCCACATAGACCACTTCCGGCAACACGCCGAACAACGTGACCCGCTTGACATCCTGGGCCAGCAGCAAGTCGCGCCGCAGCAATTTCCCGACGCGCTCCAGTTCCGCCATCGTGAAACCCTCGCCGTACAGCGCCAGATATATGCCGTACACGTCGCCAAAATCATCGTTGACCAGCGATGGCCCCGCCCCGGGCGGCAACTGGCGTTGGACATCATTGACTTTGCGGCGCAGCTCGTCCCAGACCTGCTGCAAAACCGCCTTGCCGTATTTGTCCTTGATTGTCACCGTGACGGTCGAAAGCCCGCGCTCGGACTTCGAGGTGACGCGCTTGACCTGCCCCAGCGCCTGGGCCGCCCGCTCGATCAAGTCGGT
This sequence comes from bacterium, assembly GCA_026398485.1. Lineage (GTDB taxonomy): Bacteria > Auribacterota > UBA3054 > UBA3054 > JAPLST01 > JAPLST01. Next base: position 2,197 of record JAPLST010000092.1, read on the forward strand.
GACTTCCTCCTCCACTTCCCGCGCCGTCGCGCCCGGATAGGCCGTCGTTATTTGCGCGTCCTTGATCGTGAATTCCGGGTCTTCCAGCCGGCCAATTTTCATGTAGGCACTCAGGCCGCCGACCAGCAGCAGCATCGTCAGCACATACGTAATCGTCCGTTTCTGGATCGCGTATTCAGCAATATTCATGGCACGCCTCAGTTACGTTAAGAGTGGCGCAAGGCAAGTTACTCGCCATAGCTGCGAATCAATTGGCCATCCGCCAGCTGGTTGACGCCCGCCACGACGATCGTGTCGCCCGGCGCCAGCCCGGCGCGGAGGTCAACGGTGCTGCCCTTCATCTCGCCCAGCGTGACCACGCGCGGCTGCACCCGCATGGTCTGGGTGTTGACGACCCAGACGCAGGACGTGCCGGCCGGATTGGCCCAGACGGCGGTGAGCGGCACGCTGACGGCGGTCGCTCCCGCCAGCGCTTCAATGCGGGTCGGCGCGGTGACCGTCGCCGTCATGCCCGGCAAGATCAATGCATTGGTGGGGACGGCCATGGCGAAGGTAATCGCATACGTGCGGGTGGCCGGATCCGCCGCCGTGCTGAATTCATGCAACATCAAATCAAAGGTGCGGCCCGGCAGGGACGGAAAACTTGCGGTGCAGCGCACGCGTTTGACCGCCTCCTCCATCGATGCGGACGTGCCGCGCGCCACATTTTGTTCCGGCACATTGATCGACAGCTTCAACCGCGAAATGTCCTGCAGCAGCGCCACCGCCTGCTTGGCTTGGACATTCTGGCCCTGCTCGACGTAGCGCCGGGCCAAGCGACCGGCAAAGGGCGCCTTCAGCACCGTGTCCTCCAGGTTTTTCATTGCGGTTTCCAATTCTGCCTTGGCGACATCGCTGTTGCGCGTCTGCAAGTCGAACTCGTCTTTTGAGATGACGCCCTTGTCGTACAACTGCCGTGAACTCGCGATGCGCGTCTGCTGCAGCTTGGATTGCGACAGCGCCGCGTCAACCGCGCTTTTGAATTCACGGTCGTCCAGACGGCCAACCAGTGCGCTTTTGGCCAATTGCTGGCCTTCCTTGACGGGCAGCTCGACAATCCGCCCAGGCACAACAAAGGACAATTCCGCCTCGTCGAACGCGCGCACATTGCCGGGATATTCATGGGTCGCCACCGCCGCCGCCGCGGGCACCACCATGGTTTTTGCCGCTTTCGGTTGTTCGACGGGCTGGACGGCCGGCTTCTTGCACGAGGTTAGCGCGCTGGTCAGCACGGCTAGTGCGCTCAATGTTGCAAGGCCGGCAACGCGCGTGTTCAGGATGCGAGTAGACATGTGGTTCTCCGTGTGTTCGTGCCTAGTTCAGAATTTAGGTCTTTACTTTATTATTGGACATTGAGTGTTGGGCGTTGGAAATTCGATTGCGCAGCGCAGCGGAATATCCAATATCGAACAAGGAATATCCAATGATGAAGTTCTGCGCAGATATTTCGCCCTTGGATATTGAGTGTTCGATATTGGATATTCATCAGCGATCAGGGAAAAATGGTTTTGCTGCAAAATCATTTTGTGCACCATGAATTGCGGCAATTCATTGCACATGCTCGCGCAGAATCCGGCGGACTTCGCGGATGGCCAGCGGATGCGCGTGAGCGCCATGGTCGGATTTCACGATCACTTCGCTGACCGCCGGGGCATAATGCGCGCTGGCATAGGCGACCGTGCCGTCGCTGCCGCCCGCCTCGCCGCCCGCATGCTGATTGCCAATGATCGAATGACAGGTGACCCGCGGCGCCAAGGGCAGGGAGCGGGTGGCGTGCAGCATTGGATTGCTCGGCAGCAACCCGTCGATCCCGGTCGGCATGCGCCGCGTGATGAGCTTCCGGAACGTCGGATCGACGGCCGTGCCGGCCTGATCCATGATTTTCCGCATCGTCGCGCCGCTGGCGTGCTCCCATTCCTCGTTCATGCGCGTCACGACCGCGCCCAGCCGGGCATACCACGACTCGGCAAAGATCGAGCCACCGTGCGGCGTGGCGATGAACACCACACGCGTGACCCACGGCAGGGCCTTGAACACCAGCGCGGCCTCAACCAGTTTGCGTTCCGCATCTGTCAGCCGCAGCGTCTCTGGCTCGACATCGGCAAAGGCGCGCCAGATGTGGTCGCCGCTGTCAACCACCTGCAACTTTGAAATCAAGCCGCCCATGCTGTGCCCGACCAGCACCATCTGGTTGAAATTCGGGTTGGTGCCGGTGGGATCGTAGCGTTGTTGCATGTCGCGCAGCGACTGCCGCAGGATCTGGGCGGAGTACAGAATCGGGTTGCCGGTCGGATACATGTAAAACCAGAACTGGTATTTCGCGCTGATCGTGCGGTCGGCCATCAGCGTGATCAGCATCCGCAGCCAGGTGAACGGCGATGACATCAGGCCATGCACGAAGACAATCGGAATCCGATCCGGTTGATACGGCTGCATCATGTGCAGCCCTGTCTGGTGGCGCCATTCCTCGGCATCCAGCATGGCGACAAACGAGACCGGATCCGGCGTGCGCGTCATCATGTAGGCCAGCGGCGTGGCAAAATCGGCCTTGAGCGGCAGGGTCACGCCCGCATCGGTCAGCGTCTCCTCGCGCACGGCATCATACAGCGCGGCCTCGCCACGGTACACCGTCATGTTGCCGGCACCATCGTCGAACGGGCCGGTCACCTTCACCACGGCCGTGGCCGCGCAGGTCTGGCGAATGCCTGGCAGGAATGACTCGCCCGTGACCGCCTGGCCGGACACATCCCGGATCACAACCAGCGGCACGCCAATGCCCTCGATCGAATAATGGCCCTCGATGCCGCTCACTTCCAGTTCGGATGCCAATTCAAACCCGCTGATGTCCTCGAAGGACCACATCAGAAAACTGTCTTTGCGCTGCAACTCCAGCACGCCGTGCAGCAGCGGCAGGCGTTGCCCGGCGCTAATGCGCTGCTTGCGCCGGCGCAGGGCGCACAGATGATCCTCCAGCGCTTGATTGTACAGGTCGCACGCGAAGCGGGTGTAGGGATTATACGTGCTCAGCGGCGCGCCATAGCGCTGGTCAAATAAAAACTGGTAGCTGTACACGACACTGGACAGCAGCAGCCGCGCCGCCATGTCCTCATCCCGACGCAACCGCTGGGCCGCGGCATAACACAATTCCATCAGCGCAAACACCGTTTCACGGTTGGGCGTGTGGCTGTTCTGACGATCCAGTTCAGCCAGCGCGTCGAGCGGCGTCTTCTGCCATGCCTGCTGCAAATCATGAATTTTAAGAATCAACTGCGTTTCATCACTGGGCCTGCGCGAGGTAAGAATGGTGCGCCGCTGGCGCGCGTGCGCCGCGCTGCGTCGCACCCGCCGCACGGCAATCCGGCGCACGAAGCGCGCCGGCAAGGTTGGCTGCAGCACCCGGTACAGTGCGGCTTGCCAGCGTTTGGTCAGCCGCACCACGAACACCGCCACGACCCGGATGGCGGTGGTCACGGCATGGAATCCGGCGCGTTTCGCCTTCTCCATGCTGGTCGGGGGCGTCGGCATCACAGCATCTGCGGCGGCTGCCGCGTCGCCGACAAGACGCTGCTCCACAAACGGCTGTCGGGCGAGACGCACTGGCGGCGCTCCGTCGCCATGGCCAGCGGCACATGAATGAACTGGTTCCAAAATGCGACCAGCATTTCGGTCTTGCCGGCCATGGCCGCATGCACGGCACAGCGCGCATACTGGTCGCACAAGGCCGCATCCTCGGCGCCGGCCGGCAAACTGCGGATGAGGTAACTCGGATCAATATATTTCAGCGCAATCGGAATGTCATGCTGCTTGAAATACGCCGCGATCTTGCCGCGCAAAAACAGGCCGATGTCCTGGTGCAGCACGTTGCCGGATGCATCCTTCGGATGCGGCTGCGTGCCCAACAAATCCTGGCCGGCGCCTTCCGCCACGACAATCAATGCGTGGCGCTTGCGCTCCAAGCGCCGGCGCAGCGCGGCGAACAGCCCGTTCTCACCCTCCAGCCGGAAGGGTATTTCGGGGATCAACGTGAAATTGACTTCCTGGCTGACGACCGTCGCCATCGCTGCAATGAAGCCCGAGTCGCGCCCCATCAGGCGCACGATCGAGATGCCATTCGGGTAGTCATGCGCCTCATTGTGCGCGCAGGCCAGCACTTCGCGCGCTTTCTCGACGGCGGTGGTAAAGCCAAACGAGCGCTGCACATATTGCAGATCGTTGTCAATCGTCTTGGGCACACCCACCACGGCGATCGGCAGGCCGCGCCGGCGCGCCTCCGCGCTGATCGCGCATGCGCCGCGCTGCGTGCCGTCACCGCCAATGGCGAGCAACACCTGAATGCCGTGCTGCTGCAGGTAATCCACAATCACCGCCACCGGTTGCTCGCCGCGCGACGAGCCCAGCATCGTCCCGCCTTCCTTGTGAATATCCTCGACCACGGCATCCGTGAGCTGGATGGGCGTCAAATCGGCGGCCGGGTTCATGCCCAAATAGCCGTAGCGAATGCCAAAGATCTCGCGCACGCCATAGCCGCACAATTCGCGATAGGCCGAGCGAATGACATTGTTCAGCCCGGGGCACAAGCCGCCGCAGGTGACAATAGCAACCCGCAGCGTGGTCGGTTCAAAATATA
>JAPLST010000139.1 GCA_026398485.1 bacterium
GGACCACCAGCGCCAACGGCGCCGGCAGCAGCGCCAGCGCCACGCCCCACGGCAGTCCCGCGCCAAGCCCAACCGGAATGGCGGCATACGCCAATGTCCACGCCACCCACCATGTGCGCATGCTAGCCGCAACACCCCGCGCAATCGGCAGCGTGCCGCGGCCCACACGGCGATCCGCGTCCAGATCGGGAATTTGGTTTAACAGCAACAGATTGTTGGTCAGGAAAAACACTGGCAGCGCGGCCAGCAGGCCCAACCACGAATAGCCGCCCGACAACGCGAATTCACTGCCGCACACCATGATCGGCCCGAAGCCGAGTCCGGGCGCAATCGTGCACAGGCGCGGCCGGCGCACCAGCCACGGGGTATACAGCAGCACCAGTGCCATGCCCGCCAGACCGACAGGCAGCAAGCCCATGCCGCGGGTCATCACAAAATAAAGGCCGATGCCGCACGTCACCAGGCACAGGGCGATACTGAGTGCCAGCGCCATGCGCGCGCGCTGCGGCTGGCATGGCAAGGTGCCACTCCCGCCACTGAACGGCGTGCGCGTCGTGAGGGCATCCAAGCCGCTGTGAAAGTCCGCGTATTCATTCAAGACATTCACTCCGCCATGCGCGCAAACCGCGCCGAGCATGACCAGCACGGTGTCGGTCAGCGCCACACTGCCGGTCTTGCAGAACGCGACCGCCACGCCCAGACCCGCGCAACTCAAGGCCAGCAGCAGGAACGGCGCGCGCGCCACGCTGACGCTCGTGGCTACAAATTGAAACAAGGTCATTGGTTGTATTCCATTCCGTATTGTAGCGAAAATCGACGTTTGTCGCCGCCCGGCTCCGGTGCCGCAGAGCCGCAGAAACTAAATGATGAATGATGAATGATGAACGATGAGTGTACAGCGCACAGCTTGTAACACTCGATCTGCTTCTTGTTCTGCATTCATCACTCATCATTTCTGCAGAGGTTGTGGGGGTCTCCGGTGCTGCCGGCGCGCGGCGGCCGCGCACTGCGTCGCGCATTGCGGTTGACAGGCCACACGCCATTTGCTATACTTACCACTCTGTGCTGCCTGCTGCAGTGATGGCACGGGCCGTTAGCTCAGGTGGTAGAGCATCAGATTTTTAATCTGAGGGTCGCAGGTTCGAACCCTGCACGGCTCACCAACGTACTTTTTCAGTACTCGGTGACCCCATCGTCTAGTCCGACAGGGGTTCAAATCCCCTTGGGGTCGCCACTTCATTCCCCCCCACACTCCCACTCAAAGCCCTGTAAATACTGGGCTTTTGCTCTGATATAGGGCGCCTTTCCCAAAATGACCTAAAGGGAAAGGAACGTACCGAACGGGCTGGAATAACCTAGACAGGACTAGAGCAGTCATTTTGACACACCCAGCGGAATGGTCGCAATCACCCCTCTTTCCATCCCGAAATCCACCCGGTGCAGCGCCGCCGTTTCCGGGGGCAAAAATGCGGCGTAATGTCGCTCGGTTGTCTGGATGCTGGAATGGCCCATGTACTTTTGCAATTCGGCCAAGGGACACCCGCTCGAAAGCAGCATGCTGGCGAAGGTGTGGCGCAACGTCTGCGCACTGGCCCCGGACTTGCCGGCGGCGCGCAACATGCAGACGACATGGTGGCTGAAGTCGCCGTGGCGCCGATGCGGGTCGTGCGGGCTGGGATAGAACCAATCCGATGCGGCCGGCGGGCACGATCCGGCGCGCTGGGCGGCCGCCAGCGCCGCGATCACGGTCTCATGCAGGGGCACGGTGCGGTCTTCGCCGTCTTTGATGCTGTGGCCGTCCTTGGCGCGCACGTGCAGGACGCGCCGGCGCTGGTCGATGTCTGCCCATTGCAGCCATTGCATCTCGCCCAGGCGCAGGCCGGTGTGGATCCACAGGATGAAGAGCAGGCGTTGGTGGCCATCGAGCGCCGCGGCGATCGCAGCGACCTCGGCGCGCGTGAGCGTGGCGGGCGTGCGGCGGATGTTGGGCTTGCGGCGCCAGTCGGCCAGGCGGCTGATCAGGGCGTCACGGCTGTGGCCCTGGCGGACGAAGCCGCCGGCGATCGCGCGGCGCAGCATGGTGCAGAGGGTGGCGGCGATGTGATTGGCGTAGCGCCGGCTCAGCGATCGCTGCAGCTCGGTGTACCAGTGCTCGGCGTGGTAGAGGGTGATGCGGTCGAGGCGCTGGGTCCCGAACTCGGGCAGGATGTACTTATCAAAGTGGAGGCGCTGTTTGCCGGGCCACGAGCAGGCGTTGCCGCCGGCGAGGTAGTCGCGGCGGTAGTGGCGGCGGTAGAATGCCTCGAGGGTGCCGGCGGGATCTCGCTGGCCACCGGATTGGATGCCGGCGGTGAGTTGCTCCTGGAGGAGCGCCA
>JAPLST010000028.1 GCA_026398485.1 bacterium
CATGATCTTGATGCGCGAGACAATCGCGGCATGCAAGTTGCCCGGCGGGCTGGGTGAATCGTACAATTCGCCGTCGACCCGGTAGCGCACCTTCAGCTCGTTGTCAAACGGCTCGATGTGAATATCGCTGGCGCGCGATTGCAGCGCATTCCAGATGATCAGGTTGACCAGCTTGATGATCGGCGCCTCGTTGGCGACATCCACGCCATCCTGGTCTTTGCGGATGTTGCCGATGATTTTGATGTCATCCTCGGTCAAGTCCACAATCACTTTTTCGACGGATTGCGCGTCGCCGCTGCGACTGCGCTCGATCGCCGCGTGGATCTTCTCGGCCGGCACCGTCTCGATCTGCAACGACGCGTTCAGGATGCGCTCGATTTCATCCAGCACCTCGATGTTGTCCGGATCCGCCACCGCCAGCTGAATGACGCCGCCTTCCAGCTCGGCGATCGGAATCACGCCGTGCTCCTCGAGATACTTGGTCGGAATGCGGTAGAACAACTGCTGGTCGATTTTCACCGCATCGAGGTTGAACATGCGCTCACTCATCAGGTGCCATCCAGTGGCTTGGTCGTCAGCGGCGTGCGGTCAAGCGGCGTGGGCTTTTGGCCCGGCTTCAGGGACGGCTTGCCGCCCGGTGTCGGCGTGGTCGATGACGCGCCGGCGGTGCCGCGCTTCAGCTCGGCTTCCAGCGTGGCTTTCATGGTCGGAATCATGGCCGCACTGCGCAGCGGATGCACGCGTTCGCCCTGCGTTTCATAGACATACAGCGTCACCTGCACCATGCCGGGCAGTTTGTCATCGCGGTCCGAATCCCAATCGTCGCTTTCCTTGTCATCCTCGCCACCAAAATAGGTGCAGCGCATGCCGGCGACATCGCGCGACAATTCGGTGACATGCGCATTCTTGAAATCCACATCATCCAGATCCGTCACCCATTTTTCGAGGACATGCTTGATCGGCGCGCCTTCCTCGTCTTGCGCGGCGCGCGAAATGGCATAGCGCACCCGCGATTGGCCGGCATACCAGCGCCCGTCCGTCAGCCGCGGCTCCGTAAACGACGCGAATTCCAGCGTGTCGGCCGGCACGGAGCCGGCCCGCCCGGCGCCCGCCGAGCCGGACTCGCCCAGGAAGCGGTAGCCGTCGTTCGTGCCGAAGTCTATGTTCTCAATTGACTGCAAAATATCCTGCATCGCCATCCGCGCAGTGTGAAATATTTGCGCTCTTTCGCCGCCAAACCGGCACGCCCTGCTCCCGGCCGAAAACGCCGAGTAGACCATCGTCAGCACCAGCGCCATGATCACCAACGCCAGCATCAGTTCGAGCAGCGTGAAGCCGCGGGCCTGATACCGGCTGGTATGTGTCAACTGGGGCGCGCTCATGATTCCTTAATATAATGGTGCATAGTATAGCAAAAACGTTCTTTTTTTACAACGTGCCATGTTAGCTAAGGCAAACGCTGTGCCAGCAATTCTTTCGGGGCGAAAGAATTAGTAATATCGCAGTGGGTGAATTAGATTGAGTAAAAACGTGCCCGCCGCTTTTTCCCAATCTCTGCGTCCACCGATCCCGCCAACGGCGGCGATCGGTGG
>JAPLST010000350.1 GCA_026398485.1 bacterium
ATGCCGGCGAAGGGACGCGCTTTGACAACGACGCGCCGGCGGTGCAGGCGGCGATTGACTCGGGGACCACGACCGTCTTTGTCCCACAAGGCAGTTACCGCATCCTCTCGCCGGTGCGCGTGCGCGGCAATGTGCGGCGCGTCACCGGTGTGGGGGCCGGCTCGCAGATTGGTGGCGGCAACAACAGTTCGGGCATCCCCTATACCAATATCATCTGGCTGGTGACCACCGGCACGTACGCCACGGTGGTGATTGAGAACATGAGCTGCGGCAGTTTGCAGCTCTGCACGGGCGCAGACAATCAATCCAGCCGCACGCTGGTACTGCGCCATTTGTTCTTGCAGCCGCCACGCTTCACGGGAACGGGCGACATCTTCGTCGAGGATGTCTGCGCGCGCTATTGGGAATTCAACGGCCAGCGCGTCTGGGCGCGGCAGATCAACCCGGAAGGCGAGGACACCAACGCGTTGGGCGTGGCGCGCCTGCATCTCATGCAGCGCGGCGGTTCCCTGTGGATTCTTGGTTTAAAAACGGAGGACTGGCCGACGATCCTCGATGCAGCCGACGGCGCGCAAACCGAGATTCTCGGCGGCATGATCTACTCGCTCGACGACGCGCGCAACAGCCCGATGATTCGCACCAGTAATTCGTTCTGCTCGATCTTCGCCGGCGAGTATTTAGGCTACTATGGCCAGCCCTACGCGACATTGGTTGACGAAACACATGGCCTGGAACGGCGGACATTGTTGCGCGGCGCGCCAACCTATCCGGCGACCTGGAGCCAGAACAACGACGGCACGACCGTTGGCAGCAGTGGCGTGGTCGGCAGTGATTTCGGGTTGTATGTCAGCAAGACGATGCCCGAGCCGACACTACTGGGGGTGCTGGCGCTGGGCGGCCTGCTGCTGCGCCGGCGCGGGTAGGAGGCGCATGAGCGGGGCGGGCTTGCGTCACGGCGCGGCCTGCCGCGCGCTGACGCGTTGGGCCGCATGCTTGCGGAATGCGCGCGGCGTCATACTGGGGGCGCGCTGGAAGGCCTTGGTGAAATAGCTGCTGTCGTTGAAGCCGACTTCAAACGCAATGGTGGTGATGCTCTTGTCCGTGTCGAGCAGGAGGGTGGCGGCGTGGTTCACCCGCACTTGCAACAGATAGGCGCGCGGCGGAATGCTCATCTGCTCATGAAACAACCGGTCAAATTGCGCATGCGACAAGCCGACCAGCCGCACGAGGTCCGCGATGCGCAAATCCGCGGCATAGTGTTCATCCATATAGTCGACTGCCCGGGCAATGGCCGCGCGGCGCGGTTTGTTGCGGACGCGCGTATGACTGAGCCGCGCGAGCGCCACCACCAGCGCACGAAAGAATCCGTCCACCACCAGGGCATAGCCGGGCTGCCGCAAGGCACATTCGTTTTTGAGGTGCCACGCCAACTCGATCACATACTTGAGTTGCTCGCCGGTCAAATGCGTGTGGCCGAAGAAGCCGCGCACGCGCGCGCCGGGTGCGTCCATGCCGAACATCTTCTTGAAGCCCGGCATGGCGCGCAATGCCGCATCGCGCGGCAGAAACAGCGCCGGGTCAAATTGGATGTTGATCAGCGCGAGCGCATCGGTGTTGCGATACCCGTGGTAGCACGGCCCGGCCATCACGAAGACATCACCGCGCGTGACGCGGTGCGTGGCGAAGCGGCCAAAATGCACCGCCGTCCCGGCCTTGATGACAACCAGCTCGGCGCACGGATGCATGTGCGCGCCACGATCAGGGTGGGTGGGCGCATTCGTGCAGCAGAACGGAAAGGCGGCATCGTAGCGCAGCGGTATATGTTCAACTTCGTGGTCTTGCAGGATCTTGCTCATGCGCAAATAGTACCATTTTTTGCGCAAACAATCAAGGTATCCGGCGGGCGTTTGTGGTATGCTGGTGGTGACGCTGCATTAGCCGTCAGTGTTGACGGCCAGCGTCAATCAGTAACTCACCCAAGCAGGAACAGCAACATGAAGACCCTCACCCTCACTGCCATCCTCGCGATGGTCATCA
>JAPLST010000300.1 GCA_026398485.1 bacterium
GCGCATGCGCGTCAACTTAGCGAGTGCATCTGTCGTAGAAGCGGCTTCCAGCCGCTTAAGTTGACGCGCATGCGCCGCTGGCGGGAGGGTTGGGGGTCGCTGCTGTCCCCCTTTGGAAAAGGGGGTTGGGGGATTTTTTGCGATTTTGCCGTAGTGGTCAAAGGTAAAGAAATGTTAGAGACACTACACTAGGTAGCCTGCCCTACACTTTTTCGAGCAGCGCCTGGCATTGCCGTGGCAGATTTTGCATATCTTGTGTTTTACAGTATTGTCATTGAATATGCAAGGTATGGAAAAACTGTTTCACGCGCCGGGTTTACTCGGCGAGTTTGAAAATCCGGCCAAGGCCCGCGATTTTAAACATGCGCTGGCACGTCGGCGACAGGTTGATGATCGTCATTTTTTCACCGCCCACTTTTTTTATCGCAACCAGGCAGATGCGGAAAAACGCAGAAGCCACATAGTCCACGCCGTGCAAATCAAACACGACCGGCAGGCCGGCCGCGTCAATCCGCGCCTGGAGTGATTCCGCCATGGCGCCGCACACGGTGGTATTCATGGGGCCGTCAAAGACGCAACGCAACTGCCCGTTTTCTTCAATAAAGGTCACCATACGTACTTGCTCCTTGAATGGTCAGTAGGGAGGAAAACCTATGCATGGGAAACAGCGTGCTTGGGCCAGGCCCGCAGCATGTGCACCAGCGGCGCCAGCACGCGGGCGCGGTTGTGCGGGCTGATCAGGTAGACGCCATCCAGTTGGTCCGCCAGGCTGGTCAAGAGCTGTTGCGCCATTTCCAGCCCGGCTTTCTCCTGGTCTTCCTTGGCTGGGAGGCTCGTCAGCCTTTGCAGGATCGGTTCGGGAATGTGCATGCCGGGCACCTCGTTATGCAGGTACAAGGCAGTGCGGGCGGAGATCAAGGGGAAGAAGCCCAAAAAGACGCGGATGCCGCTGGCGCGCGTCAGTGCGAGTACGCGCGCCGCCTGCGCCGTGTCAAATACCGGCTGGGTCATGATGAATTGCGCGCCTTCCGCTACTTTCTTGTCAAGCCGTTGGGCCTCGCCGTTCAAGTTCCGCGCGGCCGAATTGAAAGCCACGCCCACCGAGAAATCCGTCGCGCCTTTCAAGTCGCCGCCCGAATGGCTTGCGCCGCGATTCAGCCCGGCCAGCAGGCGCACCAGGGTGAAGGAATTGAATTCGAACACCGCCCGGCCGGCGCCCACGGAGCGCCCCAGCGGATCGCCGGTAATGGCCAGGATGCCGCGGATGCCCAGCGCGTGGGCGCCCATCAATTCGGATTGCAGGCCGAGCGCGTTGCGATCGCGGCAGGTGACGTGGCAGATGGTCTTGACGCCGACTTCGGCCTGGAGCATGGCGGCGACCGCGATATTGCCCATCTTGAGCGTGGCCAAGGGGTTGTCCGCCAGACTGATGGCATCCACGCCGGCGTCGGCAACCACGCGGGCATCATCCAGCATGCCCCGCACCTGCAAATGGCCGGGCGGGTCAACTTCCGCAATAATCGGCAGGACACCCGCGCGCAAACCGTCCAAGAATCCGCCCGGCTTATGCGGTGCCATGGGCCGTTCCGGCACGCCGGCGCGGGCGGCATCAGCGGCGGCAGCCGGCTTTGCTATAGTCGTCACCCACTGTTTGGGCCGGATCGTGCCGAGGCTCAGCGCCATGGCGCGAATGACTTCCGGCGTGGCGCCACAGCATCCGCCAAGGAGGCGCACGCCGGCTTTTGCCAGTTTGAGGGCGACATCGGCCATGTACGCCGGACTCGCCATGTACACCAGCCGGCCTTCGGATGTCTCGGGATAGCCGGCGTTGAGATACGCGGCAACGGGCGTGGCGCCGGCGCCGCCCACGAGCGTCTCCGCGGCACGAGCGGGGCCCGCAATGCGATGGCCGCAATTGGCGCCGACAACATCCGCCCCGGCGCGCACCAGCGCTTGGGCGATCTGGGCCGCTGCCTCGCCGCTTTCGACGCGGGCGCCCTCCAAAAACATCATCTGCGCAATGACCGGAATGTCACTGCCGCCAAGACTCTTGGCCTGCTCAACGGCGAACAGCAGCTCCTCGAGATTCGTGAAATATTCCAGTTGCAAAAGATGCACGCCGCCCTCCAGCAGGACGGTCATCTGCTCGCGATAGGCGCTGGCCAGCGTGTCTAGATCCCAGTCTTCCTCGATCGTCAGCCCCAGCGGCCCGACCGAACCCGCCACGCAGGTTGCGCTGCCGGCGCCTTCGACAGCCAGCCGGGCGCCGGCCAGGTTGATCTCGCGCAGTTTGGATTCCATGCCCGCGCGCCGCAAACACAACGCATTGGCGGCCGTGGTGTTGGTTGCC
>JAPLST010000358.1 GCA_026398485.1 bacterium
ACCAATTGGACGCCGCAACTGGGTGAGCTGCGCGTGATGTTGGGCGGCACGCCGCGCCATGTGATTGATAGTTGCATGCCCTTGCGGATGGGCGGCGTGGTGCAAGGCATCATGCGCGTGGGCTATCTCGCGCCGCCGCTGACGCAGCCGGGCATGCGCCGGCAGATGCTGGCGGGCGTGATGGCCATGGGCGTTGCCGCGCTGGGCTGCGGCTTGGTCGCGTTCTGGCACGTGCGCCGCCAAGCGCGCGTGTACCAGCAGGCGTTGCAGCAGCCGCGTGTGGCGGTTGAACGCGAGCTGGCGCTGGTGGGCGCGGGCATTGTGCATGAGGTGAAAAATGCGCTCAACGGCATGCGCATGAACGCCGACTTGCTGCAGGAAGCCGTGGCGCCCTTGCCGGATGCGCAACGCGAAAAGGCCGGGAAGAAAATCACGCGGATTCAACATGAGGCTGCCCGCACCGGCGAGTTGCTGGGCGAATTCCTGTCGTACACCAAGCCGCCCGCGTTTGCGCCGGCACCCATGAATCTGGTGGCGTTGCTGGATGAGTGTGCGCAATATTTCGAGCCACAATGCCGGGCGCGCGGCGTCACGCTGCAGTGCCAGTGCGCCCCGGCCTTGGCGGCCGTCACGGCGGATGCCGGCCTGCTGCGCCAGGCCGTGACCAATCTGGTGTGGAACGCGCTGCACGTCGTGCCCGACCACGGCGCCATCCGCATGCATGCCGCGCTGCAGGACGCCGACGTGTGCATCCGTGTGGCTGACACGGGCGGCGGCATGACGCCGGACGTGGCGCGCCAGGCATTCACCGCCTTTTTCTCGACCAAGCCGCACGGCGCCGGCCTTGGCTTGGCAATTGTGCAGCGCGTGGCGCGCCGTCATGGCGGGGATGTCAGTTTGGACAACCGGCCGGGCGACGGTTGCACCTTCACAATTCGTTTTCCTTTTCATGGCGTATGAATGCTTGTATTTTAGTGATTGAGGATGATGCGACCGGGCGCGAGACGCTGGCGGAAGCGCTGAGTGAGCGCGGTTACGGCGTGCGCACCGCCGCCGATGGCGTGGCCGGGCTGGCGATCATGGACGCCGAGCACGTCGACCTGGTCATCACCGACTTGATGATGCCGGATGTGGACGGGATGCAGGTGCTCGAGCGCGCCGCGCCGTTTTGCCCGGTGATTCTGGTCACCGCCCACGGCACGGTGGACACGGCCGTGCAGGCGATGAAACGCGGCGCCTTTGATTTTGTGACCAAGCCGGTGCATCTGCCGCATGTGTATGCGCTGGTCGAGCGCGCCTTGCAGGTGCGCGCCTTGGCGGCGGAGAACGAGCAATTGCGCACGCGCGTCGCCGCCGAGTATGCCTTCGACCGGATGATCGGTCGCGCCGCCGCGATGCACAGCGTCTTTCAACAAATTCGCCAGGTCGCGCCGACGGACACGACCGTCTGCATCCTCGGCGAAAGCGGCACCGGCAAAGAGTTGATTGCCAATGCGATTCATCAACACAGCCGGCGGGCCGCCATGCCGTTCATTAAAGTGAACTGCGCGGCCATCTCGGAGAGTTTGCTGGAAAGCGAATTGTTCGGCCATGAAAAAGGCTCGTTCACCGGCGCGATCAAGCAGCGCAAAGGGCGCTTCGAGCTGGCCGATGGCGGCACGTTGCTGATGGACGAGATTGCCGAGATGAGCCCGGCCTTGCAGTCCAAGTTGCTGCGCGTCTTGCAGGAGCAGACGTTCGAGCGTGTCGGCGGCGCGGCGACGATCACGGTGGATGTGCGCGTGCTGGTGGCGACCAACGCGGACTTGCGCGAGCGCATCAAAGCCGGCACGTTTCGCGAGGATTTGTTTTACCGCGTGAGTGTCTTCCCGATCCACGTGCCGCCCTTGCGCGCGCGGCGTGAGGACATCCCCTTGCTGGCGGATTGTTTTTTGCGGCAGCGCGCGGCGGCGATGGGCAAAGTGCTGGGCGGCATCACGCCGGCCGCGCTGGCGGCGCTGACGCGCTATGATTGGCCCGGCAACGTGCGCCAGCTTGAAAACGCAATCGAACGCGCCTGCGTCATGGCGCCGGCCGGCCAGAATATTGACTGCGCCCAGTTGCCGCCCGAAGTGCTGCAGCCAGAGCAGGTGATCAGTCCGATCGGTCCGATCACTCCTGCTTCGGCTGCCGCCGCGCTGCCCGTCGCTGCGCCGGTCGCGCCGGCCGCGCCGCGCTTGCCGGTTGCCACCATGGATGAACTCGAGAAAATGGCGATTGAACAGGCCTTGCTGCGCTGTAACGGCAATCGTTCGCAGACCGCGCGCGCCCTCAAGATTGGCGCCAAAACCCTCTATCGCAAGATCGAGAAATACGGCATTACCCTGTGAGGGCATGAGCAACTACGTCATCCAAACCATTGATCCGATCATCGTGCAGCTGGGCCCGCTGGCGATTCGCTGGTATGGCGTCATGTACATTCTCGGGTTTGTCATTGGCTATTGGATCCTGCGGCGGCGCTGGCAGGCGGGCTTGTTCGATATGCCGAATGAGATGGCCGTGCAGGACATGCTGTTCTACAGCTTTCTCGGCGCGCTCGTCGGCGGGCGGCTGGGTCATTGCCTGTTGTACCATCCGCTCGAATATTTGTGCAAGCCGTGGGAAATTCTGCAAGTCTGGCAGGGCGGCATGTCCAGCCATGGTGGATTCATCGGCGTGATGGTGGCCTTGGTGCTGCTGGCGCGCAAGCTGCACGTGCCCTTTCTGCATTTGCTGGACAATGGCGCGCTGGCCGTGACACCCGGCATGTTTTTCGGGCGGATCGGCAATTACATCAACAGTGAAATGTGCGGCACGCCCACGTCCAAGCCGTGGGCCGTGGTGTTTCCCACCTACGACAATGTGCCGCGCCATCCGGTGCAACTCTACCAAGCGTTGACAGAAGGCGCGTTGCTGTTTGTCATCGTCTGGCTGGTCGGCCGCAAGCGGCGCGTGGACGGGCTGATGAGCGGCATCTTTGGCGTCGGCTATGCCGTGGTACGGATCCTGACCGAGCATTTCCGCGAAGGCTCGCTCGAGCTGGCCGGGCCGGCTTGGTCGCATTTGACGCAAGGCCAGTTTCTCAGCCTGTTTGTCTTGCTGACCGGCATAGTGGTGCTGGCATGCGCCGGCTGGTCTGCGCGCGCGGCGCGCTGACGTATGCATCGTGAATATCCAATGCGATAAAAATGAATTGCCGCAATTCATTTTGTACAAAATGATTTTGCGGCAAAACCATTTTTCCTGAATCCGCTGATGAATATCGAATATCGACAAGGAATATCGAAGGTCGAAGTATCTGCGCAGAACTTCATCATTGGTTATTCCTTGTTGGTTATTGGATATTCCGCTGCATCTTCCCCCTAAAACATGAAACCTGAAAAACATGAACGCCGCCCCCGCCATCCCTGATTGGGAAAATCCGGCCGTGCTGCAGCGCAACCGGCTTGCCCCGCGCGCGAATTTCGTGCCGTGTCCCGATGCCGCCAGCGCACAGGCGGGCGACCAGACCGCATCGCCGTGGTGCCTGCTGCTGAATGGCGTCTGGAAATTCGCCTATGCCGCGTCGCCCGCCGACGCGCCCGCGGAATTCCAGCAGCCGGCTTTTGATGACCAGGCTTGGGCCGAATTGCCGGTGCCGTCCTGCTGGCAATGCCACGGCTACGGCCGGCCGCATTACACGAATGTCATCTATCCCTTTCCGGTCGATCCGCCGCATGTGCCGACCGAGAATCCCACCGGCGCGTATCGGCGCGTGTTCCGCGTGCCGGACAGTTGGCGTGGATTGCAATTGCACTTGCGCTTTGAGGGCGTGGATTCCGCCTTTCATGTCTGGCTCAATGGCCGCGAAATCGGGTTTAGCAAAGGCAGTCGCATGCCGGCCGAATTTGACATCACCAACGCGGTGCAGGACGGCGACAACGTGCTGGCCGTGCGGGTCTATCAATGGAGCGACGGCAGTTATCTGGAAGACCAGGACATGTGGTGGTTGAGCGGGATTTTCCGGGATGTGCGGTTGCTGGCCATGCCGCCGACGCGGATCGCGGACATAGCGGTGCAGACGCAGTTGGCGGCGCGCCAGGACGATGCTCAATTGCAGGTGCAGGTCACTGTTGCGACGACCTGCGCCCGCGCGCAAGATGGCAGTGTGCGTGTGCGCTTGCTGGATGACGCGGGCCGGAACGTGCTGCCACGGGCCATGCGCGGCAGTGTGCGCGTGGCCGGCCGGGGCCGCGCTGAAGTTGCGTTGACCGCCAAAGTGCCGGCGCCGCGCTTATGGTCGGCGGAAGCGCCGCACTTGTATCCTTTGCTGCTGGAACTGCTCGACGCAACCGGTGCGGTGCGCGAAGCCGTGCTGCTCAAAATTGGGTTCCGCAGTGTGACGGTGCGCAATGCGTGCTTGTGCGTCAACGGCGCGCCGGTCAAGTTGAAAGGCGTCAACCGTCACGAGCATCACCCGCGCCTTGGCCGGGCCGTGCCGCGCGACACCATGCGTGAAGACATCCTCTTGATGAAGCGCCACAACATCAATGCGGTGCGCACGTCACATTATCCGGATGATCCGCATTTTTATGATCTATGCGACGAGTACGGGATCTACGTCGTGGACGAGGCGGATCTCGAAACGCACGGCTTCGATGTGAGTGGTGACCTGAGCCAGCTCAGCAAAGATCCGGCGTGGGAAGCGGCCTTTGTTGATCGCGCCGTGCGCCTGGTCGCGCGCGACAAGAATCATCCCTGCGTGATCATGTGGTCGCTCGGCAACGAGAGCGGCTATGGCCCCAATCACGAAGCCATGGCCCGCGCCATCCGCGTGCTGGACACCACCCGGCTGCTGCATTACGAGCAGGACCGCGATGCGCAGGTCTGCGACGTGGTCAGCCAGATGTACACGCAGGTGGACAAGGTCATCGAGTATGGCGCGCAGCGTGACGCGACCAAACCGTTTTTCCTGTGCGAATATGCCCACGCGATGGGCAACGGGCCGGGCGGTTTGAAGGAATACTGGGATGCGATGTACGCATCACCGCGCCTGGCGGGCGGCTGCGTCTGGGAATGGCTCGACCACGGGCTGTGCGCGATGACGCCGGACGGGCGCCCGTATTACGCCTATGGTGGCGATTTTGGTGACACGCCCCACGACAGCAATTTTGTGATCGACGGCCTGTTGTTCCCCGACCGCACGCCCTCGCCCGGCTTGATCGAATACAAAAAAGTGGTTGAACCCGTGCTGGTCGAGCCGCTCGATCTCGCCCGCGGCACGGTGCGCGTCACCAATCGTTACGACTTCTCATCGCTGGCGCATTTGCAGCCAGTCTGGCATGTCAGCGCCAATGGCGTTGTGCTGCAATCCGGCACGCTGCCACCGCTGGCCATCGCCGCGCGCCGCAGCAAGATCGTGCAACTGCCGTATGCGTTGCCGGCCGCGCAACCTGCCACCGAGTATTGGCTGACGCTCCAGTTTCTGCAGGCGGCGCCGACGTGCTGGTGTGACGCGGGCCATGAAATTGCGTGGGCACAGTTCCTCTTGCCGTGCGTCGCGCAAACGGCGCCGGTTGTGTCGCCGGCAACCGCACCACTGCACCTCACGCAAAATGGCACGACGGCGACCGTGCAGGGCCTCGATTTCAGCATTGCATTCGACATGGTGCGCGGCCGCATCACCAGCTGGCACGCGCATGGGGTCGAACTCATGCATGCCGGGCCGCGCCTGAATATCTGGCGCGCGCTGACCGACAACGACATCAGCTTTGGCGGCGCATGGCGCAAATATCATCTGGACAAGCTGCAGCATCGCGTGGACGCCTTCGCCATTGTAGCACTCGATGACGCAATCCTGCGCGTCACGGTGCGCACGCATGTGGCGCCGCCGGTCTTCAGCCTTGCCCTGCTCTGCACCTACACTTACACCATTTCCGGCAATGGCACGATTTTGCTGGAGGTGGACGTCGAGCCGCGTGGCGCATGGCCGGAGGTGTTGCCGCGCCTCGGCGTGCAATTGCGCATGCCGCGTGCGTTTGAGCATGTGGCATGGTATGGCCGCGGCCCGGGTGAAGCATATCCCGATACCTGCCAGGCCCAACGCATCGGCGTCTATGAAAAAACATTGGACGAGTTGTGGACCCGCTACATTGTTCCGCAGGAAAACGGCAATCGCAGCGACGTGCGCTGGGTGTCCTTCGCGAATGCCGGCGGTAGGGGATTGCGCGTGGCCGGCCAGCCGACCATTAATTTCAGCGCGCACCGTTTCACGCCCGAAGACTTTGATCGCGCGCGTCACATTCATCAATTGACGCCGCGCGACGAGGTCATCATCAATCTGGATCACCGCCAACATGGCATTGGCAGCGGTTCGTGCGGCCCGGCAACCTTGCCGCAATATTGGCTGCGGCCGGCGCCGACGCGCTTCAGCCTCCAGCTCGCGCCGCACAGAAATGATGAATGATGAGTGTCCAGCACGCAGCATGTAGCACGTGATCTGCTTCTTGTTCTGCATTCATCATTCATCACTCATCATTCATCATTTCTGCAGCGGTCGCCTCCGTGCGGCGAATGCAGTGGCAAAGGTACGTCGGTGTTCGGTAGGCCAGTAGATCGCTGGCGCAGCAGGTAGTCGTGGAACAATATTGTGCGTTCAATCGACATTTTATGTTGAATGTCGTGTGCCGTGCCGCTGGCTTTGCCAGTCCCGCCAGCGGCGGGATGGCCACGCCGGCCCTGCCGCCATTGTGGCGCGGCTGTCGCCCACGTTATAAATTCTTTCGCCGCGAAAGCATTTCTTCATTTTTATAAATGCTCGAGCGGCGCGAGCATTTGATGCAGCACAACTACCGCCGCGACTGGGATTGGAATATCGCCGGTGACCACCCAGGTGTTGGCGAATGTTGCGCCGGACTTTGTTTGCCATTCTTTGCCGTCAAACGTCCAGCTATTGGTGAACGTGGCGCCGGTTTTGGGTTGCAGAACGCAACCATCCCAGACAAATGTATTGGCGAACGTCGCGCCGGACTTTGGCCGCAACTCTCGGCCATCCCATTGCCATGTATTGTTCAATGTCGCCCCAGACTTGCGCTTGATTTCCTTGCCGTCAAAAACCCAAGTGTTATTGAAGGTCGCACCAGATTTTGGCTGCAATTCCCGGCCATCCCAGACAAAGGTATTGCTAAACGTCGCACCTTGTTTTGGCGCGATTTCCGACGCGGCCAATGCAGAAAGCGACAACAGCAACAATAGCATTAGTGTGCGCAACATGAGTTGTACCACAGTTCGAAGATTTAATATACGCGCCCGGCACCGGTCTTCCAGACGCTTGGGATATTGAACTTACTGGCCTTGCCAGTCCTCAATGCACAATCCAGCAACCCGGCCAAATTCGCGCTTGTTATGCGTGATGACAATCAAGTCATGTGCAATCGCCGTCGCTGCAATCAAGAGATCGTAGGGCCCAATCATTGTACCCGCCACCGCCAATTGCGCGCGGATAGTGCCGTACACCTCGGCAGCCCCGTTGTCGAACGGCACGTTCTTGAACTGCGCCAGGAATTCCCGCACCACGGCCAGTGATCGGTCTGTCTGTTTGCTGCGTCGTGCGCCATACAGCAATTCCGCCTGAACAATCGAACACACGCACACATCCGTTGGTCGCGCGTGCGCGAGCCGGCGGCGCACATCAGACGCGGGCGTATTCAGATACTCGATGCACGCATTCGTGTCAAGCAAATATTTCATGGCATATGCCGGCGCGCGTCATATTCCGCGGGTTGTTCGCGCACCAATGGCGTGTCAGCCAGCGCGCCCGCTGTGCGTTCGAAAAACCCGCGCGGCCATGCCGTGCTGTCACGCGCCGCCGCCTCTACGTCGGCCAGTGCAATCAGGTCGGCAAGCACTTGTTCAACACGCCGCACTACATCTGGCCGCCAGTGCGCCATGCGTGCGTCGAGTTCCTCAATAACCTTCATGGAAGCTCCTTTGTTCATTCCATAGTATATCATTTTACCACACCACTGGCCTCCGCCCCTCTCTACCCAGATCCGGCGGTGCGTATGTGTTGCTGCGCCCCACCGATCCCGCCGCCGGCGGGACTGGTGGAAGCAAATATTGAGAAAAGAATGCCGGCACGCCTTTTTACTCAATCTCATTCACCCGCGACGCCTGTCTGCCGCCTGCCTGTGCGTGCCGCACGCAGACAGGTGCCCGGCACAGGCAGGCAAGTTTGTGGGGTCTCTGCGCACCCACCCGCCCAACCCATAGGTAAGGTTGCGTTTGTCGTGGGATTGCCTTTGCTTCTGTGTTTGCACCGCCGGATTTGCGCAGATACTTCGGTCTTCGATATTCCTTGTTCGCTATTCGATATTCGGCGGCCGCACCCCGGCTCTTGGCCACATTATAAATTCTCGCGCCGCGCGAGAATTTGCCGCGTCATTTTGCGCTGCGCACACAGCGAAAGCCCATGCATTGAGGAAACATTGGCTGCGCACCCAGATCGTAACGCTTGGCCGATCTGGCGCTGTCTACCGCATTCCACCACGAGCCGCCGCGAATGACATGGGCGGTTCCTTGCGCCGGCCCAACTGGATTTGTGGCATCATTGGCCGTGTACGGACCATAATAATCCTGGCACCATTCCCATAGGTTGCCGTGCATATCGTAGAGGCCAAATTGGTTTGGCGGCAAACTTTTGACCGGCATGCTGCGCGCACGAAACCACGGATGCTTCTTGCCAAGGTTCGGATCGTAGTTCGCCTGCTGCACTGTGATGACGTCATCGCTTGAGTATTTCGTGGTAGTGCCGGCACGACAGGCATATTCCCATTCAGCTTCTGTGGGCAAACGGTAGCCACCGCCATCCCAATTGATCACATTGCCTTGATTGTCATAAACCTGTGGCAAGCCTTCTTTAGCTGACCGCCGCATTGCAGAACGCAACCGCATCCGGCCATTTTAATGAATCAACCGGCAGCTTTGGCCCCTTGAAGAACGAACGCGGCGGTGAACCCATGACACGCTGATATGCATCCTGCGAAACTTCGCTCTCGTCCATGTAGAATGACGCGATGGTCACGCGATGCGCTGGCGTTTCATTCGGCGCATCACTGCTGCCCATTAGGAACGTACCGTTCGGGATGCGGATCATGGTCAGGCCGCTCTTGTCGGCAATGGAGTTGAGTGCCGAGGATGTCGTTGCTGGCGTGGTTTGCGATTGTTGCGTGGTTGGTGATGCCGCGGGGCTTTGCGCGCTTTTTTGCTGCGGCACTTCCATTTTGGCGATTTCAACCTTGGCCAACTCAGCAGTTGCTATTGTGGAAACGCTTTTAACCAATGAAGAAATATCTTGTCGGTCCAACAAAGCAATTTCTTCCTTCGGAGCGGCAGGCTCTTTGTTTTCTTTGCTCGCACTCACTTCTTGGCTCGAAGATTCATGCGATGTCGGTTTTTCAGATACCGTTTGGTCATTAGCGGTTGCTGCTTGTGCCGCGATGGTTTTCAGGTCTTTAACTGCTTTGGCCAAAGATGGCAATTCGCCAGTCTGGCTCGTGGCTTGCTCGTTCAGATTCTGAGACTGCTGAACTTTTTGGCGATCTGTCTTGTCCACACTCTGATTTTCAGCTTGTTCAGCGGCATTGCCAGTGGTTACGTTAGGTTTGCCGGAGTTCTCATTATGCGCTGCTTTCACACAAATATTGGTTCTCACAAGTGACTCAATGTAACCACTTCCATTGCACGATTTACAGTGTAATTCACGACTTGTTCCGTTTTCATTGTAGTAATGACCTTTCACCTTCCCCCTTCCTATGCACTGGGGACATCTTTGACGGCCTGTCGCCTCACACATTGTACAAGGTGTAGAACTCATACCCATTGCTGTTTTGAATCTGTATGTGCCTGATCCGCCACACAGGCTACATACGCTTTTGCCTGTCCCATCACACTTATCACACTTCATGCTGCCGTCACCTCCACAAATAGTGCATTCTATCTTTAAGCATATATTTGTTGAGTAGCTGTCGTCGGCTACTATATTTTCTGTCAAATCAATAGATTGGTCGAGCGTATTAGAGCCAGCTACATTGTTCGTTCCTTCAAGATGTGCTTTGCTCTTGGGTGCTTCACCTGCATCACCTTGAGGTTCTGTAACAGTTATAAGTTCCTCCAGCATTGGTTTTTCATGCACTTTTATATTTCTTGATATTCTCAATCCTATAAGTTGCGCAGGAACGTCAGTAGATATATCAAGAAATTTGAAAAACAGATCATATCGTAAATTCCCTTTGTCACGTTCATTTGATATTGTATTTGCTAATATATTGTCAAGCACTGGTATGGAT
>JAPLST010000196.1 GCA_026398485.1 bacterium
AGGCAGACCTGCTTGCCCGCCACGCGCTTGATCACCGCCATGTCCACGCCGGCCTGCGGATCGAGACTGTGCAGCGCGTCGGGCTTGGCCGCCAGCAGCGCGTCGAGGATCGGCATGATGTTGCCGTCGGTGTGCTTGATCGTGTAGAAGCCCATGGCGCGGTAGCCCGCGATCAGGGTTTTCAGATAGGGCGCGACAAAATCGTCAAACATGGCGGGCGAGAGGAACGGCCCGGTGTTGAAGCAGTAGTCAGAGCATAAGGCGAACCCGTCCAGTGCGCCATGCCGGCGGTATTTTTCGCCGCGCGCCAACATGCGTGCGACCGCGCGCTTGGCGCGCTCTTTCACGGCCTTGGGATGGTCGGCGATTGCGCTGGTGAATTTCATCATCTGGTCGCCCGCGGGCAGGCCATAGGTTGCGTCGCCGTGCATCATCAGGAAATAGTCCATGTCGGACAGCCGACGGATCTCGTCCAGGGTGCGCAGATTGTCATCAATCAGCTTGTCCGTCCAGTCGCCCGTGAAGCCGTGGTAAAAGATCGCCGAGTGTTCGTACTTCCGCGCTGTCGCGACGTATAGATCAGCGATATCGCGCCGGTGCAGTGTGCGCTCGGTTTCGGTCATTTGGTCCCACTGGTCGAAGCGCCGGTGCGAAGGATGCACCCGGCCAAAGGCCTCCATTGTCAGATAGAACACAAGTTCAAAATGCGGCACGCGGCCGGTCAGTGGCCGGCGTTCAAGCGCGGCGATAAAGCGCGCGCGCGGCGTCAATTTTTGTGGTCGTTGCATAAGGGCCTTGTTTCGAAAAATGAGTATACCATTTTGCCGCGTGGCGTGCCACACTTGCCGGCGAACGCACGTGCGCACACGAGTTGGGCGGGTGGGTGCGCCTGAGACCCCCACGAACGCGCGAAAGTGATTCAGTGAATGCGAATATCCAATATCCAACAAGGAATATCCAATGATAAAGTTCTGCGCAGATACTTCGCACTTGGATATTGAGTGTTCGATATTGGATATTCATCATCTCTGCTGCCAGACCCCCACGACCTTGCGTCGTGGATCGGTGGGGAGCAGCAACACATACCAACCGCTGGATCTGTGGGCGTCTCGTGGCGCGCCGCGTGGCTCCCCACACAATTGCGCCGAATTACTGTATAATCACAGTGATGAAACCAAACTACTGTAGCGCAGCGTTAACAAACGACCTGATGGAACCGCTGATGGTGCGGAATTGCATGTCGCAGGTCACGCCAAATGGGGCACGATAATGACAAACCGTCGTGGAATATTGTTGCTTGGCATGGGGATGCTGCTGGCGGTGCTTGTGCCGGCATGTGGCACTAAAAAGAATGACTTGATCTTGGATCCGGATGCCGACCTGAGCCTCACCAATCGCGCGGGCGTCGCGGCAGTGGGCAGTGATGATGAGCTGCTGCGCCACGAATTCACCGCGATTTACAACATGATCCGCACCGGCGATGCGGCGTTGGATGCCAAAAACTATACCAGCGCCGGCGACCAGTATGTCCAAGCCTTCCAGCGTTTAAGCCTGCTGCACAAAATGCACCCGCAATGGAATCAGGATGTGATTGAATACCGGCTTGACTACTGCCGCGATCGGCTGACCGCGATTGCGGCGCGCGGCACGCCACGCTAATTTGTTTGCCGCGAACAAAGTACTGCAAAACCATGCGCGGCGCATGGTTTTTATCAGCAACGCGGCGAAAGAAATTCTATAAACATGCAAAAAACAAACTCGTGGGGTGTCGTGGTTGTGTTTTGCGGCGCGTTTCCGTATAATAACCGGTATTAACTGATGGCAAGGAGATGCTGCATGCAACTGGTTCCCATGGTTCTGGAAACGACCGGCCACACCGAACGCGCCTATGACATTTACTCGCGCCTGCTGAAAGACCGGATCGTCTTTCTGGGCACGGGCATCAATGATGATGTCGCCAACCTGGTCGTCGCCCAATTGCTGTTTCTGCAGTCGGATGACCCGGAGAAAGACATCAGCATTTACATCAATTCGCCGGGCGGCACGGTCACGGCCGGCCTGGCGATTTACGACACCATCCGCTTCCTGAAATGCGCGGTGCGCACCTACTGCATCGGGCAGGCCAGCAGCATGGGCGCGGTCCTGTTGATGGCCGGCGCGAAAGGCAAGCGCTATGTTCTGCCGAATGCGCGCGTGATGATCCACCAGCCGTGGGGCGGCACGCAGGGCAGCGCGGCCGACATCAGCATCCAGGCCCGCGAGATTTTGAGCATGCGCGACAAACTCAACCAGATTATCGCCGACTGCACCGGCAAGCCAATCGAGACGATCGAGAAAGACACCGACCGTGATTTCTTCATGAGCGCCGAGGACGCGAAGAATTACGGCATCGTCGATGACGTGCTGTATCCGAAGCAATGATTTGAGATTTGAAATTTGAGATTTGAAATAGGAGAAATGGATGAGTGAAAAGCCCTTAGCGCGCAAGCAGCGCGGCGCCAAGCCGACCTGCTCGTTTTGCGGCCTGCCGCACAACGAGCGCATTCAATTGATCCAAGGCGGCGCCGACGACCTGGCCTTCATCTGCGAGAATTGCACGCGCAGTTGCGGCGACATTTTCGAGCGCAATCGCAAGGCCGACGCGCCGATTGCATTTCGCCGCCCGCGCGAGATCAAGGAGTTTCTGGACCAATATGTGATCGGGCAGGAAGTCGCCAAGCGCGCGATTGCGGTCGCGGTCTTCAACCATTACAAGCGCTTGTTCTTCAATTTGAACGAGCTGGCCGATGTCGAGGTCGAGAAGAGCAACATCATGATGCTCGGCCCGACCGGCACGGGCAAGACGCTGATTGCGCGGACGCTGGCCAAGCTCTTGAACGTGCCGTTTGCGATCACCGACGCGACCACGCTGACGGAGGCCGGCTATGTCGGCGAGGATGTTGAAAACGTGATTCTACAATTGCTGACCAACGCGAATTTCGAGGTGCAGCGCGCGCAGTGGGGCATTGTCTACATTGACGAGATTGACAAGATCCACAAGACCTCGCAGAACGCCTCGATCACGCGCGACGTGTCGGGCGAGGGCGTCCAGCAGGGCTTGCTCAAAATCCTGGAGGGCACCATCTGCAATGTGCCGCCCAAGGGCGGGCGCAAGCACCCGCAGCAGGAATACATCCGGGTCGACACGACCAATATTTTGTTCATTTGCGGCGGCGCGTTTGTCGGGCTGGACAAGATCATCAGCCGGCGGCACGGCAAGCATCAGGTTGGTTTTCACGGTTTTGCGGACGGCCACCGCGCCCACACCATGTACGAAACGCTGAAGCAGACCGGGCCGGAAGACTTGATTGAGTACGGCATGATTCCCGAATTTGTCGGGCGGTTGCCGGTGGTGGTGGCCTTGGAGGAATTGAGCAGCGAGGATTTGCTGCAGGTGATGACCAAGCCGAAGAATGCGCTGGTGCGGCAGTACAAAGCGTTGTTCCGCGCGGAAGGGATCGAGCTGGATTTCACGCCGGATGCGCTGGCGGCGATTGCCGCGAGCGCGATCAAGCGCGGCACCGGCGCGCGCGGTTTGCGCGCCCTGATGGAACATGCGACGACCGACCTGATGTATCACGCGCCGGAAAAGCCCGGGCTGAAAAAATGCATCATCACCAAGGAATTCTTTGAAGGCACGGCGCCGGAACCGCAGTTTATCTACGCCGACAAGGTGGCATAGCGGCTATTTGAGATTTGAGATTTGAGATTGAACGATCAACGAATAACGAGGACTTAGTGGCAAAACAAGCAAGCACGGCAACGTCAGGAACCAAGCCGGCAGAGGACATCCGGTATGTCGTGCCGTTGCGCGATGTGGTATTGTGCCCGGACATGGTGATGCCGGTCGTGCTGGGCCGGCCGGCGACGTTGCGCGCGCTGGAGCTGGCGTTGCTGGACGACAAGATTGTGTTTGCCGTGTCGCAGAAGACGATGGAGAATGAGGACCCGACGCCGGGCGACCTGTTTGAGATCGGCTGCTTGTGCCGCGTGCTGCAAACGGTGCGGTCATCGGATGGCACGGCCAAAGTGTTGCTGGAAGGGCAGGCGCGTGCCCGGGTCATCAGTTGATCAGGTTCGCACGGCTCCACTCGGCGTCCTCCCAATCCTTTTGACTCAGCCGCCTTTGCAG
Source organism: bacterium (assembly GCA_026398485.1). Lineage (GTDB taxonomy): Bacteria > Auribacterota > UBA3054 > UBA3054 > JAPLST01 > JAPLST01. Next base: position 4,172 of record JAPLST010000196.1, read on the forward strand.
GGTGACGCGCGCCGCCTTGGCCTTGTTCGAGGAATACATCAACAAGAATCCAAAACTGCCGGATGACTTGTACCAGGCCATCAGCGCGATCACCGAGCCGGTCAAATTATTCCACCTGATTGTCGGGCATATCACGGTCAAGCCGGGCGACCGGCTGGGCTTGCTCGAGCACACCGAGTTGCAACTGGCGTATCTGGATTTATGCCGGGTGCTGGCGCGCGAGATCGAGTTGCTCAACATTGAAAACAAGATTTACGGCGAAGAGCGCCAGCAGATTGACGACCAGCAAAAGTCGTATTTTCTGCATGAGCAGATCAAGGTGATTGAGCGCGAACTGGGCAAGCGCAATTATGACGAGAGCGGCGAATACCGCACCAAAGTGCAGAACGCCGGCATGCCCGAAGCGGTGCTGCTGGTGGCCAAGACGGAAATTGACAAGCTGGAGAAGCTACCGCCGTTTTCGCCGGAAGGCACGGTCATCCGCAATTATCTGGACTGGCTGCTGGCGCTGCCATGGAGCGCGCGCACGGACGACAATCTTGACTTGCGGCATGCGCGGCGCGTGCTGGAACGCTCGCATTTTGGCTTGAAAGAGCCCAAGCTGCGCGTGCTTGAATTTCTGGCGGTGCGCCAATTGCGCCAGGTGCGGGATGGCAAGCCGGTGCGCGGCAAAGCCGGCGCGCGCGCCAAGGAAAACGACCCGGGCACGGTGCTGTGCCTGGTCGGCCCGCCGGGCGTGGGCAAGACCTCGCTGGCGCGCGCGGTGGCGGACGCAATGGGCCGGCGCTTTGGCCGGATCTCGCTGGGCGGCGTGCGTGATGAGGCGGAGATCCGCGGGCATCGCAAGACGTATGTCGGCGCGTTGCCGGGCCGGATTGTGCAGGCCCTGAAAAAGGCCGGGACGCGCAACCCGGTCATCTTGCTGGATGAAATTGACAAGCTGGCGTCGGACTACCGCGGCGATCCGGCGGCGGCCTTGCTGGAAGTGCTCGACCCGGAGCAGGACCGGGCCTTTAACGACCATTACCTTGAAGTGGACCTGGATTTGTCCGAAGTGCTGTTCATCTGCACGGCCAATGTCCGTGATGCCATTCATCCGACGCTGCGCGACCGGATGGAGACGATCGAGTTGAGCAGTTATACGGAAGCGGAAAAGGTGCAAATCGCGGCGCGCTTCCTGGTGGAAAAGCAACGCGTGCTGGCGGGGATCCCCAATGTCGTGCACGTGGCGCAGCCGCTGCTGCTGTCCATGATCCGCGATTACACGCGCGAAGCGGGCGTGCGGCAGCTCGAGCGCACGTTGGCGCAGATCATGCGCAAACTGGCGCATGCCTACGTGACCAAGCCGTTGCGCGCGCCGCGCCTGGTCGTGACGCCGGCCGACTTGCGCACCTACCTGGGCGTGCGCAAGCACCATCTCGACAGCGAGCTGCCGGCGCCGACGCCGGGTGTGGCGATCGGCCTGGCCTGGACGGAGACCGGCGGCGAAATCCTGAAAGTGGAAGCGACTGTCATGGAAGGCAAAGGCGAACTGCAATTGACCGGCCAGTTGGGCGAGGTGATGCAGGAATCGGCGCGCGCGGCGGTGACGTTTGTGCGCAAGCAGCGCGAGAAGCTGGGACTGCAGCCGGCGTTTTTCGCAAAACACGACCTGCACATTCATGTGCCCGAAGGCGCGATCCCGAAAGACGGGCCGTCGGCCGGCATCACGGTTGCGACCGCGCTGTATTCCGCGTTGAGCGGCGTGGCCATTCGCGCGCGCCTGGTGATGACCGGTGAAATCACGCTGGGCGGCGGTGTGCTGGGCGTGGGCGGGCTGAAAGAAAAGCTGCTGGCAGCGCATCGCGCGGGCGCAACGGCGGTGATCGTGCCGCGACGCAGCGCGGCCGAACTCGATGATGTGCCGCGCGAAGTGCGGCGCGCGCTCACCATTCATCTGGTGGACACGATGGAAGACGTCGTCGCGCTCGCGTTTGGCGCGCACAAATTCCCGAGTGCGCGGAGCAAGACATCCAAGCGAAAAACAGCCAAATAAACATTCGTTTCTAATCTGCACCCAAGGAGAGCTGCTATGAAAAAAGAATATCTGTATACGCCCGGGCCGGTCAGCGTGCCGCCGGAAGTGCTGTTGAAATTAGCCGAGCCGATTTACCATCATCGCTCGAAGCGTTTCCAAAACATGTTTGCGGCCGTGAACGAGAAACTGCATCCGGTGTTCAAGACGGCCAACGACATTTTGACGTTCACCTCGTCGGGTACTGGCGCGATGGAAGCATCCATGGTGAATTTCCTGTCGCCGGGCGACAAGGTGCTGTGCATCAACGGCGGCAAGTTCGGCGAGCGCTGGGGCAAAATCGCGAAGGCCTATGGCGTGCAG
>JAPLST010000060.1:0-6390 GCA_026398485.1 bacterium
CGCATGTGGCATCAGCACCGAGATTTCCACCAATGCCGTCAATACCAGTAACGAATTGAACTCGTTGCCCTGGACCTTGACAAAGCCACATGCAATGCCAGTCTCGATATGCTCTTCATCGTGAAAACAGATCAACTTCTCCTTGTGCATTGCTTTAATGACATTGAACAGTGACACGCCTTCGGCAACAAGTTGATCTTGGCGAACCAGTATCTTGTCCCAATTTGAACCGGCATTCCAATTTGGATAATAATCGAGTGGGTTGGCATGGAAGTTCTCGCATGTCCATACGCCCTCGAATTGGCCGGTATTGTACTTGTTGGTGACCGCCACGATGCCATTGAATTCCTTTTCGTTGTACGGTTTCCGGTTGTCTTTGACGATCTTGAAGTGTAATGTTCGTCCCATTGTCGTTCCTTGTGTTATTGTTATTGTAGCAAATCATGCCGGTTCAATACTACACCGGCAGGAATATTATCATTACTGCTCCTCCTCTTGCGGCATGTCAACTTTCAACATATGCCGGTCCATTGCATTTTCTTGACTTTTGATCTTGCCGAATTCATCCTCGGCCTTCTTGAGCAATGCATAGTATCGGCGAATATTCTTGATTGATTCAGTGTTCGGCTCCATATTCTTGCCGATTACGCATACAGGCTCATTGTTCTGCGCATCCACGTCAATCATTATACCTTTATACCCGACCGACAATCCTTCGCCAAATAATTCATTTCGTCCAGCGTGATATCCAACATCCCATCATGCTCATCGACATTCAGATTCTCTTTGTTGGCCATCGAAAATTCAAATATATTGAGCAATGTGGCTGTGTCTTTTTGGGCAACGGTAATTGTCACCCAGGTTCTGTCTCCCATACGCTACTCCTTGTGTGAATGTGAAAAGTTAGATATGAACATCGGCGGATACGACCCACATGTTATTTGCGCAAAGCAGTTCCTGCAATTCGCGTGGGTTGTGGATCGCATTGCCATTATTATCAAATTCATCCTTTGTGGCCTGAAGCGCAATGTCGAGTAAGGCTGTGCCCTGTTTTGTATGTGCGCCTACGGCAATTGGAATATCAGGCCAGCGTGATTCGATGCCGATGTTATAATAATCGTAGTGCCCAGCTTCAATCAGGTTGTCGAGGGTGAATTGGGTATGGGTTATTGCCATCGCCTTGGTGTCGGCGGAGAGCAAGATGTGGATGAGGATGTGCATGTGAATATGGGGACTGGGGTTAGAAGGATGCAGGTGTATACATGTTTTATAACGCAAATCGGGGTCGTGTTAAGTAGTTGCGGGGGAATTGGATAATATGAACATGGCCTGAATCAGTGATCACCACCGCAGGCCCTTGCTATTCCCAGTGAAATATGCAATAATGATAACAGCGTTGGTAAAGTGAAACCGCGGCCGGATAACCGGTGGTGGTGCAAGCAAGGCAACTGCAATGTCTTCGGCGGTTGTGATTGAACGATTGATTGAACGAAGATCAGGCACTACGCACAATGTAGATTAACAAGATTGGAAATATTAGAGGATATCAAATATGCCTACCATATCGATGTTTTATGGTATTTTGATCCTGATGTATTTTTATGATGACAAGAAACATCATTGTCCGCATATACATGCCGAATACGGTGATCACCATGTCACCTTGGCGATTTTAGACGAGACGATTTTGGCGGGGAGTCTGCCACCTGCGAAGATGAAATTGGTTCAAGCATGGATGGAAATACACCGAGATGAATTGCTGGCAGATTGGAAGCTAGCGGTCAACGGCGAATCAGTTTTCAAAATCGACCCACTTAAATAGGAGGGTAGCATGGATAAAATAGTCAAAGCACAACCTCTTGATGACTACAAAATTGAGATTCTCACCAGTACTGGCATTGCTGGTATATTCGATGTGAAGCCATATTTGAAAGGATCAGCCTTTAAAGAACTTGACAATAAAAGTTATTTCAATCAAGTTCGCCCTGCCCACTATGGCATAGCGTGGCCAAACGAACAGGACTTTAGTTCAGACACAATCATCTGCGACATAACAAGTTCCCAAAATGGGAAACAACGAATTTGAACTTCTCAAAACATATATTCCGAGCAGGGTGCTTCGCCTGACCGCCATTCCGCTCCGCTCCATGATAGCAGGTGAGTCTTGGAAAATGCTACGAATAAGAATATCCACGGGCCACGGACTACTGCACCCGCGAACTGGTATGTATGCGTTTTATTAGTCTGATATTTATTGTTGCAATTGTTTCAGTCGGTATGTGCCCATATGTTCATGCTGCCACGCTTAATCAGTATGGGCATATCATTGCTGATCGTGAGGCAACCGCTACGCTTGATCACAATGAAATGCGCGTCACTGGCACAAATAAGAGCGCCATTATTCAACACGACGGAAACCTTTTTGACGGTAATCAGTTGTATCGCACAAGCCATGGTCATTTGGCCCTTTCGGTTGTTGAGGAGGGTGTTCCGACCACGCTGCGGGTATATGACACAACCGGACAATGCACTTTCTTACAGACGGTTCCCTGTGTAAATAACCTAAGAATGTCCGATAACAAGCGGTATGTGGCGTTTTTCGATGGGGCGCGCGTGGTTGTGATTGATTCACAGACATGTAAGTTGCAGCGCTACAATGGAAACACCACCTTTGCAATAGACGATTCTGGTGAGCCCGTGTATGTGAATGGCCATTCGGTAATGTATAAAAGTCAAACATGCGACTTCGACGATGTTCCGCTCGCGGTAATATTCTGGCAACAACAACCCATTATTGCTCTGCGGCATGCCATTTATCAGCTTGTGCCATCCAATACCGTTGCCATGTATCAATCATCAGGAGACGTATTTGATATTGAAGTGCAAGGTGGCCGGCTGTGGTTATCTGAACGAAAGCAGAACGATGGCGCTTACAGCTACTCGTTATACAGCACAAGCAACATGCATGAGTTCACGATGCACGAAAGTATTGAATGCCGCCCAATACGTAGAAAGCACGTTCACATCGACAATAAAGGCAGTGGCGCACATGCAACAATACCCGCACCCATAGGAGATGGTACCACAGGCACGTATTTTCGTATTGGCAACAGCTATGCTGAAATACAGGATTATGGCTCTGATCCGTATCTACATCCCGGTGTTGATATTCTCGCAACTGCTGACGAGCCGGTATATGCGGTCGAAGGCGGAACCGTTAAGGCTGTTTTTACTACCGGTGATTCACATTATTGGCGTATTGCAGTGGCCAACACAAACAGTGCAACAGAATCTATTGGGTACTTGTATGCACATCTAAACCCCGACTCTATTACTTGTATCCCTGGCGACACTGTGCATAGTGGCGATATTCTTGGAACGATAGTCGAATGGTTTGCTGGATATGATTTCACGCATATCCACTTCGCCAGAATCGCAAGTACTGGCGAGGTATGGAATGGACAATGGTGGACCACGAATAATCCGCTTGTCGATATGTATAACATGCGTGATGATATACCACCAGCATTTGAAGCTGCCTATGGAAGTGATTTGTTTGCGTTTCGCACTGGCCCGGGAAAATATATGAGAGGAGACGATCTAACAAATCGTTTTGACATAATAGTCAAGTGCTCAGACGCGGCAAATACAATCGAGGCAAACAGGCGTGTTGACGTGTGGGATATTGCATATTCACTGGTGACAACCGATGGCTTTTACGTGATCTCAAATCAATTGGCGTATACATTCGACTGGCCATTGGGATCCTATGTGTCCGATATATATGATACGGAACTCCTCAATCAAGTCTACTCGCGTGACGCCTTGTGTTTTTCCATAGGCACATATAGCGAGCGTGATTATTACCATATTATCAGCAATACCATTGCATATTATCCAGCTGGTCCTTACAATCTCAGTATCACGATCAGGGATGCGCAAATGAACACCGCGATGACGACGATGCCCATACGGCTTGCGTCTATTCCTGAAGTGAAGCTATGCACATCAATGCTATTTTGCCTGCTTTTATTGTCGAAAGTGCGATATGGCACATGAAATGTATCTCATATGCAACACAATATTTCGAATAAACGACAGGTGATTGAGAAATTCATCCTTTGGGAATATGGGGATGGTGGTTAGAAGAATGTTGGTGTATACATGTTTTATAACGCAAAACGGGGTCGTGTTAAGTAGTTGCGGGGGAATTGGATAATGGCGAAATGAGGCAGAATATGAGGGAAATGGAGACCGATGGGACAATAAAGAGAAAACGAGCCGCAGACAGATGCTGTAAAGTGCCATCCAGCAATGGCTTACATAGCAACATATCCGGAATCTCAGTACTTTTACACCCTGAAACTTCCATATGTACTGATTGACATTCGTAAGACAATCAGCTATAGTTTATTAACGATGGCCATTATATGTTGGCATTATTAATGCCTGTGGCCATTGTAGATGTTTGTGAGATGTTTGTGAGGTTCATCGACTGACCGGTGTCTTGCTGTTCTCTGCAACCATCATAGGTTCTTGAAAATAGCGGCTCCGGAGCTTCTTGCAACGCCGGGAAGAATATACAATAATGGCAGCGGATGTAAGAATAGCTCTCTGAAAGTAGATATGAGCGAATGATTTGTAGAGAGGCCTACGACAACGACAACAGATAAGTCAAAGTACTGGTTACATAATATAACTCACAACTATCCATAACAACACAAGACGATTTATGAAAACATACACTCTCATTCTGAAAATAATGATTTTCATCATGACTGTCAAGTGTGTTGGAACGACATACTATGTTGACAGCGTAAGTCCTGATGATTCAGGAAACGGCTTGTCGTGGGCAACAGCAAAGAAAACCGTACAAGGAGCAATAGATATATGTGCTAATGGTGATAGTGTACGTGTAACCGATGGCGTTTACAACAGCGGAGGAAAGCGCACACCAGGTGCATACTGTCTTACCCGAGTATGTATAGTTAGCAATGTGACTGTGACAAGCATCAACGGTCCTGCAGCAACTATTATCGTTGGACAAACACCATCCGGTTTCATGGAAGCCATCCGCTGTGTCTATATGTCTGCTGGCTCACTCAACGAGTGGCGGAGGCGCAAACCTCTTCGGTGGCAATGCGGTTCTGTCCAATTGCTGGATCACTGCAAACAACGCACCATTTGGTGTTGGAGGGGGAGCATATTGCGGCACGCTAAACAATTGCAGGATTAGCGGAAACATGGCTATAAAGGGCGCTGGAACCTACAATAGTAAGGTTAACAACTCCACAATAATTGCTAACAGAGCAGTTAGCAATGGCGGTGGTGCCGCGCGCGGAACGCTAATTAACTGCATAATAAGCGGAAATACAGTTATAGGATCATACAGTAGCGGCGGCGGCATCGACGAAGTCGTTGCATACAACTGTGTTATATGCGATAACACCGCCGTTGCTACGTGCGGAGGCGGAGGTGGCGCAAACGGCGGCATGTTGAACAATTGCACAATTTCAGGAAATCAGGCAGCCTGGCTTGGTGGCGGCATAAATAGAGCAACCGCAGACCACTGTACAATAATCAGCAACAGCGCTAACCCAAGTGGTGGTGGGGAGGGAGGAGGTGCAGCTGGTAGTATGCTAACAAGCTGCAATATTATTGCTAATTCCGCTGGCAGTGCAGGTGGTGGTGTAAATAATTGCACAATCAACAATTGCGTAATCAGCGGAAACAATTCTAACAGAGGTGGCGGAATATACAGAGCAATAGCAAATAATTGTACAATTATTAGAAATAGTAGCATGACTGAAGCCGGCGGCGCATATGCATCTACCTTAAGGAACTCGATTATATGGAGCAACTTAACAGTTGGTGCAGGCAACAACTATTTCAGCAGTACACTGGAATATTCCTGCACCTTACCATTGTCGATAGGCACTGGCAACATAAGCGCCGATCCGCAATTCGTCGGCAGTACGCTCACATTGCCCGATATTTCGCCTTGCGTGGATGTTGGGAATAACGCATATGCACCTTTACCTAACGATATTATGTCTAATCCACGCATAATTGGGGGACGTGTAGACATGGGAGCATACGAGAATACGCGCTATTTGCCATACTACCCGAATGTGTGTCTCACAAGTGTACCAGTTGAAGTAAGCTACGAAATTAAAACAATGATTGTAGCAGGTACAAACAATCAATATGTATCTGGTATGATGTGGTTTACAAACTCTCTATACATTGCCGATGCTACTTCTTTTTTGGCGACAACATCATGGGTAACACCTGAAATGCATCTATCCGTTGGTGTTAATAATATTGTTATTCATGGCTCAAATGTATATAAGGATATATCTGTTGCCGTCCTGCCTATTGTGCGTGGAG
>JAPLST010000060.1:6428-8417 GCA_026398485.1 bacterium
ATAGCCACAACGTCAACGCCTCTCCGCTTGTCCTATGATAGAACGACAATGACTATCAGTGGAACTAATAATCGCCACGTTATAGGTTATATGTGGTGGACCAACACAACAACCGGCACCGGTGGGACGGTAACTCGAAGCAGCACCAAATGGTCATTCACATTTGTAGCTCAACATAATAGTAATGATACATTGAACTCAGTTTATGTGTTTGGCACTAATCTGTGGAAACACACAGCGACTAATTCGTTAATGATAACAGTTGGTGGTATTGGCACGGGTGCGCCATATGTGGATATCACCAACATTCTGGCAGGCCCGGTTAATAACTCAATGAGCAACTTAACTGTGGCGGGCACCAACAATCCACATGTGGTTGGAACCATGTGGTTGATCAACGCGGCTGATGGCAGCTGCGGCACATTCGACGCCAGTCCTAGTTGGCAGGCCGCTGTGCCGATCCAAGTGGGGTTGAACACTATCGCCGTATGCGGCACAAATCTGTGGACGTTGCTGACCAACGACACGATTTCCGTCGTTCGCTTGCCCGGTGCGCCGGGCAATGTGACCGCGACGGACGGTGCGTTCCCCAGCAAAGTCCGCGTCGCTTTTGCCGCGAGTGTCGGTGCCACTAAATATGAAGTCTATCGTGCGCCCGCCAGCACCCCGACAAACTTCACGGCGCTGTCCGGCGAAATTTCGGTAACCAGCTATGATGACGCCACGGTTGATTCGGGTCAGCAGTATTACTACGCCGTACAGTCCGGTAGTTCCTATGGCTGGAGCGCGCTGAGTGCCTCCGACAGCGGCTTTGCGCTGTTTACCATCAATGCCGGTGAATGGAAGTTCAAAGCCGGTGCCAAAGTCAACAAGAAAGGCAAGATGACCGGCAAGGATACTCTTAAAGGAGCGGTGGTCAATCCACCGTTGATGCCCTACTTCGCACAAGGTTGGCGAATTGGTATTGCCTGGTTAATCAATGGCTCTCTTTCTAACTGTAATGGTCCATACACATTGACCCCCAACAAGAGTCAAAAGCTGTGGCAAGTCAAGGATCCTGCCAAAGGCACGCCAAAGATATCATTCATCAAGTACAGCGTCAACGATAAGAAGGGCGACAAGCTTGATTACCAACTGTGGACCAATATGCCCGTCAACAAGGTTGTCTACATCCTGCCGACCAATGTTAACTTCAGCACCAGCACATTATTGAATGAACAAGATAACAGTGAGCCTCCGGTGCAATTCAGGTTGCAGCCCAAAGGAAAGGCAAATATGAATGGATGGCAAGAACTGGATACCACGGTTATTGAGACAGCAGAGTAATGGTTGAACTGATACATCCAGTGTTGTTGTCCGGCACTGCGTACAATGTAGAATAACAAGTTGAAATTATTAGGAGATAAGAAATGCAATTTATACCCAAGACAGTTCTTGGATTGTTTGATAGTTCACAAAAGAGTTTCGTCATTCCTGTCTATCAGCGGGCATATTCATGGGAAGTCAATCATTGGAATACCTTTCTCTCTGATCTGAAAGAACAAGTGCAGGGCAATAATAACTATTTTTATGGAAACCTCCTTCTAGAAACCATTAGGAAGGACAGGCAATACGAGGTAATCGATGGACAACAGCGACTAACTACGCTACTATCTTCATGAGAGCACTGCTCAATACGATCTCCACGAGAAAGATTAATGGTGAAATAATTGATATTGACGTGCAGCAGAAGGAGTTGATCTACTTCAAGAATGCTGGAGTGATCAAGCTTAGGCCAGTCGAGTATGACCAAGCATATTATGACACCGTAATTGTTGACAACAATCTCAATATAAACGCTAACTCGGTTTCGCAGAAAAGAATCAAGGCCGCGAAGGATTACTTTGAACATGAGCTTTCAAAAGAGTCCACGGAATCGCTGGAACAGATCCTTGATAAACTCGAAACTACCGAGATCACATGTATTGAGCTTGATGGAAAGAAAGACTC
>JAPLST010000060.1:8479-24565 GCA_026398485.1 bacterium
AATAACCGAGGAAAGGATCTGACGAACATGGAGAAGCTGAAATCATACTTCATGTATCAGATGTACGTCTTCAGTCCGCCTGATGAAATCGAGACAAATGTTACATATATTGCAAACATCTTCAAGACAATCTACTTGACCATAAATGACCTTAAAATGTTCGACGAAGACAGAGTCTTGATCTATCACTGCCAAGCGTATATCAATGGCTTTAGTTACAGGAAACTCGACGACATCAAAACGGCATTCAGGAGGTCAGAGAACAAGGTTGAATGGATAAAAATATGCATTGTGAATTTACAAAACACTTTCTTGAACTTTAAACGCTTGGAGACGAACAACAATCCATTCATTAAGGATCTAGTCAAGTTAGATTCACCAGCTTTCATTTACCCTTTCATTATTAAGGGTTATGCGTTCCTCGACGAAAGCTCCGATGCGTTTACCAACTTAGCGCACCTAATGGAAATATTGGTATTTCGATACAAAATGGTTAATAGCCGTGCAGATATTTATAGTCGCATCAATTCCGTTCTGCAGAACTTCTCTGGTGATACCGTTCAATTGGCAACGAGTCTCAAGCAGAAGCTAAATAGCGAGAATTACTGGAGTGATTTGAGACTTCGCGAGAACCTAAATGGTTTCATGTACGACAACTCGGTCATCAATTACTTGCTCTGGAAATACGAAGAAAGCATTCAGAATAGTGGATACAAAATTGGCAATGTTGAAATTATCGATGAACAGATTGAGCACATTTCACCCCAGACACCAACAAATGGAGATCCGGTAAAGTCAGGGTATGAAGTTGATGAAAGCGGAAAATACAGTGATGTTTTCCAGATGAAGATCCTTAATTCCCTTGGAAATCTCATTCTCATAAGTAGGTCACACAATTGTTCAATCGGAAATAAGTCATTCTCAGAAAAACTACAGTCTTACAATGATAATCCGCTACTGAATCAGCAAGCCGAAATCAGGGAATATCTTATTGATAACTGTAGGCTATGGAACAGTCAAATTATCCAGAAAAGGCACGAAGTATTACTAACGTTTGCTTTATCAAAGTGGAGTTTCGATAGCGTACTGTAATCCGAATCATACAATTTAGTATCTATATCAAGCTAAAAAACTGCGGTTTTACACGTTATCAATGCATTTTGTATATGCGTGAAATCAGCACAGCGGTCATGCCGAATTATGTTCCGTTTGTAGCGAATATTGTTGTTGAATAATGCATGAAAATACTGCGATAAAAGTGATGAAATATGATCACATTCCGATCAGCACCATGTCATATTTCACGTTTGCAATGTTCTAGTATTAGTCCTGCGACTTACCCAAGTGGTTGTTATGCATATTGTTATGTGCTGTATTTCAATGCGTTATGCCAATTTGTAAATAAAAGCGGGCCATGTGCATCTTGCCACATAACCCGCCTTCTTTTCCTTCGATATTTGATTACAGCGAACTGAGCATCACGCTTTGTTCATGCTCCATATGCCCATCATCTTCGTGCATATGCCCAGTAATCGTGTTGACTTCGTGCATGTTGACATCGCGCTTTATGTAATTTGTGCAATCTTTACATAGCCAATACATGTCGCCAGTTTCCAATGTGACCTCTTGCAAAAAGTCCGGATTATTGGTTAAACCACCGCACATTTCACATTCGTAATCACACCCATGCACAATGTCAGTTCCACGAAGATGGGATTGACGATATAGATCATCATCAAATATGTCATAGGTGCTTGTCCGATGTGCGCTATGTGTCCATTGATAATCCATTTCCCATTGCGCTTTATACGCACTTGGATCACGTTCAATTGGCAGGTGTTCCCAGTCTACTTGATATAGCCTGGGAATCAATTTGTTGATCAACCAACTGGCATTCAATGTCTCCTTGTTGGTGTGGTGATTATAGTAACCAACCGAGACATTTGTGACTTCGGGAATGGTGTCGGTATAGTTATAAACGTCGGTGAAAATACCGGTTGGATCTGGGCAAAAGCCCATGCCAAGTTGGTCACATAATGCATCAGCAAACTTATGGCTACATGTGCTGTCCCAACCCATTTTTGTGATGACAGAATTGAGACCTTTGCGGTCAAATTCAACAGCCCTTTTGAAGCGTGTCAGGTCACAGGAATCGGCGATATGACGGGCACCAATACCACCGCATTCTTCACCGGAATGAAATATGTAGACGCCGGGAATGTTGGCATGAATCATTGCGCATAGGCATAGCACACCAGCTTTGTCATCAGCGCCCAAAGGTGACCGATGCTTGGCCGAATATATCATGCCCTGATGGACGCGCGGTTTCAGCTTTACGCGTTCATCGCATACGGTATCGAGATGGCATGCGAAGAGGCTTGTGCTACCTGTGCCGACCTCCACGATATAGTTGTTCGCCATGTCCCATATCCCGCCAGCAGGAAGCAGGTGTGCCAATGTCCGCTCCATGCCATGCGGGGTGGTTCTGTCGAGCAAATGCATTAGAATGTTGAGCAACTCACGCTCGTTCAATTTCGAATTCATTGTGTGTCCGTTGATGTTGGAACAAGGCCATCCACGGCCTGTTCCATTGTTAGTTGAACTGCTGACCACGCCTCACCGGTTAGGATATTGGTGGCCTGGTAGCGTCGAAGGTGGAGTGGAGGAGGAGCGCAGTCATTGCCATCTCCAAGCCACACCTCGGTCAGGATGTAGGTGTTGGTGTTGGCTATGCCGCGAAATCTGTTGCCTGGTTTCATTTCGTTTGGTTAGTTGTTGTTGTGAAAGGTGGCGAGGGGAAGGCGGATGTGGATTTCCAGGTGTGTGAAGCCGGATACGGGATCGCACCTTCCCCTCGTCGTTGTTATGTTGGTATTTGTTGATGGCATACGCTGGATTCCTCGACGACTTCAGGCTCATGCTTGTCTTCAAAGCATGCCTCACATAGCACTTCATCTCCTTCATCACTGGTGTGGATAAGAGCACCGTCAAAGTACTCCAAGCAGCCAGCACAACAAACGTATTCCTCCAGACATGATTCACAGACAGCGTTGGTGCCGTCGCTGATGTTCACGGTGGTCAAGCCATTTGCGGCAACATGCTCGTCACATACATCGCACATGACGAACAATCGACCAGCGCACTCGTCACAATAGTCGTGATCTTTGACAACTGTGCAATCATCGTTGCCGTAGGTCTCGCCGCATTCACGGCAGATGAAATACCTGTCGTAGAAGCAACTGCTACAGTACGGATCATCATCGCCCCAATACACGTTGTCATCGCCTATGCGTTCGCCACAGGAATTGCAGATTGTGCCGTCAGCTTCAGGGCGATTACCGCTGGTGGATTGCAGTGAATACTCGTCGTGTTTGTTCGTGATGCGCAGCGTGTCATCATCCACATATGAGCCGTAGCAGAGCGTGTCCATATACGGCACATAATCCGCCACGTTCATGGTGACATCGAACCGATCACAAAGCGAACCACGATTGATGATTTTGTTTTTCAAGGCCCAGGTGCGGAAACGGTTGATGATGGTGTCGCAAATGCATACGGATCCATTGCCCAATTTCTCCTCACAGCAACCTTCATTATGATGACTATCGCCAATGGAAATGTAGACGCGATCCAGCATACGCGCACCCTTGTCCGATGTCCACAATAACGCCCTGGCCCTTAATTCCATTTCACATTTACCGTCGTTTGTGGGCACAGGCAGCATCCGGCGTTCGGTGACCAATGCTACTTTGTCGGGGTTGATGGCGTAGAAATGCGTGTATTTGGCGCTGTTGCCAGACATGCATGAAGTAGGGCCAACGCGATAGAAATCAGAGATGGCCTGACCGGTGAGGATGATGAATTCGGGCGGCATGGAATCGGCGAATTCTACAATGCGAAAGACGTAGCCGCAGAGCGCATTCAATAAATTGTCCCGCAAATCATCCTTGCCGATACCACATTGACGGCGAATATACTTGCCCAGGGTAGTGCGGATACGCTTTACGGTGTCAAGCATGTGGCTGGGATATTTGGCATATGAAACCTTGCCAATTTCCTATTGCGAATAGGACAGGAAGTGATGGTGATGGTCGGTGCGGATGGTGGTTACGATATTGGCGATGGCGTGTTTTTCCTGATCGGAAAAGCCGTTGTTGAGGGCAAGCTGCAAACCACGAATGAGGCGGACGCGATCATAAAGTAACTTGTGCATAGAGAGCTCCGGGTGAGGATTGAGAATAGGGTTGAAGATGGCAACAGAATGGCGATCCGCACGTAGATGCAATCGCCTGTTGGGGGCGTGAAGAGGTGTGGCCCCTTCATGTTTTATAACGCAAATCGGCGGCAGATTAAGCGGATGGCGGTGGGCGTCTTGAGCTGCCTGACGCAAATATCGTCGGCCGCTTGCACTGCACTGGCGCTTGTGCTATGATGTTGCGTTGAGGAATAACTTTTGCGGGAGAAGAACGATGCGAACGAAATTGATTATGTTGCTGACGCTGCTGGCGCTTTCTGTGTGGCCGTGCTTTGCCGATTGGGGCCAGGCCGAATCACCGGACTTTGTGCTGGACACGACCGTGCCCGAACCGGCATTGATTGCAGCCGCCATTCTGCCGCTCTGGCTGCTGCTGCGCCGCCAGTGAATGGGAGCGGCCTCCGCGCCGCGATGCTGCTCCGTGATACTGAAGCATGGGCACATGCCCAAGCCACAAACTTCGTTCGCCGCGCACGAAGTTCATGAATTAAGTAATGCAAGTTGACCATGTATGAAAACAACCAACAAAACAGCAAAATGTTTGTCACATGCCGCAGCCTTTGCCGTGCTGGTGATGCTAAGCGCGTTCACCGCCGTGGCCGGGCGGGTGACGGTTACGAATGTCACCGCCGCCCAACGGATAGGCACGCCGATTGTGGACATTGTGTATGAATTGCTGAATCCGAGCGGCGGCGTGCATACGGTCTTGCTGTATGCATCCACCAATGCCGGCGCGACATATTCATTGCCCTGCACGAATTTCAGCGGCGATGTTGGTGCAGGCGTGACCGCTGGCGCGAACAAGCAGGTGGTCTGGTTTGCTGCGGGCGATCTGGCGGCGATGTCCACTGCGCTTGCGCGGGTGCAGGTGACGGCCATGGAAGGCACCAATGATTATTGCATCATTGACGTGGCGGGCGGGCCGAATGCGTCTAATTATCCGGTCAGTTATCAAGCCACGGCCCCGCCGCTGGATGACACGCACAAGACCAGCAAAATCGTCTTGCGAAAAATACCGGCGGGCAGTTTCGTGATGGGTTCGCCTGCCGGCGAACTTGGGCGTTGGTCAGATGAAACCCAGCACAATGTGACGCTGACCAAAGATTTCTACATGGGCATTTATGAAATCACCCAGGCACAATACTCGAATGTGATGGGATCGAATCCCGCTTATTTCAAGCAAGGTGCCCACGCGCCGATACGACCTGTGGAGAAGGTCTCGTGGAACACGGTGCGCGGCGGGACATGGCCGACCGGGACGCTGAGCAGCACGAGCTTCATGGGCACGTTGCGGGCGAAGGCCGCCGCGTTGGCCTTTGATCTGCCGACGGAGGCGCAGTGGGAATATGCCTGTCGCGCGAGCACGCCCAAGGCGCTCAACAACAACACAAATTTGCAAAACATCGAGCAAGATCCGAACATGGACATCCTGGGGCGCTACTGGTACAATGGCGGCAGCAGCTATTCAAGTGATCCGGTGAATGGCGCGCACACCACGGTTGGATCTTATGTGGTGAACCAATGGGGATTGTACGACATGCACGGGAACGTGTGGGAATGGTGCCTCGACTGGCACGGAGCATACGGCGGCGATGCGATTGACCCAAGCGGACTTGAAGCGGGCTCGCTCCGCGTGATGCGCGGCGGCAGCTGGTCTCACTATGCCTGGGCCTGCCGGTCTGCATACCGCGACGGCGGCAACTCGGGCTACGCCGTCAGCAGCCTCGGCTTCCGCTTGTCCCTGCCCGCAGGTCAGTGAAAGAGCGCGGCACTGCGGCTGAATCCCTACCAGAGCGGAGAGCTATAAAAAAGCGGCAGTCACCGATTAAGATGACTGCCGCATGTTGCGTCAGAGAATCACGCCGCCTTTTCTGACTGCTGCTGGCCCTGCCCAATCGCCTCGCGTAGTTCTTTCTCCAGCTTGGTCAGTCCGGTATCACGCAATCCTTTCGTACCGTTCGGATACTGCGTCTTGAACGCGGCTTTCTGCTCCGTCGTGAGGTGTCCGACAAGCTCTTGCAGCAATTTGATCTTCGCTTTCCGGTCGAGAACGGTGTCAAGGGATGCACCCGCGCCATTTCTTGCTTCTCCCGGCTGGGGCGGTTGATTTGCTTGCGCCGTGGCGACTTCTTCGGCGCTGGCAATGGCGGTATCCACGCCTATGCCCAGGATGCCCAGCGCTCTGCCGACAGCGCTGGTCTCGCAGTTCTCGATGTAGCTGGTGCGGTTGACATAGTTGCTGTCCTGCTTCTCGAAGGCATGACCGGTCGCAATTATCCGGCCGCTCTCATCCTTCACCATCGCCTGCATCAACACCACGCCGTCTGCATTTGACAGGATGGCAGTTTCAATGCTCCACTGTGGGTGCAATTGGCGAAAGGCTTTGATGCGCTCGGCCACTTCGACATAACCCTTGCCGTCAATCATTATCGTCTTCAGCATATTTTACTCCTCACAGTTGTACCATTCTGGCAATGGCAGCTCGGTTAAGTCAGACGGTAATCCTGGCCACAAATTATTCTTGTTGCATTCGGCAAACACCTGCATCGCGTTTTGACATTCGCGCCAGCCTATATCCAGCGCGTCTTCTGACAAGTAGTATACGCCACAGTCAAATGGCGGTTCAGGCTCAACGGCAATGAACAGGAACAAATCCACCGCTCTGCCACCTACCGCCTCAATGCCATGACTATACCATGCCGCTTGAATATGGTAGCCATACTGTGCCACCGATTTCTGGAATGCCCTGGCCGATGCATCCCGCGTACTTTTCAGGTCAATGGCGATCAACCGCTCCTTGTTTTCCAGCAATGCATCAGGTCGGCATTTGCAGTCAACATTGGCGTCTTTTTCCTTCCAGAAATATGACATCTCGACTTCCGGCAACTTGGCAAACAACTTGGCGGCGGTGGCGTTGCGCAGGACACCATCACGCATACCGGTCACGATGGCATAGTCATTGGCATTCAGGATATTCTTGCCAGCATTGTCAGCGACGAATGCTTTATATTCCTTGGTGCGCTTGTCCAAATCGGATACGGTATAATTCTTGGCAAAAGCATCTGGTTCAAGGACAGCGGCATGAAATGCTGTGCCAAGATCAAAGCATCGTTTTTGTTCAGTGACGCCATCCAATATTCGACATTTGAATAATGATGGACGCTGCCGCAAGAGCCGGATACCGCTTGATCCAAGGGCAGGATTGGCGTGGTATTCGGCTGAAGTGATGTTCAATTTAGGCATCGGTGATCTCCAGTGTTGGGTTATGTTTATGAATGAAATGAGCAGTGGTGGAAGAGCATAATCGGATAAATCCCCCAACCGCGCAGCGCGGCCACCCCCTTTTTCAAAGGGGGACGACTGCGGCGGCAAAATACATTAACCCCAATCTCCCTTTCGTAAAGGGAGTACCCGGCTTGGCGGGGGGAGGGATTTTGTGCAAAGGGGGATTGCTGCGGCAAGAAATCCCCCACCCCCCGTTTCCAAAGGGGGACGGCTGCGACCCACAACCGCGCAGCGCGGCCACCCCAATCTCCCTTTCGTAAAGGGAGTACCCGGATTGGCGGGGGGAGGGATTTTTCTCAAAGGGTGACGAATGCTGCATTGAAAGTGGCCACCGCGAGCCGATTCGAACGGCTGTTTCCTTGTTGAGACAAGGTGTTCTCAGCGCAGGCCGATAACTGCGCCTACCATTAAACTACGCGATGTTCACACTGTCGAGGGCATCAGGCAGCGGACATATTGGCAATCGGCTGGTCATGTACGGCTTCATAATGAGCATTGACGGTTGGCAGACGTTGATGATGCAGATTGAGCAATTCATCCTCAGCCTTTTCCTGCAAAGCGTCGAATTCCTCATCACTCAACCAAACGTACTCGTCACGGTCGGCATCCAGTAATAACCGACCGCCATAGGTGCCCTCGAACATGCCGCTGAAGCCGTACCATTGCTCATCGTCAATGAACATCTGTACTATTGTCTGTGCCGTCAAAGTTTGCATGGGGGTCTCCTCCGTTCATGGCGTTGCGGAATGAATCAAGAGTTCTTGAAATGGAATTCTTCAGCCGGCATTCGTTGAAGTAGTCCATCGTGTCGGTATACAGCGAGACAATTCCACCGGCGACTACCAACACGATGGCAATATAGGTCAGGATGCCGCCAATATACGGCACGTTGTGGAGTAACGCGAGCAGGATGAAGCCGAGTACGAGCAGGCCGGTCGTGCGCGGAAAGCGGGCCAGCAGCATGCCCAGGATCTGCACGACCTGCTGGATGCCGAGGGCCAGAATGCGAATGCAGCGGGTGGCACAGGCGTTAATGGTGAGCAGGACGGGTTTGAGGCGGGCGGTGAAGCTGCGGAAGGCGGCGTGGCTGCGTGTGTACGCGGATACGCCGGGATTCGCGTGCGTGGTGGTGTTGATCATGGAAAATCCTTTTGTGAAAATGCGAACAGGTAAGTTCTGGAAACAGGCAGAGCGACGTGAAAACGCGGGTAAAGACGGACGCCGCACGTAGTTTTTGTAGCATTGCTGCTACATATATTATAACTTAAAAACGGTGGGAATTAAGTGCGCGGCGGATGGTATTGTGTATGCGAGCAGGCAATGGTATAATGGGTGTAATGATTTGTGGATGAGCAATCAATGAAGATGGGAAAAGACATGATGGGAAAGCTAGTGAAGCTGAACGTGATGCGGCTGGCAGGAGTGGTCGGCGCAATAAAATGCATTGGCAGTGCTACTGCCCTTATCGCCTTCACGGCCTTGCCGATCACTGCTGTTGACTACTATGTGGCGACAAATGGGCTTGATACCAACGATGGCCTGACACTTACCAGTCCCTGGCGCACTTTGCGCAAAGCGTTACGCACAGGTGGCATGCCCAATGGCACGATTGGCAATCCCAACTCGCTCTATGTCCAGCCTGGCACCTACGCGAGCGAATCGACCGGCATAACGTCCGGCTCCGGCAGCACCAATTGGTTTTTGGACTTCACCAGCAAGCAGTACATAAATGTTTTTGGGGCAGGCCCTGCGCAGACGATACTCACGCCCGGCACCAAAACACTCTATGTCACCAAAAACAATGACATCGAGTCAACCCGGCCATTGTTCTGCCTGAACAACTGCAAGGGTGTACGCATCTCGGGCTTCTATGTTGATGCGACAACACCAAGTGCGTGGGTTGATGGCGTCGCTGGCAGTTATCCCGAAATGAGCGCGATTGTCGGCATCAACGGTAGCAGCGATGTGCGCATAGATCACATGTATATTAACGGCGTATACACCGGCATGGTATTTAACGTAGCGAACAACAGTTGGCAGAAATCGTGGCAGGGCTGGTGGTATCACGGTCTCTGCATCAATGGCATACTCGGCCCGGGCATTCGGATTGACCATATCCTGATGCGCGGCTTTATGCGTTCCGTTTACAACAACAATTTCGGTAGCAGCTCGCCCGCCAATACAAATATAATCCAGATTGACCATTGCACGTTTGTCGAGAATGTTTGCGTCAGCGATGTGACCCAAGTCGCCAATGTGCGTGTGTTGCCAAGTACATACGGCCCCTCGTACGAAATCCGTAATTGTATTATCAGTGATCATCCGCTACCGAGTTTCGCTGACTCTACGAGCAGCGCAGGCCTGCTGGCACAGAGCACCAATTCGCTGAGTAATCCTAATTTTACTGTCTGTTCACAAAGCAACCAGTACTGGGCGGTCGGCAAGCCAATTCCTGGCACCAATTACAAGAACAATAATATCATTGATTCGCGCCCCACCCATACTGATTATGAAAATGAGCAACCGATCTTCTTCGAGTACAATGCGCTGCCGTATTCAACCGCACGCGATACAACATATGGCACCCGTGATGTTGGTTGGAGTGTTATTGATGTAGCGAGTTTACCGGTCGTTTCCATAACGAGTATGCCGGCGACAGTCAGCTGTGATGTAACCACCTACACAGTCAGTGGCACAAACAACATAAATGTTGTCGGAATAATGGGTTGGAGCAACACCGCCACGATGGTAACTGGAGCATTGCTGGCGGCGCTGGATTGGAGTGTTGGCGGCATTGATTTGGCAGTCGGCACAAATACCATTGTGTTCTACGGCACAAACATGTATGGCGACATAGCCAGCGACCATATTGCCGTCCTTCGTGGTGTGCCCTTTGTGGATATTACTAACGTCACGCCGTGCATAGTCGGCTATGCGAATGCCACAACTGTGATTGGTGGCACCAACAACGAGAATGTGGTTGGCGAGATCAGATGGCAGAATCTCACAGGCGGCACCATCGGCGGCGCCGCCCGCGTTGGTGATGCCTGGACGGCGCTTATCACCGGCTTAGTGCGTGGCGACAACACGGTGCAGGTCATCGGCACAAATGTGCTGGCGCAACAGAGTAGTGACGGCATTGTGGTACACCGCAAGACGGCAGCGGAAGCCATGCCGCAAATCGCCAGCAACGCTTTGATTTTCCCATTGCCCGGAGCGGTGCTGTCTGCGCCGATGCCCACCAACATCATTTGGTGGGTAAATGGCATCACCGATGATGAAGACGGAACCAATGTTAGTATAAGCTGCATCAGTGTGCATGACTCCAACACGCTCGCGCAGGTGGCCGTGGTGACCAACACTATTGACAACTTAGCCGGAGTGTGCGGCTGGCAGGTACCTGAATCCTTGGCGGGTGGCGGCACGACCTATGTCGTTCGTTTCGAAGTGACCGACAGCAGCGGGTTGACGAACAGCATGATATTCAACGGCAACGCTTACACGATCGTGCCGGAAGGAGTGAGCGCGATAATGGCGTCATTGGCACTAGTAAGTGTGACACTACGCAGACTATCAAGATAACCTTTTGCAGAATGCCAACGTGAAACTAATGTCAATAATCGCAGCTGTATTATTGTCTGCGATAGGCACATTCAATGTAGTTGCTGGGCCGGTGACGGTTACGAATGTCACGGCCGCCCAACGGATAGGCGCACCGATTGTTGACATTTCCTATGACTTGCTGAATCCGAGTGGCGGCGTGCATACGGTTTTGCTGTTTGTATCCACGAATTCTGGCGCGACGTATTTAGTGGGATCTACCAATTTCACCGGTGCGGTGGGGGCGGGTGTGACGACTGGCGCGTACAAGCAAATAGTCTGGTTTGCCGCAGGCGATTTCCCGTTCACCATTACCAGCCTAGCACATGTGCGTGTGACAGCAACCGAAACGCCAGACATGGTGTTGATCCCGGCCGGTGCGTTCATCATGGGCGATACGTTCAGCGAGGAAAATGCAAGTGAACGACCGGCGCACAGTGTCTTCATTGGCGGGTTTTATATTGATAAAACGGAAGTGACCAAGGTCAAGTGGGACGAGGTCTACACTTGGGGTGCCAGTCACGGCTATCTATTTGACCATGCCGGACTCGGCAAAGCGCCGACGCATCCGGTGCAGACCGTCAGTTGGTATGATTGCGTCAAATGGTGCAATGCGCGTTCAGAAATGGAAGGGCTGACGCCGTGCTATTATCTGGATGCCGCTCAAACGGTCCTCTATAAAACCGGCCAAAGCAATGTGTGGAGCGATGCGGTGAACTGGACGACGAACGGTTATCGCCTGCCGACCGAGGCAGAATGGGAAAAGGCGGCGCGTGGCGGTACCGCCGGGCATCGTTTCCCATGGAGCGATGTGGAATGGATTGACTTCACCCGCGCAAACTATTATAGTCGTTGGGAGGGCGGCGTACCTTATTATTCTTACGATCATGCGGCCCAGGAAGGCAATAATCCGACCTTTGCGGCGCTCTACCCTTACACCAGCCCGGTTGGATATTTTGCGCCGAATGGGTATGGTTTATACGATATGGCTGGCAACGTGTGGGAATGGTGCTGGGATTGGCGTGACGACACCTACTACGCGAGTTCGCCGGGTAGCGATCCACGTGGAGGGTCGAGTAGCACGTATCGCGTGCTGCGCGGCGGCTTTTGGTCCTACCTCGTCTCCGCCTGTCGCGTGGCGAGTCGCGGTGGAGCCGCGCCGGGCCTGTCGAGCGCAAACGCCGGGTTCCGGTGTGTTCGGGGGCTGTAGGAAACGCTGAACACTGAAGGCCGAACGCAAATGTAATTTTGGTTGACGGCTGCAGAATCGGTGCGTCATTTGTGTTGCACTGAGGAATATGCTACTATGAAACTGACGTTGATGGCCAATAATTGCAGGGGAAAAAGATGCGAAAGAGAATTATGCTAGTGTTCGCCCTGTGCGCAAACACGTGCTTCACCGCCGTGACAGTCACGAATGTCACTGCCGTCGCGTCACCCGGTGCTGTCGTAACGATTAGCTATGATCTGGCCAGTACCAGTGCATTGACCAATGCCGTGGCTGTCAGCATCTCGACCAACTCCAGTGCGACGTTTTTCAGCACCTGTACGAATTTCAACGGGGCAGTGGGCAACAATGTGGCGGCGGGCACGGACAAGCTGATTCTCTGGGATGCCCGGGAAGACGCATTGCCCCTCGGTATATATTCCAACACGCGGGTGCGGGTGTGGGCGTCGGACAGCATGGCGCTCATTCCGGCTGGCGCGTTCCAGATGGGCACGAACAACCTGCCGTATGAAGATCAAATGGCGAATGCCGGGCCGAATCACACCGTGACCCTCAGTGCGTTTTACATGGATACGTATGAGGTGACGTCGCAGCAGTGGTTTGAGGTAAGCAACTGGGCGCTTGCGAATGGCTACACGTTTGGCGCGGGCTCCGGCAAAGCGGCGAATCATCCGGTGAAGACCGTCAGTTGGTATGACTGCGTCAAATGGTGCAATGCGCGCAGCGAGATGCAGGGCCTGACGCCGTGCTATTATTCAAATGCTGCCCAAACAATCATCTTGAAGACGGGCACAAATGTTGAGAATAACGCATGGAATGATACGGTCAAATGGAGCGCGAACGGCTATCGCCTGCCGACCGAGGCCGAATGGGAAAAGGCGGCGCGCGGCGGTGCGGTTGGCATGCGCTTCCCGTGGAGCGATGCAAATACGATCACGAATGCGAGGGCGAATTATTATGGTTACCCAACTGGTTATACCTACGATCTTGGTCCGGAAGGTTTTAATCCGTTGTTCACGCCGGGCGGCACTCCGTACACCAGTCCGGTCGGATATTTTGCGCCGAACGGCTATGGTTTATACGACATGGCGGGCAATGTGTGGGAATGGTGCTGGGACTGGTATGACGGCTCTTATTACTCGATTTCGCCGAGCAGTAATCCGACGGGACCTGCGACTGGCACGTATCGCATGCTGCGCGGCGGCAGTTGGGGCAACAACCCCTACGTCTGTCGCGTGGCGGCTCGCGACTACAACTCACCGGACTTCTCGAGCGACGTCATTGGTTTCCGGTGTGTTCGGGGGCAGTAAAAGTCAGCGGCCAGTTGCAATACTGCATAGAATATGCTGTAATTGTTTCATCTAGTTAACACAACATCGTGTCCGGGAAACGGGCGGCGGTGCAAACAATGGATCTGTATTGAAGACCGACTTATACGCAGCGTTGTAGAATAACACGTTCGGCGAGAGAAACAATATGAAGAAATTGATCCCCAGTGCCCTGCTTGGGTGTCTCGGCATACTCGCCTCGGCAGACGCCGC
Source organism: bacterium (assembly GCA_026398485.1). Lineage (GTDB taxonomy): Bacteria > Auribacterota > UBA3054 > UBA3054 > JAPLST01 > JAPLST01. The sequence goes on from JAPLST010000060.1 coordinate 22,389, forward strand.
CACAAATGATGTCCTCGTCGCCTTGAAGGTGAGGTTGGAAGTTGTGGTGACTGCGTTGGATCCCAAACCTGACATCTGGATCGACCCAGATCCAGCGGTCACGATCCTCCACTCAGTCTACCTGCCCCAAACAAACAAAGTGCACAGGTTCATGAACAAGAAAGGCGATCTTTCTGCCAATGCTGAGGATGAGATCGGGCCGTCGCCCAAGGGATTTATTCTATATGCCAGAACCGAACCGAAGGGCAGTCCAAACCAATTGGCACATCCCCAGATGCTTCAGACGCCCTACTCGAAAACCTATGTTCAGATGACACCTGTTGCCGACTCGGACAAGCAACTTGACTGGAGTTTGTCATACGGCTCACGAACTGACACAAATCTCCTGGCAAAAATCAGACAGACTATAGAAGGAATGGAACACAAGCCGAACCAAGTGCCGGAGGATACGGCTCGCAAGCTCGCCGATCCTCAGCACTGTCGTTAGCCCGAGACAACAACCGTTAGAAACAAGCCCACAAAGGAGCATGAATTATGAAGAAGAAAGCCGCATTACGCGTCATCGCGAGCGCAGTTGTTGCGCTAACAAGTCTCCAGGCCGATGCCTGCACCCGCATCCTTTACGAAACCGGGACGACGAACTACATCGCCGGCCGAACCATGGACTGGTCCGAGGATCCGCAGACCGACCTCTGGGGAGTGCGGGTACCGGCTCCGTCACCTGGATTTCGAAGTACGGGTCCGTGATCGCGTCGTTCTACAACGTCGCGACCGTGGAGGGGATCAACGACGCCGGACTCGTTGCCAACACGCTTTACCTGGCGGAGTCTGACTACGGGGATGCCAAAGCCTCCGGGAAACCGTTAATTTCGGTCGGTGCCTGGACGCAATACGCGCTGGACAATTACGCAACCGTTGCGGAAGCGGTCGAATCGCTTCGCAAGGAGCCGTTCGCGATCGTCGCCCCCGACCTGCCTGGCGGGGTAACGGCGGGCGGGCACCTATCGCTTGCAGACACAACTGGTGACAGTGCGATCTTCGAATACATCAACGGCAAGCTCGTCATCCACCACGACCGCAAGTACACGGTGATGTGCAACTCGCCGACCTTCGGCGAACAACTGGCCATTGACGTCTACTGGAAGGAAGTTGGCGGGGTCAATTTCCTCCCAGGCACCCACCGCTCTTCCGACCGGTTCGCTCGGGTGCGTTGGAATCTGTCCGCCGCCCAGAAGAAGGACGATCCGCAACTGGCGATAGCAACCACCTTCTCGCTGATCCGCAGCATCTCGGTGCCCCTCGGCATCGCCGATCCGCAGAAGCCAAATATTTCCGCGACTGTCTGGCGAAGCGTCGCCGATACCGGGGCCAGGCGGTACTACTACGAGTCCGCATACACCCCCAGCATTTTCTGGGTGGATCTGGATAAATTAAAGCTCGCCAAAGGTGACAAACCGAGTAAACTGGATCTTAGCAAAAAGCCCATTCTGGCAGGCGAGGTCTCGGACAAGTTCGCTCCTTCCGAACCTTTCAAGTTCCTTTCGAACTGACGACATGCAAGACGGCGGCAGGATGGGCATCGCCTCAGGCAGTGTCTGCCCTGTCGTTCCGGCATGCGAGTTCGCCGGGTAGCGATCCATATGGAGCGTCGAGTGGCACGTATCGCGTGCTGCGCGGCGGCTATTGGTAGGCAACGCCGAACGCCGAACGCCGAACGCAAACGTGGCGCCTGCCGGCGATGATGAACATCCAAGAAGGCGCGCCCGTTGCGCAAACGCTTCCCAGCGCTGCCTGGGAACGCCAATCTCCTGTTTGGCTGCAGCAAAAACGAAGTGCAGCCGCCAATCGGGAGATTGGCGTTCCCGGGCAAAAAAACACACTTCGTCGTGGCCCTTGCAATTCCGGGAACAAAATGCCAGACTAACTGCAGCACAGGCATTTTATAAGATAATTGATTCCGGCAAAGGAGCTATCATTATGGCAGGTTCAAAAGAAAACACGGTGGCGGAACTGATGGTCGCATGCTTGGAGAACGAGGGCGTTGAATACATTTTCGGCATTCCCGGCGAGGAAAACATCCGGCTCGTGGACGCGCTCAACAATTCATCGATCAGATTCATCCTTGCACGATCCGAGCAAGGAGCTGCCTCCATGGCCGACATGTACGGACGTGTCTC
>JAPLST010000060.1:24579-26418 GCA_026398485.1 bacterium
CCGGGCGCCATCAACCTTCTGCTTGGCGTTGCCGACGCGCAGATTGACAATACGCCGCTGGTCGCCATCACCGCCCAGGTTGGCTTGAACCGGATCTATAAGGAGACCCATCAGTTTGTCGACCTGGCCGCCATGTTTGGCACCGTGACCAAGTGGTCCGCCACCGTCTTGACGCCCGCATCCGTGCCCGAGATGATCCGGAGCGCCTTCAAAACAGCCCAGACGGAGAGGCCGGGCGCGGTCTTTCTTGCCGTTCCAGAAGATATCGAAGCCATGGCGGTCACGGCGGTGGCGCGCCCGCTGCCCATTAACCGGGCCTATGCTGATGCGCCGTCGCCTTCCCAGGTGGCGCGAGCGGCGGCGGTACTGGAGTCCGCGAAGAATCCTATCATTCTGGCCGGACACGGGGCGGCGCGGAACAATGCGCAGGCAGCCCTGGTCCGCTTCTCGGATACGCTGGGCATTCCGGTCGCCACGACATTCCATGGCAAAGGCGTGCTGCCGGACGACCACCGCAACGCGCTTGGCGCGACGGGCTTCATGGTGCATGACTATACCAACTTCGGATTTGACCGGGCGGACGTGATCATCTGCGTCGGCTATGAACTGCAGGAGTTCCCGCCGGCGCGGATCAACCCCGGGAATGACAAGCAGATCATTCATCTGCATCGTTTTCCCGCCGCGGTGGACACGCATTACAACGTGACCGTGGGCATCCAAGGTGACATTTCCGCATCGCTCGATGCGCTGGCGGCAAAGGTTTCGCCAAAGGCCGGACTGGACGCCGGGTCGATGGCAATCCGTGCCATGCTCCAGGAGGAACTGGAGCGCGGACGGAACGACATGTCGTTTCCCGTAAAGCCCCAGCGGCTGGTGGCGGACATCCGCACGGCCATGGGGCGTGAAGACATTGTGCTCGCCGACACCGGCGCCATCAAGATGTGGATGGCCCGCCTGTACCCCAGCTACAGTCCGAACACCTGCCTGATTTCCAACGGCCTTGCGACCATGGGCTTTGCATTGCCTGGGGCACTCGGTGCCAAGCTTGCCCGACCGGGCCGGAAGGTGCTCGCGGTCATGGGTGACGGCAGTTTCCTGATGAACTCCCAGGAGATCGAGACGGCCCTGCGCGAAAAAATCCCCGTGGTGATCCTGGTCTGGGTCGACGGCAGCTACGGTCTGATCAAATGGAAAATGGAGCTGGAGATCAAGCGCCACTCACACGTGGACTTCGGCAATCCTGATTTTGTGAAGTATGCCGAAAGTTTCGGCGCCAAGGGTTACTTCATCCAGGCGGCCGATCAATTTCTGCCCACGCTCAAAAAGGCGCTGGCCGACGAGACGGTATCGGTCATTGCCTGTCCCGTTGATTACTCTGAAAACACAAAGCTCACCGACAAGCTCGGGCGCCTGACCCAGGCAATTTAAGCGCACTAGAAAATTCCCGCGCGGCGCGAGAATTTAGCAAGCGGCTCATGACCGCACTGAAATTCCGCTATAAGAACGGAAGTCGTCGGCGTGGAGCGCGTAGACAGGTAGGGCGGTCAGGCTCTTGACCGCCGTGGTCGTCGCTGTGCCATTGTAGCACCGGCGTGCGCGCGTATGCAGCACCGGCGGTCAGGGCCTGACCGCCCTACCTCACCTGCTGGTTTTGTTTCTGCACCGAATACCGAACATCCCGCCGCTGGCGCATGCGCGTCAACTTAGCGAGTGCAGCTGTCGTAGAAGCGGCTTCCAGCCGCTTAAGTTGACGCGCATGCGCTGCTGGCGGAACTCCAAGCAGCTGATTACCGAATGCCGAGTCCAGAACTCCTGACATAGCTTGCGCTACTTTCCTTA
>JAPLST010000305.1 GCA_026398485.1 bacterium
ATGTGGGCGCGGCTATGTACAACAGCCACACCAGGACAAACAGCGCCAACACACACTGAAACAAGGTGTCGGGGCGGTACCCCATGGCATTGGTAATCGCGATGGGATTGAGTGCAAAAAGCCACACGGCGATTGCGCTGATCGTCACCGACCAGAGGGCACGGCAGATACACCATATAGCCATGAGGGTAAGGACCTCAAGGCCGATGTTGACCAGGAGCATCAGCCACGGTTTTACCCCGGTCAGCGAAAACAGTCCATACGCGAGAAACGGAAAGCCAGGCGGCCAGATATTATCCGGTTCACGCGGGCCTTCTGTCGCACACGAATAGACGCCCGTTGTGCGCAGATTGAGCACGCAGGCATGGTATTGTCCGGCATCCGCCGCCAGCAATGATGCGTGTTCAATCTCCGCGCGCCACGGCGCAAACATGCCAAACAAAAGCAGGCGCAGTAGAATACAGCACGCGACCGACAGCCATAGTGCCTTGGCATGTTGCATGGCGTTGGATCCTGTGGTTAACGGTTTGTGGCGCAGGCAGCGTTGGTTACCGGGCCTGTTTTTTCAGCACCAGCAAGGCGAACATGCCCCCGTGCGCATCCAAGCCAATTTTCTCAATGGCGCGGACCACCCGATAGATCCAGCCCGGCATCAGCGCACGCAACGAGACGCCACCGGAGAGCAGATACGCGAGCGGCATGAGGGGGGTTATTTGTTCAAGGTGCCAGGCCGGAAACTCCTTCTGGAATTGGGCGAGATCGCGCTGCCAGATGAGCCAGGGCAAGGCGCCATTCGCGCCCGACAACGGGCCGCACGAGGGAAACTGCCAGTCGACCGCGCCCACGTCAAACGGCTCGTGATGCAGATGCTGGTAGACCAGGCGCGCCCACGCAGTATTCCACGGCTCGATCATGGCCATGACTCCGCCGGGCTTGATGCAGCGCGTGGCTTCCTGCAAAAACAAGCGCACCTGCGGCAGATGGTGCAGCACATTGGTCATGGCCACCCCGCGCAGGGACTGGTCGGCAAACGGCCATGGTGCACAGGCATCCATGGTCAGGTCAACACCCTCAACCGGGAAAATTTCCGAGGTAATAAGATTGGGCACAACGTCCTGCATAAAGCCCGCGCCCGCGCCCAACTCGAGCACTGGCTCCGCTCCCGCAGGTATGGCCCGGGCAATCTGGCGATACCATTCCTCGTAAATGTTGCGCAAAAACGGCTTGGTCTTGACAATCTGGCGGCGCAGCAACGTGGTGCCAGGAGCATCAATGTCCAACCCGCGGGTGAGTGGATGCGCCAGCAGCGAAAATAAATTATGCTTCATTGGTCAATGTTATTTGCCGTTCAACGCGGCAGGATGCCGCGTCTACGTCTGCAACTGGCCGCCCACTCCCCCATTCTTCCATTCTTCCATTCTTCCATTCTTCCATTCTTCCATTCTGCCCTCCCGCCCTACCGCAGGCGCCATTTGAATTTCAGAAACCCGATCCAGGTCATGCGCAGCAGCAACAAGCCGTGCGCGAAGCGGCTGATCTGGGTCGTGCCATAGGTGCGGGCACGATAGCGAATCGGGATTTGGGCCGCTTTCAACAACAGCTTGGCCGCCCCGAAGATCATGTCAAAATCACCGAACGGGTCGAACTCGCCAAAATACGCCTGGCCGGCTTGGATGCGGGCCCAGTCTGTGCGCCACATGACTTTTGTGCCGCATAGCGTGTCTTTATATGGCTGGTTCAACAGATACGAAAACGCCATGCTGAAAAACTTGTTGCCAAACAGATTGAGCAGCCGCATCGCCTCGTGTTCCATCGGGTAGACCAAGCGCACGCCATTGATGAACTCGCCCTTGTTTTCGGCGATGGCCCGATAGAACTTGGGCAGATCCTCGGGCGGCATGGTCAGGTCGGCGTCGAGGATCATCAGGATGTCACCGGCGGCATGCGCAAAGCCCTTGCAAACGGCGTCTTTCTTGCCCGTGCCATCCTGCTGCATGATTTTGATCCGTGTGGCGGGATAGGCTTGCTGCACCCGCTGAATTTCCTGCCAGGTCGCGTCCTTGGAATGGCCTTCAACAAAAATGAATTCCTGCCACGCGCCGAACGCGGGCGTGCGCGTGATGGCGGCCTCGATATTGCCGGCTTCATTGCGGGCGGGCACGATAATGCTGACCGAATAGCCGGTGGCAGCGGCGGCGGCCGGCGCGGGTGCCCCGCGCGGACGGGCAATGACAAATTGCGCCAGGGTCAAGGCGCGCAAGCCCGGCAGCTTCGCCAGCAAGCCGTTGCACAAACTGCTCAACAGCGGAATATGAATCGGCAGCAGCATGAAGCCTTCGCGCTGCACCAGTTCAAACCCGGCCAGTTCGAGCAGATTGACGATGTCGGCATTGGCCAGCCAATTTTGCAGCGGTTGCTTCTGCTTCAGGTGCAAAAATTCCGCCAGGCGCAACGGCAGTTCCCAGACAAAACTATAGGAATTGATGATGATCCGGCTGTGCGGTTGCATGACCCGCCGCAGGTTTTCGAAGCACTGCTGCACATCACCCAGGAAACCGATCGTGTCCGACAGCACGACATAGTCGAACGTTTCATCCAGATGGAACGCGTCGGCGTCGGCGTCGGCACACAGGAAGTGCAGGGTGGGCCGCTGCCCATACTTCTGCCGCGCCTGTTCGATGGCGCGCGAACTAACGTCAATGCCCACGCCGCGGGCTGGATCAAGCGCGGCGAGCAGGTCGCCGGTGCTGCAGCCGACTTCCAGGACGCGCTGGCCTTTGGGTATGTAAAAATTATACAGGCGCGTCAGCGCCGCATGATAGAAACGATTGCGCCGCTTCCAGCGGTCGCGCTGGACTGCCAGCGTGTCAAGCACGTGGGCCCGGTCAGGCGTCATGGCAGGTCTGCCGCGGGCGGAGACATCAGGGTAACAATCGTCAAGCGCATATCCTTGTCGTCGTGGTGATTATAACGATAAAAATAATAACAAAAGCGGGGTGCGATTGCAAACGCGCGTACATTCTCTCGCAGCGAAACAAGGTAATGTTATACTAACTGTGGTTTCTCCTGTTAACCTGACACCCCGGAGCCAGCCATGTTGATTGTTCATGTTTTTGTGCAGGTCACGGCCGAGGCCGTTGAGGCTTTCACGCAGCTATCCTGCGAGAACGCGCGGTGCAGCGCAGAGGAGCCCGGCATCACCCAGTTTGATGTATTGCAGCAACAAGATGACCCGACGCG
>JAPLST010000386.1 GCA_026398485.1 bacterium
GCACACGCTTTGCTTCGGCAATCACATTCAGCACATCGCGTTCAGCAAGCCCCGCATATACTCGGGTTCCGCATCCGAAAGGCGTCACGGCAACCATGTTCTCGCAGGCCGCGTCGTTTCTGAGAAATTTCAGGCTCCAGGCTTCTTTATCATCACGATACTGTGGTTCAAGCACAACCAGCAAAGGACAGTTTGTTGCCCCGGCAAGCGAGCGTGGTACCGAGACACCATATGGCTGCAATGTGCCGTCCCACGCCGCTCGATATGCCCGCACGATTTGACCGCTAAACGTGGCGGCAAAATATGCGTCGTCCGCGTATGTCTCGATTGCGTTCAGTATCGCGGACTCCGTGAAGAAATCCTCATTCTCCAGCAAGTGAATCCACCAGCGCTGTGTGTCAGTCAGCGGCGCATTTTCGTTCAGATACAGGAATTTCCTTGTGTGCGGCACGCCGGCGATGTACGCAATCACGCTGTAGACGCCATTTGGTCTTCCGCGCATGTCAATCTCGATGGGAAACGTGGGGCGCGCGGCCATGTGTAGATCGCCAGTTGGCCGATTCGTATTTTGCCACTCATACACAATGCCGTTTGCGCCTGGCCCTTTCACTTGAATGTGTTCACATGCCGCCTTGTAGTTGCATATCCTTATGCGTGGTTTCTGATTTGTTCCAGCAGCCGGCATCCAATAATAGTCCAGCCGTATCACAGCGCCAGTTTGCACAGAACGCCAATACGCACTTGCCTTTTCGTCTGGATAGATGCGTGCGCCTAGATCACCGCGTCCACCCGCATTCAACACGCAAAATATGAATTCGTTCGTGCCACGCTTTAGGTGTGCGCGCACTTGATCGCTGTCGCGGCGATAACTGCGCACCTCGCCGACCTTATAGAGCAACTGGCCGTCTTGCCACACGCACACACCGTCATCACTGCCAAAACGCAAATCGGCCATGCCGGCGTCCGCAGCCACCCAACGGTAGCGCGCCCACACGCATGAGCGCGGCGGAAAGTTATCACCAAGATCGGCGCACTCGTCACTAAATCCCACTCGTCGCCACATGGCATCACGCGCTATAGCTCTTTCGGCGTCTTTGCTTAGCTGCTCGATCATGGCTGCGCAGAATATCTCGTCATTTGTCTCCTGCATTTCGCAGACATACGGGCCCGCAATTGCCCAATAAGGCACCGCCTCATCTTCGGCAACGCTTTCTTTTATGTCTTGCAGAAATACATCGCCGTCCAGCGGCGCAGCAGTCGGATAAAGCTGCGCGCCAAGATTGGCTATCCCAGCGCCGTTCACCAATGCAAAGAGAAACCAGTTTGTGCCAGCCTTAATCTTCACCGGCGTCACATACCGTTCGCGTTGATAGCCGCGGCTGTGTGGATACACATAAAGCATGCGCCCGTTCAACCATATCTTCACCGCATCATCACAGCCAAAACGCAGCTCGGCGTCCTGCGCAACCGGCGACACCCAATAATTCTGCGCGCACACAAGACTGTGCTCCTGTCTAGGCAACTCCTGAATCTGTCCCTGTACCGATGCCATGCGCCGCCACTTTTGTATGGCGAGCTGACGTGACGTGTCTGGCGCTGTTTCTTGCACATACAAAGGGACTCGCTGTACACCATGATAATCGAGCTTCAGGCGAAGCCAACCGCTCGTTTCACCCGGCTTGCGCCGCGAATGGTCAATAAACAAAACTCGATTCGTACCGGGCGGCACAATCGGCCAGTAGCGTTCAATGCGGTTGCTGCCCAACGTGACACATGGCCATTCCGACGAGACAATGCAGCCGACAAGTTGTTCGCATTCCATCCGAAGTAAGGCCGTCACACCTGTTGTGGAAAACACCACGCACGGCGAGATTTGCGGGCATAGATTCGACCACGTAGTTGGTACAAATCCAAGCGGCATCTCAGTTCCGCCAAGGGCTTCATTCGTCACAAGTACATCAGGGAGACGCGCAAAGACCGACGAGTAATACGGATAGTCATACACATTCGTCTGAGATAGTTCAAACGCTCCGGCAACAAGCCATGCATCTTCATTGCACTCCGCAAATGCACTGCCAAGAACAAGCATAACACCCACCCACAACGCCTTTTGCCTCATCTTCATTCCCTTGTCTGATAAATTGTCATTTGTCATTTGTAACTTGTAAATTGCTTACCACTTCCCCTCATTCCACGTCTTCCGGTCATGAATATCAAACACGACCAGCCCGGGATCATCGCATCTGACGCCGAGCTCAATCAACATTTTCTGCGCTTTCCGTTTGAACTCGCGCCCTTGCGGTGTGTCTTTTTTCATGGGAATATTCACGACGAGCTGCGCATAATTGACCGCATTGCTGACATCGCCCACATCGCGGTAGATTTGCGCCAGATACCACTTTGACGTCAAACGCCAGGGCAGTATATTCGACGCCAGCGTCAGATATTGAATCGCCCGACCAATGCAATCCCCCTGTGTCAATTGTGTCGGCGGTGGCTCGAAGAACATATTGGTTCCGCATCGCCATTCGCGCAGCTTGCGCATGAGTACTTGTGCCGGCGTCTCCGTGGCATATTGTGTCTGCACCACCACCGGCCAATTTGTGCCGTCCATCAATTTCAAATACGCCACCGCCAAGTTCTCAAACATGTAGGGATCGGGATAGGTATATTTCGCTTTCTCATACAACGCGACCGCTTCTCGCGCGGCACTGCTGTCAATGCGCGCGCTTGCATTTGCCTTCTCAGATCCAGCCATGACTGCATTGCCATAATACGCGCAGAATCTACCGCTCCACTTAAGTTTGGGATACAACTCAGTGTATTCTGAGTACGCTCTGGCAACCTCGCCGGTCTTTGTCAACTCATGTGCGGCAATCCAGCGCCGCGCATCACGGTAGTTCTTCACATAAAGCGGCACCAGCGCCACACTGCCCACAAACGCCACAAACCAAAACACTCTCCAGCCCACCACTACTAATGTTTTGTGCCTTCTCTTTAGCTCATTTACTCCTTGTTTACACCGCTGATTCGCAGTGACGACCCAAGCCAACGCGTAATTGAAGACCAGCCATGTCGGCACAACCTTGCGCGGAAAATGAAACAGCGACATGACCATGAAACACACCACTGCCCCGGCGATGCCCAAAGTAAGGTAATCGATCGTCGGTCGTTGGTTATCTGACTCTAGAGTGGGAGCGGCCGCCGTGCCGCGATAGATGCCTTTTGCTACTGGTGGAGCGACTATCGCCACGCTATGCCGCCGCACCACTTTCCACACCTCATTCAGAATCAGTCCCGCGAACAAAAGCAGCATCACCAATCCGGGAATGCCAAGCTCCGCTACCACTTCGAGCGGCTCATTGAAGGCATGACGACAAGCATCAGCGGCCATACGTTGCGCTATTCTCCCGCCTCCCTTGGCAAAGTACTCCGCCTGAAAGAGATTGTATGTGTTGGCAAAATTGCCGAAGCCAACGCCGGCAAAGGGCGCATCCACCGCCATGCGCGCAGATACCGACCAGATCAACGCACGTCCAGCGCCCGACAGCGGCTTGACCAAATACAAATATCGAAAAGCAACCAACGCTATGCAACATATAGCGACTAGGATGCAAAGATGAACTATCCAGCTTAGGGCATTCTGAAGAGGCAACCATGCTATCCATTTGCGCAGCCGCACGCTCAACATCGGCATGCATACTACAGCCAAGCCGGCCCCCATGCCCAACAGAGCTGAACGACTGTGTGTGATTAGGATTGTTAGGCCTGACACCGCAACAATACTTGAATAGACAACCAGCCACGCCTTCTGTCTTCGTGTGCCATCAAGTACTGCGCCCAGCATTATCGGCACAGCGGTTGCCATGAATGCCGCAAGGTAGTTGCTATTGCTGAACACAGAACACAATTGTTGCCGCACTTGCCATTGCCACATGAGCGTCAATACCAATAGAAGAAGAACTGAGGCGAACCACGAGACAATACCGCCGCAGATAGGTTGGCTTCGCGCAGCTAGGAAGACAACGAAACCGCATAGCATGAGAACTGTTGGTTGGCAATTAGTCCCGGCTGTGCCCATCACAAGAAATGAACCTGCAATGATCACCATTGAGGTCAACCATGCTCCGTCAACCCTATTCTCCCGGCAGATTCTTTTGCTTGCACACGAGAAAGCAGCAAGACACGCAGCCACTATTGCTGCGAGAAACAACAGCGAGAGTGCATCTGAATAGAAGCCGATGTCGCTATGCTGTAAATTCATAACAGCAAACTGCTGTTAGACAATGTTGTATGGGTTATGCGGCGTGTCAGTTCGCCGCGTTTGGTGATGATCTAAATCATGTTGCACTTTGAATAACTTGCCATAGGAGTGATCTTGGCTGTCTTCCCGATTCAATTGCTTCTCGCTCATCTACTTGACAATCAAGGCAGTCTTGAAGTCCTTCAGCTTTCACGCGACCTTTTGACGGCCTTCCTTGCGCTCCTTCAGCACCGTTTCGCACCGTTTCGCCACTGCGTCGAAGCCCTTCACTAAGCACCCGCTCCTATGGCGCGTCGCACCAGACCTTCTTTTTATGAGAGAGGGCGTTTGTACGCCCTCTCGCAATGACACAAATCACCAATGGCAGGCCACACACTACTCCTGGCGCATGGCCAGGTGTCTTGTGAACACTGTCAAGGCCTCTAATTACAGGCCTCGTCACCACCTCCGGCACCTGCACCACACCTGCACTCTGACCATCTAGCACCACACGTAATACTAATTGGTTGAGTTGAGTAGGTGTGGCTTTGGTTTTCTTTGAACCTTATATGGTTCGCAAGTGAACTCGAATCTCTACGGAGGATATCACCACATCCGTCCTTCACGCAGATACCTGCATACATAGTCAATGCGCAAATTCCCACAAGGACTATCATCACTGATACTGCTTTCATCTTCCACTCTCCCTTCAGATTTGTTATCAACTTGTTGCTACCACTTTTGTTTGACTTCACACTGACGCAGCTAATGTTCTTTCGTTCCCTCCTTTTCTATTTCCTTGTTGATTATTCCGAGCCACCAGCGCGCTGAATGACTGTACAATGCCAACTTCTCGTCATTAGACGCCGCTAACTTCTGCAAATGTAGGATCCCCTTACGTCGCAACTCTGGATTATCGTTTTGCCGCGCATAGGCTGCATGAAGGTCAACCTCTGTAAGGTTCCGTTCGCCCTGCGGCAAGCCTTCTATGTTCAAGTACTCCTGTAAGCGGGCAGCAGCCTCAGCGTATCTCTTAAGTTCTGTGAGAAGAATGTATCCGTGCAGGCTAAGTGCCTCTGCGTACACGTAAGTGTTTGCGTTGGCGTCCTTTTGCATACGTTTGATGGATGCATTTATCAACTCCTCGGCTTTTTGATTCTGATTAATGAACCACAGAGTTCTGCTCGTGCGCTCCACGAGTTGTTCAGAAAAGACTCTGTCGTGAGCGCTGTCAGATAGCCTACATAACTCTTGCGCCATTCTTTCAAGCATCGGATAATCCTCAGCGCGAAGATTAGACAGTGCCGCACGCGTCATATCTATCAATATCTTTTCGTCTGCCGGGCTGAACTCATTCATGCACGCCACGATCCGCGCCCAGTCATCACTTTGCCAAGATTCAATGTTCGGCCGAAATGCCAAGAGCTGCGCAAGTTCTGGATGGAGGGTCGAAGTGGCGTTGCTCGAGATAAGGCTGTCCAGCAAGGCCATGCGTTCGCGCGCGGGATCAAGATCGGTGGTCGTAGGAATATTGGTAGCCGATGCCACAACAGGTGATGTCGTGCGCACAGGCATGGTGCTGGACGAACTCGCGTTGACATGACTTGTGACCACGCCTGCCGTGCGCGCGTTTGACGGTTGCGTGCCGCTCGCTCCACTAGTCCGGCGCGGACCATCACAGGCGCACAGCAGCAGACACGCAGTGGCGAGAACATGACGATACGGCGGGCGCATTTGACTCCTTATTGGTTGGTGGGCGCTAGATTGTGCGACCATTCCTGTCTAAGTGCCTCAGCGCGGCCCAAGGCAACGGTGATATTCGTTCCCAAGCCGCTGTAGAAGCGCAAACGTGCGGCATATGCATCAGCAACAGCAGCCAGAGCGGCATTTGTGTTGCCCAGAGCGGCATACACAATTGCGCGCTGCAAGGTGTGACCAGCTTGGGCACTGCCGCGTAACCGACTCGAGAGCAAGCCGTGCGAGGCAGACCAATCATCCCGTTGCATCGCGGCACGTAGCTGCTGCTCGGCCGGCAACACAACCGTGAGCAGCTGCATCATGCGTGAAACCTCCCTGTAGGCACTGTGCAGGTCTACCACCGTGAGTGTTGCGCGACAGGTGCGCAGGTACTCTTCAAGTTGAACATCGTCCGCCCATGCCCAAGTGTTTGCGCAGAGGTCGGCCAACATGTCGCGGGCATGGCAACCGTTTTCAGGATTGAGCGTGTAGTGCTGCAGCCCGCGCAAGAGGATGCCAAATGCCTCGCTTGTCTCATCTTGCGCCGCGCGAATGCGTGCCCAAGTTGCATACAATCCAACCGGTAGCGAACCCCAGCGCCGCTCGAGCTCCGCAAGTCCGCCTGCCGCATTCTCCCACTCCCCTTGTTGGAGCTTCTGGCCTATGCCATGCGCCAAATAGCGCAGCGCGCACGGATGCGCCGGCGGCACGGCGGCCAGCGCGTCTTCCGCGCACACATCGTAGCATCCTCGCCCACATGAAGCGACAGTGAGAACATAGGCGGCATACCGCAGACATGTTATGTCGCCAAACAAAGTGCCGCGCGTGACCGCTTGACTGGGATTGGTACAATTACCATTTCCATGAGCCAGCATGGACTTGCCAAGAGATACAACCACATCAAGCGGCGCGCCATCGTAGCCAAGCAGCTTATCGCTTTGCGTGGTTTGTTCCGCCTTGTTCATCCCAGGGATAGAGATGCTATTTAGAATGGTCATGGCCTTGGCTGGTTGACCTTGTCTCATGAGGCAATCCACTTTCATCATTTCATCTTCGGGGGCGACTGCGGAATCATCCAATCGCCTTGGCTCAATGGGCCGCTCTGCTTGGCGCGCAGCGCTGCCCTGCCCCGGGGCTGGTCGTGTCGTGTATCTGTTGCTCACCGGTGGCTGGCTCGCGGCAAGCTCATGCTTGACTTGCTCACAGCGTTTGGTCGCCGCGCGCAAGTCATCGCTGACAAGAAGATAGTCAAATACTTTCCCCATAAGCAAACGCGTGCCACACAGCGACGCAATGTACTCTTCGTCGCCCTTGCGCATACGGGCTTGGCTGATGGCATAACCCAACACATCGTAGAAGCGACTGATTTCAGCGTCATCCGCACGCAGTATATTGTCTTGAAATGACACAACAAGTGGATCGGTCATGCCCAATTCGTTGTCGATGCCGAGGAGGGTGATGCCGTCGAGCAGGGTCTTGAAGCCGGGGCGGTCTTGGTGCCTCCAGAAATAGATTTGCGCAAATTCTCTGTATTCCTCGGGGGTGTAAATTCGTTCGCGGCGAACGAATTTGGAGTTGCTCTTCTCGGCTTGGGCAATGTGGGAGTGATCTCCGTGCTGCGATTCTTCAGATTCTGCCAATTGGAACTGCAAATCCCAATAGTTCGTGATCGCGTCGTGATAATCGCCGATCTCCACGGCACGGCGGATCAAGCCGCGGTCGGCCGCCGCTGCAATGCGCGGATCGGCCGATGCTTCCAGCCGCACCAGATCGAGCCAATTGAACGCGTCGGTGTAGCGTCCAGCCACAAGGCATGTGCGACCAAGGCCGAGAAACACTTCGAGGCGCGGTTCCGGGCACTGCATGGCCACGGCTGTGTCATCGAAATACGCGCGGCCGTTCTGATAGGCGCGATAGGCCTTGACAATGTCACCCAGTCGCTCGAGGCAGTAGCCGCGCAACGCATAGACAAAAAAGCCTTGCTGATAGCCGTTGGTCACTGCGCCGCGCCAATGAAACGCGCCGGATGCGAGCTTATCAAGCATGGCCAGACCGCCGGCGATATTTCCTTGTTCAATTGCTTGTGCCGCCTCGCGGCAAGCTGAGTGGCGCGCGAGATCGAGCAGCGACTTCACAGATGACAGGGGGACGGCTTGCGGGAGGAGCGGTACGGCGGCTGCTTGGAGTCCCGCCACCGGCGGCATGGTCAGTACGTCAGTGCGTCGGTGGTCGTTGGTCGGTGCGTCGGTGGTCGGTTTTTGTGTCACTGACGCACTGACGCACTGATGTACTGACGCACCATCCCGGGCGCTGGCAGAGTTTGTTTCCGAAGTTGAAGCGGCGCCACATGGTAGCACTAGAAAAAGTAGCGCAACAACAACAAGCGACTCATTGAAATGGTCAATCAACATTCATATCACTGCCTTTGCTGACCTTAAATTTCCTTTTCCTTATTGATGGCCTTGAGTGGGTACAGTCAACCATCGTGCAACTGTTATAGCATAACTAACCGTGAATGTCAAGTGTGCGGCGCGAATCGCGACACGAATCGCGAATTATTATTGCAAGTCAGTAGTAATGTTCGCTTTGCAGTCGCTTCCCTCCGCGGGCTGCGCCGTGATCAGCCAGCGGCGACGAGTAGCGCCGCCGTCTCGGCGGTAATAGTCTTCTTAGCTTCGCTGCTCTCCGCGTCGCCGGAACTAGGCGGCATCCTGCCGCATTACTTAGTGGGAACGCGCCGGGACGGTGCGTCCAGCATGCAGAGTCGCCGGAACCAAGGCGCAGGGTTTCTTGCGCTGGCGGTGCCGTGTTGATGGAATATGGCGTGAACTCATGGAAACGTGAAAACGCATGGCAGAAATACAACACATGACTATTCGCAATGACTGCACCGCCCGCGATGAGTTCATGATCAAAGCCATAGCGTGCGTGGTCATGCCTGCCAGTACACTGCTGAAGTATCAACCGGAATTTGCGCTGGTGTAGGAACGCAGAAAGCAGCGGGCAATGCGGCGCAGGACAACTCTTCCCGCACGGCCAATGACAATCGACAAAAAATGTCGTTTGCGCCCGCCGCCCATCACTCCATCACTCCATCACTCCGTTTCTCCCTCGCTCTGCCGCACGCAGTAGACCTCGACCAGCAGGCGCGCGACGCGTGGGTCGCTGGTCGTGCAGCAGATCGAGATCGGCGCACGTCCGCGCAGGCTTGTGCGCTGCAGTTCGCCGACACCCCATGACAGGCCGCTCCAAATCGCCTTGTCATAATTGATTTTCACTGACACGGCGCGCCCGCCTTGCGCGGCGCGGATGCAAATGATTGTGTCGAGTGACTTGCCCTGCGGCGGCGCGCCGCCTGTGCTGCGCACCGGCAAGCCATGCGCATCAAATTGCCGCACGACAATGCGCAGGTCACCCACCGCCGGCGGCGCCACGGTCAGCTCGACACGGTGGGCGTCCGCGCGGGTCGTGGTGCAGCGCACCGGCGCGATCGCGCCGGGTATCCGCACATCCGGCTCAATCCCCAAATCGTTGGCCGCCGTGGCATACGCGCCGGCCGCGAGCACGGCCATTTGCTCCGGCCCGAGCGTCACCCGCGTGCCGCGCACGACCGGCGCAAAGCCCGCATCGTGGAACAAAACTGCCAAGTTGCTGCCGGCCGCGCGCGGCACGGCAATCTCGGCCATCGCTTGCGTCGGGTTCACCACGGCATACACTGCGCCGGCGCGCGTCGTGGCCGCCATGCCATACGGCACGCATGCGCCCGGCAACCCGCCAAAGGGCGTCCACTGCGCCGTTGCCTGCAAGGGCAGCACCAGTGCCTGCGCCTTGGCAAACCAGCGCGCATCCTCGTCGCTCAACAAATTCAGATTGCCATAATAGGTGTTCACCCATCCGCCGCGCATCAACGACAAGAGCAACATGCCGCGCCACGCGGCCGTCTTGCGATAATAACAGGTGCCGGTCGTGCCGATCATGAAGCCGCTGTTGTCAATGTGCGCCAACGGCACGTCATTGGCGTGAAACACGCGCACCATGTGATCCGAGTAAATGTCCTTGGCGCGCCAGAAATTCATGGCCGGCACATCGGCCGGGCGCGGATCGCCGCAGTAGACCGCGTCGAACGCACCAAGCAGGCGTTCGTCAACAACCTTGCAGATCGGATAGCCCGTGCCGGCCAGCACATTGATCCAGTCGCCCACAATCCGATACTGCTCGTCGAGTCCGTTGTAGCCCAGTAACAATGTATCCCGGTTGCGCCGCCGGAACGCGGCCAGGCCGGCAATCAATGCGGCTTTGTTTTTCTCCCAAATCTGCCCCGGCAGCAGCGTGCGCGCCATGGCCGGCGTCGCGGCCGCCAATTCGGTGAAATCAAATTTGTAGCAACGAATGCCGCGCGTGTGCCACGCCTGCAGGATTTGCAGAAATGCCGGCCAAAAGGGGCCGTCGAACAGGCAGGCCGCCGTGTTGCTCTCGTTCATTGACGCGCGCCATGCCGGGTGTGGTGTGATCTGCGCGCCGGCAAAAAAGTTGTTGGTCGAAAACCACAGGCCGGGCAGCACGTCGTGCCGGCGGCACCATGCCAGCCAGCGCGCCGGCCCGTGCGGCCAATGCGGCGTGCGCCATGTGCGATACCCGCCGTTGCGCGCATACCAGAAGGCGTCCATCAGATAATAATCAAGCTGGACACCCAAGCTGCGCAGCCGCCGCAGATGTTCGCATTGCGCCAGTGCCAGCGCTTCGGTCAGCTCAATCTTGTCGGACAGTTCGTCATACGCCGCCCAGTTGATATAGACACAGACTGGTTTTTTCAGCATGGCTTTCTCCCCACGGATGCAGCATAAATGACAAACTGACCCGCGCCATCGAGCCCCAGCGCCTCGTTGACGTCCGCGTCGTTGAAGGCGCCAATGGCACACGTGCCGCAGCCGCACGCTTCGCCCGCCAGATACAGATTCTCACAGACATGCCCGGCGTCCAGCATGACATAGCGCCAGCCGCGCTCGCCAAACCGCCAGGTCATGCGTTCGAGCACGCACACCCAGATAAAGACCACGGCGCTGAGCGTGACCAGGTTCATATTGCGAAAGCCATCGCGCACATCGTCCAGCATGCTTTCGTTCGAGGAGAACACGGTCAAGGCGTGTTGCGTCGCCACGTAGCGGTACAATGCCGGCGCCAGGCCGTCCACGTTGTTGACCAGCAGCAATGTTTCGAAGGCATGCCGCGCGCCGGCGGACGGCACGGTGCGCAGGGTGCGCTCACTCGGCGTGTGCTTTTGCACGCCTTGCGTGCTCCACAGCAAAAAAGACAAATCCGCCAGCGCGAGCGGATCCGGCGCATAGGCGCGCTGCGTGCGGCGCTGCGCAATCAGCGCGTGGATATCCACCGGCGCGAGCGGCACATGTGGATCCGGCAGCGCGATCAGTGACTGGGCCGCATCCACCGGCCACTCCAGTGCGGGCGCGGGCACGCCGCGCTCGTGGCCGGGCTTGTCCATGACATCAAACTGTGATGCGCGCCACAGGGCCGGTCCGGTTGAATCGGGCATGGTCTGCTCCTTGGGTCAAGCTAAAGGTTCTGCAGGAACGCAGGAACAGTATAGCACGTTGCGCCCTGCGTTTGCACGCGGACCTTACTGCCGCACTGAAATTCCGATATAAGAACGGGAGCCGCCGGCGTAGAGCGCGCAGACAGGTAGGGCGGTCAGGCCCTTGACCGCCGCGGTCGTCGCTGTGCCATGGTAGCACCGGCGTGCGCGCGCAGACAGGTAGGGCGGTCAGGCCCTTGACCGCCGCAGTCGTCGCTGTGCCATTGTAGCACCGGCGTGCGCGC
>JAPLST010000372.1 GCA_026398485.1 bacterium
GCGCATGAAGGTCAGCGGTGCAAGCTGGGATCCCGAACGCGCACAGGCAATTCTCTGCCTGCGCTGCGCCTACCTCACGCGCCTAGACTTGCTCGACCAAGTCGCCTGACTCGACTTTGCAACTTTTACGCCGTGCACCCCGCCGCGCAGCCCTTTTGACGTTTTTCACCGTTTTTGCTATACTATCCGCCTTGTATGAATATGTTTGACGATCAGGATTATCGCGAACGCTTTTGGCATACGGCCAGCCACATCATGGCACAGGCCGTGGCCGAACTGTTTCCGCACGCCAAGCTGGCGATCGGCCCGGCCATCGCGTCCGGCTTCTATTATGATTTCGACGTGCCGCAGCCGTTCACGCCGGAAGACCTGGCCAAGATTGAGGCGCGCATGCGTGAGATTGTCGCGCAAGACCTGCCGCTGGTGCAGGAATCCTGGCCGCGCACCCAGGCACTCGAGTATTTCAAGCAGCACAACGCACCCTACAAAATCGAGCTGATCGACGGCATTCCCGACGCGCAAATCTCGATCTTCAAGCAGGGCCCGTTTCTCGACTTGTGCCGCGGGCCGCATCTGCCCGGCACGGGCGCGGTCAAGGCCATCAAATTGTTGTCGGTCGCCGGCGCGTATTGGCGCGGCGATGAAAAACGCCAGATGCTGCAACGCATCTACGGCACCGCCTATCCCGACGCGGCCATGCTGCAGCAGGCATTGGAGCGCATTGAGGAAGCCCAGCGGCGCGATCATCGCCGCCTTGGCCAGGAACTCGACCTGTTTAGTTTCCACGAAGAAATCGGGCCCGGCCTGGCGCTGTGGCACCCCAAGGGCGGCATTGTCCGCAATGAAATTGAAAGCTACTGGCGCGCCGCGCACTATGGCGCCGGCTACCAATTGGTCTACTCGCCGCATATCGGCAAAGCCGTGTTGTGGGAGACCAGCGGCCACCTCGACTTCTATCGCGACAGCATGTATGCGCCGGTCGAAGTGGACGAGGACGAGTATTTCATCAAGCCGATGAACTGCCCGTTTCATATTTTGATTTACAAAAACGCCTTGCGTTCCTACCGCGAATTGCCGATGCGCTGGGCCGAGCTCGGCACGGTCTACCGCTACGAGCGCAGCGGCACGCTGCACGGCCTGCTGCGCGTGCGCGGCTTCACCCAGGACGACGCCCACATCATTTGCCGGCCGGACCAGATGGAAGCCGAGCTGCAGCGCGTCCTGCGCTTCTGCCTCGAGATGTTGCGCGCCTTCGGCTTCGAGCAGTTCCATGTCTATGTCTCGACCCAGCCAAAGGGCAAGTGCGTCGGCGAGCCGGAACGCTGGGAAGCGGCCCAGCAAGCCTTGGTCAAGGTGGTGCAGGCCGAACAACTGCCGTACGAAATGGACGAGGGCGGCGGCGCCTTTTACGGCCCGAAAATCGACATTAAAATCGCCGATGTGCTGCAACGCGAATGGCAGTGCTCGACGATCCAGTTTGACTTCAACCTGCCGGAACGGTTCAACATGACCTTCATCGGCGAGGATGGCAAGGAGCACCGGCCGTACATGATTCACCGCGCGCTGCTGGGCGCGATTGAGCGCTTCTTCGCCGTGCTGCTCGAAAACTGCGGCGGGCATTTTGCGCTGTGGCTCGCGCCGGAACAAATCCGCGTGATCCCGGTCAAGGATGCCCACATCGCCTATGCCCAGCAGGTCTGCGCCGCCTTGACGGCCCGCAACCTGCGCGCCCACGTGGATGAAACCAACCGACCAATGGGCGCCAAGATTCGCGCGGCAACGCTCGACAAGGTGCCCTATGCCGTCGTCGTTGGCGACAAGGAAATGGCCCAGAACCGCGTCGCGGTCCGGCTGGCCAACGGGCAGCAAGTGCCGCCGGTAGAGCTTGATGAATTTGTCACGCGGGTGTGCGCAGAGCGCGACACACGTGCCCGGCAGAGTGCCTGGGCGCCGCACCCCGCCGCGTAATCCCACACCCGGAGACCGTCATCGCGCGCATTCAGTATCAAGTCGACAAGATCCGTATCAACGAGCAGATCAAGTATCACACCAAGGAAGTGCGCCTGATTGCAGAGGACAAGCAATTGGGGGTTGTGCCGGTCGAGCGCGCGCTCGAAAAGGCCGCGCGGCGTGAGTTGGATCTGGTGGAAGTGGCGCCCAACGCGCAGCCGCCCGTCTGCAAAATCATGAACTATGGCAAGTTCCGGTTTGAGCAGACCAGGCGCGAGCGCGATGCCCGCCATCACAGCCACCAAGTCAAGACCAAGGAAGTCAAGATCCGCCCCAGCATCAGCGAGCACGATTATGCGACCAAACAGGAGCATGCGCTCGGCTTTTTGAAGGAAGGCCACCGGGTGAAATTGACCTGCTTCTTCCGCGGGCGCGAAAATGCGCACCACGAGCTGGGGGTTGCACTGGTCAACCGCTTCATTGGTGAAGTCAAGGAGTTCGGCGCGGTTGAAACGCCCGGCAAGCAGTTCGGCAATATATTTACGGCGGTGCTCGGGCCGGTCAAAGCAAAAGTCATTAAATAAATTGGAGATAGTGGTATGCCAAAACAAAAAACACGCAAGGCCGTCAGCAAGCGGTTCAAAGTAACCAAGGGCGGCAAGGTGCTGCGCACCACGGCCAGTCGGCGCCACATGGCGACCGGCAAGACGCGCAAGCGCAAACGGCAGCTGCGTGGCAGCGCCCTGGCCAGCCCGGCCGATAGTTTAAACATGAAAAAAATGGTGCCGTACGGGTAATTCTGGCCACCCAACGGCGTAATCCAGCACCAGGAGTTTTCCTATGCCAAGAGCCACCAATGGTCCGGCGTCACGCCGGCGTAAGAATCGTTTATTCAAGCAGACCAAGGGCAATTTCGGCGGCCGCAAGAATCTATTGCGGACCGCAACCGAAACCTTGAATCGCGGCATGGCCTTTGCCTTCCGGCATCGCCGCCAATTCAAGCGCACCCAGCGCGGTCTGTGGATCACCCGCATCGGCATCGCCGCCAAAGACAACGGCATGTCGTACAACACCTTCATCAGCGGCCTGAAAAAAGCCAACGTCGTGCTGGATCGCAAGATGCTGTCCGGCTTGGCGATCGAAGACGCCGCCGCGTTCCAGACCTTGTGCGCGCTGGCCAAGGGAGCGTAAGGATTGACTTGACAACCTGCATGTGGCGTGCTACCATGTAATATGCGGCAAGTAATGGTATATCCCGGCGAAGACGGCTACTGGGTTGCGGAATGCCCCAGTTTGCCTGGCTGTATTTCACAGGGCACTTCGCGCGAAGAAGCGGTACGCAATATGCACGAGGCGATGGAAGGCTATATCGCCGCCCTGTTGAATGTTTGATTTAAGATTGCCTGCTGCTACAATCGTAAATCAAAAATCACACCTTGTAAATTCCGCCATGCTCACCACCCTTGTCACATGCCTGTCCGAGCTGCAAGACGCGGCCTGCGCCGCGATTGCGGCCGCCACCGCCTTGAAAGAGCTGGAGGCCCTGGATGCCCAGTATCTCGGGCGCAAAGGCGCGCTGGCACAATGCATGGGCGCCATGAAAGGCCTCAGCGCGGCCGACAAACCCGCCCTCGGCAAAGTCGCCAATGACGCCAAGGCCGTCGTTACCGCCGCGCTCGAAACGCGCCGCGCCACGCTCCTGGATGCCGCCGACGCCCAGTCCCTCGCGCAGGATGCCTTGGATGTCACCCTGCCCGGGCGTGCCCGCGTACAGGGCGGCGCGCATCCGCTGGCCCAGACCTTGCGCGAAATGCTCGATATCTTTCAGCGCCTCGGGTTTGCCATTGAGGAAGGGCCGGAGATCGAGGACGAGTGGCACAATTTCGACGCATTGAACATTCCGGCATCGCATCCCGCGCGCGACGTGCAGGACACGTTTTTCATCAATGCCGCGCCGGCCGCGGATCCGCGCGCCGGCCGCTTTATCCTGCGCACGCACACCTCGCCGGTGCAGGCCCGCGTGATGCAGCAGACCACGCCGCCGCTGCGCTTCGTCGCGCCCGGCCGCGTCTATCGCAATGAACGGATTGACGCGTCGCATTACACGATCTTTCACCAGGTCGAAGGCTTGTACGTTGACCGCGCGGTCAGCTTTGCCCAATTGAAAGGCACCTTGCTCGATTTTGCGCACGCCTATTACGGCCCGCAGGTCAAGCTGCGCTTCCGCCCGGGCTACTTTCCTTTCACCGAGCCGAGCGCGGAAGTGGACATCACCTGCAGTGTCTGCAGCGGTCGTGGTTGCAGTGTCTGTAAGCAGACCGGCTGGGTCGAAATTCTCGGCGCCGGCATGGTGCATCCCAATGTCTTTCGCGCGGTGGGCTATGATCCCGACGCGGTCACCGGCTTTGCCTTCGGCATGGGCGTCGAGCGCATTGCCATGCTGAAATATGGCATTGACGATATCCGCCTCTTTTACGAAAACGACTTACGCTTCCTGACCCAGTTTGCGTAAGCACGTGCCTGTATGAACCCGCTTGGCCGTTTTGTCCGCGTTGAACTGCATGGCGTCATGCATTACGGGCGGCATAATGGCGCAATCATCGAGTTGCTTTCGGCCGCGCCATGGCAGTCCAATGTTTGTCAAATCGCGGAAATCCCGGCCGCCGGCGCAGTGTTGCGCGCGCCATGCCAACCTTCAAAAATCATCTGTCTGGGCGTCAACTATCGCGATCACGCCCAGGAATTCGGCCATGACCTGCCGGCCTGCCCGCTGATCTTCATGAAGCCGCCTTCCAGCGTGATCGGGCCGGATGAATCGATTGTTTACCCTGATTATTGGACGCAGCGCGTGGATTACGAAGCCGAGCTGGCGGTGGTGATCGGCGCGCGCGCGCGGCGCGTGCCGGCGGCCGCCGCGCTGGCATCCGTGTTTGGCTACACCTGCTTGAATGACGTCACCGCGCGCGATTTGCAGCGCGCCGACGGCCAATGGACGCGCGCCAAATCCTTTGACACCTTCTGCCCGATCGGCCCGGCGATCGTGGCCGGGATCGAGCCGTCCGATTTGGCCGTGCGCAGTTTTGTCAACGGCGAACTGCGCCAACAGTCGCGCACCGCCCAGCTTATTTTCGGCATTCCGGCAATCATTGAATTTGTCTCGCATGTCATGACGCTCGAACCCGGAGATGTCATCGCCACCGGCACGCCTGCCGGCGTTGGCCCGCTGCAGCCCGGCGATGTAGTCGAAATCGACATTGAAAACATCGGCCGCCTGCGCAATCCAGTCGTGCGCGGCGGATCATGACAACCGGTTTTAAGTTTAAGGTTTAAAGGTGTTAGGTTGGCAACGCAGAGATTGAGTGTTGAACAGAAAGCTATCGCAATTGGTTTATATACAAGCCGACCCGCCTCTTTTAATAATTATTTCGTTGCGAAAAACACACCCGAAACCCAGCGCCACCTGCGCACCATGACCAGCAGCGCACAAGGCGCCAATGGGCGATCTTGCCCTGATATGGTTCTGTCGTCCCCCTTTAGAAAAGAGGGTGGCCGCGCCGCGCGGTTGGGGGATTTTGCCGCCGCAGTTCTTCCTCTGCCGAACACTCATCATTCATCACTCATCATTCATCATTTTCCCTGAACCCTGAACCCTGAACCCTGAACCCGATGAAACCCCTCTTTTCCTTTATGCTCCTTCTCCTGATTTCTTGCGCCGGTAGCGCGCCGGCTGGCGTCATTGAGCGTGTGCCGTACGAACTGTTTGCGCTCAGCAACGGGCTGCGCGTCATTGTCCACACCCAGCGCGGCACGCCGCTGGTGACGCTCCACGCATTTGTGAAAACCGGCGCGGCTTTGGAAGACGATTTTCTGGGCCGCGGCATTTCGCATTTTGTCGAGCATATTGTCTTTGGCGCCAGCACGCGCCGCAGTGAGCAGGAAATCAAGGCCCTGGCACGCGGCCTGGGCGACACGCACAACGCCTACACGTCCGAGGATCAAACCTGTTTTCACATGACCACCTTGACCAATCAATGGCCGGTCATGGCCGATGTCATCGCCGACCAACTGTACCGCTACACCTTTTCCACCAATGAAGTGCAGCGCGAACAGCACGTGATCGTCCAGGAAATCAAAATGGGTGAGGAAGATCCGGACGATGTCTTGTGGCAGCTGCTGACCCAGACGGCGTATTACGTCAGCCCCTTGCGCGTGCCGGTGACTGGCCATTGCGCGGCGTTCGAGTCGCTGTCACGCGCGGATGTGCAACGCTATTACCGCGAGCGCTATGTGGCAAACAACATGACCGTCGTCGTAGTCGGACCGCTGACGCGCGCGGAGATTGAGCCGGTGCTCGAGTGCACCTTTGGCGGGATCAAGCCCGGGCGTGAATGGCCGCGCGCCATTCCGGCCGAGCCGCCCGTGCGGGCGCCGCGCACGGCCGTCAAAGAAGCCAATGTGAAGGAGTATAAGGGCTGCCTCGCGTTTCCGACCGTCAGCGGCTTGCATCCCGATGCGCAAGCGCTGGATCTGCTGGCCAAATTGCTGGGCCAGGGCGAGCTGGCGCCGCTGGTGCAACGTGTCCAAAACGAGCAACGCGTCGTCACCGATGTTGCCACATTCAGTTGGACGCCATCCCTGGGCCAAGGATTGTTCATCATCGATTATGCCTGTGAGCCAGGCGGCGAAACGGGGGCGGTCGCGGCAATCGTGGCGGAGTGCATGGCCGCGCGCGACAAGGCCTTCGCGCCTGCCGACGTCGCCCGCATTCAGCGCGGCTTTGCACTCGACTATGCCCGTACACTGCAATCGGTGGAGGGCGTCGCCGGCTTGCTGGGCGGCAGCGATGTCGCCGCTGGTGATCCGGATTCCGGCACCCGCATGTCGCAGCAATTCATGCAGCTGACCGTTTCGGATGTGCTGGCCGTGGCGCGCGTGTATTTGCAGACCAACGCCCAGATTTCCGTGGCCGTGCGGCCGCGCGCACTTGCGCCCACGCAGGCCAGCGCGCGCGCCGCGGATGCCGCCGCGGATGAGACCAATACCATCACGCGCCTGGCGAACGGTGTGCGCGTGGTTCTGCGCCCCAGCCATGCCGCGCAACTGGTGGCTGCCAGTGTGTATCTCCCCGGCGGCGTTCTGGCGGAAACACCGACCAACAATGGCATTTCAACCCTACTTGCGCGCATGCTGACCAAAGGCACCGCCACGCGCACAGCCGACGAACTTGCGCAGGCGATCGAGGCGCGTGGCGCCGCGTTGCACTATGAGGCGCGCCGCGACGGCATTGCCGGCGACCTTGAATGCACGCCCGCGGATCTGCCCGCCCTGCTGGATGTTCTTGCGGACACACTTCTGCGCGCAACCTTTTCCACCAACAAATTAGAAAACGAGCGGCGCGTGCAATTGTCCGAAATCCGCACGGCACGCGATCAATGGCAAGTCGAGGCCATGCTCGACTTCCGCGCAAACTTCTTTGCCGGCTCGGCCTATGCCATGCCCCTGAGCGGCACAAGCGGCGTGGTGGCGCGCATCACCCAAGCCGAGTTGGCGGCGTTTCACCGCGCGTTGTTGCAGCCGTCGAATATCGTCATTGCCATCGCGGGTGCGGTGAATCCAGCTGCCGTGCTGAAACAATGCACGGCCCTGTTTGCCGCGCTCCCCACGCCATCTCTCCGTTCCTCCATCCCTTCATTCCTCCATTCTTCCATCCTTCCATCTCTCCACACCTCCGCCCTCATCGCCGCACCGCGCGCGCAAGCCACCGTGATGCTGGGGTATCCCGCGCCGCTGGCCGGCACGCCCATGTATCCGGCCCTGTTGCTGCTCAACAGTTATTTGGGCGGGCTCAGTGGCAAGTTATTTGATGTCTTGCGCGGCGGCAACGCCGATTTGGTGTATGTTGTCTATGCTGATGTGCTCAGTGACACGCATGCCGGCGGGCTGATTGCCTTGGCGCAATGCCTGCCGGACAACGCCGCGCTGGTGCGTCAAAAAATGGCGGTGGCCATCGACGAGCTTTGTCGTCAGCCGCTTGAGCCGCAAATCGTCAACGATGCAAAGACCGCCCTGGCGGTCAGTCTGGCCACTCAGCAGCAATCGCCCGCGGCGCAGGCCGCACAGGCGGTCGTCTCGGAATATCGCGGCGTGGGCGCGTGGTATGCCGATGCGCTGCCGCAAGCCGTGCAATATTTGACGCCGGCCGATGTGCAACGCTGTGCCCAACTATATTTCACCGGCATGACCAGTGTGATTATCACGCCGCATGCGCCAGTTCAACGTGCGGCGGCATTTCTCGAACGCTTCCCGCGCGCCACGGCGCAAGATGTTTATAAAATGTTGTATCAAGGCATTTGTGGCCCCGGCCATCTGGCGCAGGCCGGCGCCGCACTGCAGGATGAGTTGACCAACGAATGGCAACACATCACGCCGACCAATGAAACGCTGTGGCTGCCGATTGGCATCACCGATGACTGGGCCTGGTTCAACTTGCGCGCGTGGAAGGCGCGCGGCGGCGCGCTCGAGCCCGTGGCAAAGGCCATGTGGCAGTCGGTGCACGCCGCGCACGCCGACCCGGCGGCGGTTTCACAAGCATGGCAGCACGTTGTCGCCGCGGTGGCAGACGGCAGCGTGCCGCTGACGCACGCCGACGTGCAAGCTTTCGACACGTTTGTGCGCAGCAACAATTATCCGGTCGTGCATCATACGCCGGCGTTCATCAAAGAATACCAGCCAGCCTATCGGGTGCTGTCGCGACGCCTGTTCCAGACTCCGCGTGTCGGGAAAGTGACGCGCGCGAATCCCTGATATGCGAAGACGTTTTGCAGCGCCAAAGGCGCATTTTAACCCAGCCTGGGGCACCGCCCCAGAAATCCAAATCCAATAACAAAAGGGCTGAAAGCCCGCCTTATCAAACATGCCACATTAATGAAACGGGCTTTCAGCCCTTATGTGTGCTATGGCCACTCCTTACCTGGGGCGTTGCCCCGGGCTGGGATGAAAACGGGCCGGTGGCCCTTGGAAAAACAATGGATTCAGGCACGAATTTATCTGATGTTGCTTGCATTGTAATGCTAAAAACAATACAATATAATTATGAATGTAACGCGGTTCGCATGGGACATGGCGAAGGCGGTGGAGAACCAGCGCAAGCACGCCGTGTCGTTTGAAGAAGCCACCACGGTCTTTGCCGATGAAAATGCCCGCGTAAAGCATGATCCTGACCACTCGCGCGAGGAGGATCGCTTTATTCTCCTCGGGTTCAGCGCCAGGCTGCGCTTGCTGATCGTGTGCCACGCATATCGCGAGCATGACGAAGTTATTCGGATTATCTCGGCGCGCAGAGCCACACCAAACGAACGCAAACAATACGGGAGCTACCTATGAGAAAAGAATACGATTTTACCGATTCAATTCGCAATCCTTACGCCAAGCACTTCCGCAAACAAGTCACGATGCGCCTGGGAACAGACGTCATCGAGTACTTCAAAGCCTTGGCGCGGGAAACCGGCGTGCCCTATCAAAACCTGATCAATCTGTATCTCCGCGACTGTGCTCATTCAGGGAAGAAGATCTCCCTGAAATGGGCGTCATAATGCATTGGCCTATCCTCTTTGGCTCCGCGCGGGTTGACAACTGCGTGACAACTCGCGCGGGCTGAATGGCTATGCTACCTTCATGACACGTGCCGTGCGATCCACCTCATTGCTGCTCGACCGCCGTATGCGCGGTAGGCCGCGCCTGTTGTTGCTGTTCTTGATCCTGCTGATGCTGGCAACGGCGGCCGGCATTGTTTACTCTGTCGCGCAGTTCCGCGCAGGAGAGCGACTGAACACCGCGCAATCGCAGGACATTCTCGCCGCATTCGCCCGTGCATTGGACGCATGGCTGCCCGCAGCATGCACGCGCGCAACGGCGCAGTTGCAGACCTCCGGCGTGGCGCGCGCAATCATCAGCATCGCCGACGATGGCGCGCCGGTGTTGCCGCCGTGTACCTTTGCGCTGCAAGCCTGCACGACTTCCTCGCTCGCGCGCTTGGTTGAAAATTATTTCCCGAAAACAGTCTGGTCAAATGTGCCGGTGGCCGCGCTGACCAACGACGCGGCCGGGCAGGTCGTGACCGACCCGGTGCTGGCGCGGTTGGTGCGGCATGATCGCGCGGTGGCGGTCGAGATCGCCTGGCGCGTGGCCGAAGCCGCGCAAGCTGCGGGCGATACCAATCGCGCCAAGGCGGTCTATTGCCTGATGCAAGAGTGCTATCCCCACGACATGGACGCGCATGGATTCCCAATCCGGCTGGCCGCATGGCTGGAAGAACTGGCACTGCAACGGCACACGCCGTGGTTTGATTCTGCAGCGGCCCAATGGCTGGATGCCGCCGGTGCGCTGGACTTGCGCACCGCGCCGGTTGCGCGCGATGCCACGCTGGCGCTGGTCCAACGGCTGGCGCGCCTGGGCGCAAATCCAAGTCTTGTGCAGCGCACACGCGTGATGCTTGCTGCATTCCTGCCGCAGACCGGGCTGTGCGTGCGGGTCACCGGCCGCGATGCCGGGCGCGCGACCACCACCAGCTACTGGCTGGACGAAGACCGCTGTGCCGCGTGGATTGCGGACGAATGGCTGTCCGTCGCCGCCGCGCGCGCCAGTAATAGTTTTGTGCATATCGTCGTGCGCCGACCGTTTGAACCGGCGGCACTGGGTGAATGTGCCGCAACCAATCTGTATGGTGTGACCTTGGCCTTGGTGCCGTTTGACGCCGCGCGCTGGGCGGCCCGGTATCGCGTGCGCATGCTGGCACAGATTGGCGGATTGAGCGGGCTGTTCGTCCTGCTGGCATGGCTGACGATCCGCGCCGCGCGACTGCTGCGCGCCGAGCGCCTGCTGCTGGCGCATCAATTGAATTTTGTGGCGGCGGTCAGTCACGAATTGCGCACGCCGATTGCCGCCGTGCGCGCGCTGGCCGAGACGATCGAGCGCGGCGTCGTGCATGAGCCGGACGACCAGCACGAATACGCCAAACTGATCATGTCGGAAAGCGACCGGCTGACGCAGTTGGTCAACAACATTCTTGACGTGGCGCGCGCGCCGGGCGCCGGCCGGGCGCTGGCCCTGCAGTCAGTGGCGCTCGACAAAGCCGTCACCGCGGCGGTTGCCACCGTCAACCTGGCCGCGGCGCAAAAAGGCATTGCCATCACTATGCGCACAGAGGCCACGCCGGTGGTCAACGGCAATGTGCAAGCGTTGGAGCGCATTGCGTATAATTTGCTGGACAATGCCGTAAAATATTCCGGTGCGGCGCGCGAAGTGGTCGTGACGATTGCCGCGGATGCCACGCACGCCCGCGTGACCGTCCAGGATTTCGGCATTGGCATTGCGCCCGATGAGCACGCGCGCATTTTCCAGCGGTTCTACCGCGTGGGCGATGAATTGACGCGCGAGTATCCCGGCGTCGGCCTCGGGCTGGCCATTGTGCGCGAGCTGGTGGATGCGCTCGGTGGCAGTGTCAGCGTCGAGAGCGCACCGGGCAAAGGCAGCGCGTTCACCGTAACCATGCCGATTAGGATTCGGGGAATGTGAATATCGAATATCCAACAAGGAATCACCAATGATGAAGTTCTGCGCAGCTACTTCGACCTTCGATATTCCTTGTTCGATATTCGATATTCATTCGGGTTCAATCGTTGACCTGCGACTTGTAACTTATTGCCAATGACTACCAATGCCATTGACTGTTATCATTGCTGACGACGAAGCGGTGCTCCGCAAAGTGCTGGTACGGAATTTCGAGGCCGAGGGCTATCGCGTGCTCGAAGCGGCCGACGGTGAAGAAGCGCTGCAGTTGGCGCACAGTCACGCCGTCGCGCTGATCGTGCTCGATATCATGATGCCGAAAATCAACGGCTATCATGTCTGCAGCAGCTTGCGCAAAGAAGGCAATCGCGTGCCGATCATCATGCTGACCGCACACGGCGACACAAATGACCGCATTGACGGCTTCGAGCTTGGCGCGGATGATTATGTTGTCAAGCCGTTCTCGATCAAGGAGCTGCTCCAGCGCGTCGCCGCCGTGCTGCGCCGCAGTCAGCCCGCGCTCGAGCAACAGGTGACGCGCGGCGCGTGGACTTTCGATTTTGCGCGCTGGACCGCCGCGCATGCCGGTGTGCCGGTCGAGTTCACCCGCAAAGAACTCGAAATGCTGCAACTGCTGATCGCGCGTGATGGCCGGCCGGTCACGCGCGACGAATTCCTCGACCAACTCTGGCCGCCAGAGACCTATCCGACCAATCGCACGATTGACACGCACATCCTCGCGCTGCGCAAGAAGCTCGCACAAGGCACGGGCCTGAGCATCGCAACCGAGCACCGCCACGGGTATAAGCTTGTTGTCACGCCATGAGCATGCCCTCCCTCTGTCCTCCCCACCGAGCTTGCCTCGGTGGAAGGGAAGATTGGGAAGAAGGCCGGCGCCCCATTTTTTCTCAA
>JAPLST010000265.1 GCA_026398485.1 bacterium
CGAGATCGAAATGGAGGCGATACGGCGCGCGCTGCAAGGCGGCCATGCCTTGGGCATAGCGAATGGCGGTCAAGAGTTGGAAGGCCTCGCTGCGTTGTTTGCCGGAATACAGGCTGCCGATTACTTTGGGAACGGCGATGCCGGCGATAATGCCCATGATGGCGATGACGACAATCAGCTCGATCAAGGTATAGCCACGCGCGGCGCGGCGCGGCGCAGCTGGTCTTGGCTGCAACCAATGAACGATGAACGATGAACGATGAACGATGACCATGGGCATATGCCTCACAGGCTGTACATCCGCAGAATGGAGGGATAGCCGTCGCGGCCGCCCAGGCGCACGACCCACTCGATGACATGGACATAACCATTGGCTTTGCCGTACGAGCGAATCCGAAAGGTGCTCGAATTGCCGGCGACGCGCTGGGTGGCGCGCTGCCGCAGCAGTTCCTCATATTGCTCAGGCATCATGATTTGGAGGACTTCCGGGGCGGCGGTGTTGGGATTGACCGAGTCGGAATCGGAATCGACCGTGACGAACTGGCGCATGCCGCGGTCAAGGACGCCGTCGGCATCGTCGAGTGGCGGCGTGCGATTGCCGTCATCTTCATTGGGATCCAGCACGCCATTTTCGTTCAGATCCTCGCCAAACCAAAAGGTGTCGTCAACCTCGCCGGCATATTTCGAGCGCAGGACGTTGATGACGTTGTATATGTCGTTGATGTCGCGCATCGGGCCGTTGCGCAGGGTGAGCGTCGGGGTGAGGGCGGCATAGTCCTCGTCTTCGGCGCCGTTGGGCTGGCGCATGTTGTCGCTGTCGCAATAATCAATCAGGCAATCGGTGATGATTTCAATGGCGGTCTTGTTGTCGGTGCCGGTTTGGAGCAGGCGTTCAAGGGTTTTGCGATCGCCCTTTTGGGCCAGGCGATTGAGATTGATCAAGCTGTCTTCGTCCATCGGGCCAAGGCCGGTCTGGCCGAAATTGTCCTTGAACTTGACGGTGTACTCGCCGACGGTGTTCTCGCCGACGATGAGCGGCACCTTGTTGAATATTTCCTGATAGCGCTCGATCAGCTCGGCATCTTCGGGGATGGCCGGATTGGGATAGCCAAAGGCGCCGCTGCGCTGTTGCTGCTTGAGCTCGGCCAAGGCGCGATAGATGCCGGCTTTGGCGCAATAATAGGCTTGAACATCGTTGAGGACATTGCGCGCCAGCATCATTTCGACTTGAATCGAAAAAGAATAGGAGACCGCCAGGGCGGTCAGAAAAAAGAGCACGAACATGGTGATGATCAAGGCGATCCCGCGCGGGGCGCGGCGGGCGCGGCGGGCGCGGCGGGGCATGGTCATCAGCAAAGGGGTTGGGTTCATCCGCTTACATTTGCAGCATGGAGATATCAAACATGGGCAGCAGCATGGCCAGGATAATCACGGTGACAATGCCGGCCAGGGTGACGATAATCAAGGGTTCCAGGACGGTCATCAAGGTTTTGATGGCGTTGCGGGCTTGCTTGTCATAATTTTCGGCGATGCGTTTGAGCATGGCGCCCAAGCGGCCGGATTCTTCGCCGACGGAGATCATGTGAATCACGACCGGCGGGAAGACGCCGCTGAGGCGCAGCGGCTTGGCAATCCGTTCGCCTTCCTTGACATTGTTGGCGACCTTGTCGAGGGCGTCCTCGATGACGCTGTTGCTGGCGGTGTCCTTGGCGATGTTGAGCGCGAGCAGGATCGGGATGCCGCTGTCGACCAGCGTGCCGAAGGTGCGCGAGAAGCGCGCGATCGCGATTTTGCGGGTCAGGACCCCCAGCAACGGCAAACGGAATTTCATTTTGTCAAGCAGGATGCGTGCGCGGGCCGTCTGTTGCCAGCGCTTGAACACCACGATGCTGGCGACCACCACGATGATCATCAGCCACCAATAACCGCGGAACACGTTGGCCGCCACGATCAGCGCCTGGGTCAATGGCGGCAGGTTGGTGTTCATGCTTTGGTAAATGGCCTGGAACTTCGGCACGGCAAAGGTCATCAGCATCGAGATGGCCAGGCCCATGATAATGGTCAGGACGATCGGATAGACCAGCGCGCCTTTGATGGTGGAGCGCATGTCCTGCTCTTCCTCGGAGAAATCGGCCAAGCGGTTGAGCGATTGTTCGAGGACGCCGCCGGTTTCGCCGGCGCGCACCATGTTGACCGCCAGGCGCGTGAAGAACCGCGGATGGAGCGCCAGCGACTCGGCCATGGTGGCGCCGCCTTGGACGCGTTCGCGCACCTGCTCGAGAATCGGGCGAAAGACCTTGTCGTCTTCTTGTTCGATCAGCGCGGTCAGCGAGCGCACCAGCGGCAATTTTGCCTCGACCAAGGTGGCCAGCTGGCGCAGGAAGTCAACGATTTTCTGGTTGGACACATTCTTGCGGGAAAACCCGAAATCAAGAAAACCGGTCTGGGCCTTGGCGGCCTCGGCCGCCTCGGCGTCGGCCACCACCAGGCGCGTGATGTACAAGCCCTGCTGCTGCAATTGCCGTTTGGCCTCGTCAAGCGTGTTGCTGACAATGGCGCCGGTGGCGGGTTGGCCATTGGTGCGCAGTCCTTCGTAGGCATAACTTGGCATGGGCGTGTCAGCTGCAGGTTAGTTGGTGACAAAGCATTGAGAAGCAAATCCAGTGCCGAATGTGCCATTCGGGTGTGATCGCCATAGAATTGTAGCCAGAAGCGGGGCGCACGTCAAGTGCGCCCGCGCGCCGTGCGCCCGCGCGCCGCGCGCCGGTTCGAGCATGCGTTTCTGCCCGTCGCCGCCGCACCGTGCGGCGTGCAGCTTATCGCGCAGAGACCCCCACGACCTCGCGTCGTGGGTGAATAAGATTGAACAAAACCACGCCGGCCCTCTTCCCCATTTCTCCACATTGAAGAGCTGCATCACGGATGCGGCAATGCATACCGCGGTGCCCTCCGCCGCCGCGTGCGGGCTATGTGGGAAAATGCTGCCCGGTTGTTGCCCGTTGTGCGCCGCCCACTAACGCAATGCCGTGCGCTGGCGCAGATAGTCCATTGCGGGCGCGCTGAGGCGCGCGCGCAACTCGCGGCGCGAAAGCAGGCGCGTGGCTTGAATATTGGCACGTTGGCGCAGCATCGCGCGCAGGCCGCAGAGCGCCTGCCAGCGCCCGCGCAGCACCGGCGCCACGCGGCCGCGCAGCATCCACGCCAGATCGCTTAACACAAAATGCAGCACGATCCGCGGCGCATACCACAGCAGCAGCAGCGCGGGCATGTTCTTGACCAGCACCCAGAGCGTGTTGCGCTTGGTCCAAATAAGTGTGCGATCCGACAGGCGTTGCGCGCTGAACGAGACCCGATGCCAGCACACGGCCGTGGGCACATACGCGCAGTGCCAGCCCATGAGCTGGGCACGGAAGGCCAAATCGACATCCTCGTTGTAGGCAAAAAACAGCGGGTCGAAGAGACCAATCTGGTGCAGCAACGTCACGCGATACAGCGCGGCGGCAGGACAGGCGCCGAAGACATCGCCGGGCGCGGCATACGCACAGGCCGGCGCGCCGCTGCCGCGCTTGCCCGCCAAGCCGTAGGTGTAAAACAAATCGCCGGCCGTGTCAATGGTGGCCGGCGGTTGCTGCCCATCCCACTGCAAAATTTTGCTGGCGGCCATGCCGGCATCCGGCCGGTCGGTCAATGCGGTCAGCAATTCTGCCAGCCATGCCGGTTGGGCACAGGTGTCGTTGTTGAGCAAGGCAACAAACTCGACCGTGGGATTCTCGCGCCAGACATGCTCGATGCCGGCATTATTGCCGGCGGCAAAACCAAGATTGTGCGGCAAGGCCAGCAGGTCCATTTCCGGATAGGCGTGCTGGGCCATTGCGCGCGAGCCGTCATCCGAGCCATTGTCCACGATCAGCGCGGCAAACTCAACGCCCGTTTGCGCGCGCAGGGCATCGAGACAGGCGGGCAAGACCGCGGCGCCATTCCAATTCAGAACAATGACGACGACGCGGGCGTTTGGGAGTGGGATCAGCATTGGGTTGCCTTCGTCATAACCAAAATCCCTCTTGCATCTCTCCCGCCGCTGGCGGGACTGGAAAAACCAGCCACCAAAGGGAGACCATCCACTGCCTGCGCAAGCGCTCCGTCCCCCTTTATACTAATGAGTGCGCTTGCTTGATTGCATTTCAATTGTGGCCGCGGGCGCTGACCGCGGCTGCAGAAGCCGCCCTCGCCGCGGGCGGCTACAAGGAGTGCGCTTACTTGATTGCATTCCAATTGTAGCCGCGGGCGCTGACCGCGGCTGCAGAAGCCGC
>JAPLST010000466.1 GCA_026398485.1 bacterium
ACGGGCATGCAGAAGCGCATGCCGATGAGCGTCATGCGGTATGCCGCGCTGCTGGTGGCGCTGGTGGGCATGGTCTGCCTGCATTTGATGGCGATGTACCGTGACGTGCCGGCCACGACCATCGGCGCAATTACCCCGAACATGAATTATGCGTACAAGAGCGTGACCGGGCGCGCGACGCAAGCTCCGCGTTTTTATGAGGAAAACGGCAAACTCACCGG
Source organism: bacterium (assembly GCA_026398485.1). Taxonomy (GTDB): domain Bacteria; phylum Auribacterota; class UBA3054; order UBA3054; family JAPLST01; genus JAPLST01. Next base: position 222 of record JAPLST010000466.1, read on the forward strand.
CGTGCAATTGACGATTGCGGACGACAGCGGCGAGCTGCGCGTGCGCGGCTTCAAGCCGGTGGCCGAGGCCTTGCGGCAGCGCGGCGTGCAGATTCGCAAGGGGGACAAAGTCAAGGTGGCCGGCACGCTGCGGGTGATCGAGGACAATGTCAGCATGATGCTGCAAGTGCCGGAGCATCTGGAAATACTGGACACCGTGGCGCCGACCGCCGTGGCCTTCAACGAGCTGGGCGGTGTGGAAGACGGCAAGCTGGTCACGGTGCGCGGGATTATTGAGCGGGTTGACCTGCCGCGCTCGGAACGCGCGCCGTATAACATCCTGATGAGTGACGGGACCGGCACCGGCCGGGTCGTTGCCTGGCGCAATGTCTTTGACGCGAGCGGCAATGACGCGCGCTTGCAGCGTGGCGCGACGGTCGAAGTGCGCGCGAATGTCGCGCAATTCCGCGGCGAACCACAATTGCAGCTGGCCGACGCGCGTGACATAACCGTGGTTGCGGATGCCTCGCAGACGGACGCCGGCGGCAACGAGACCGCCACGCCCGTCGTGGCGCTGAGCGAATTGGGGTCCGACCACGTTGGCAAAAACGTGCAGATCAAGGGGATTGTGCGCAGTGTGCGCGCCCCGGGCGAAGGATCACGCGCGCCGTACATGGTGACGCTCGACGACAATGGCACGGAAATGACGCTGGTCTTCTGGAGCGCCACCTATGCGCAATTGGCCAATGCGGCCGCGCTGTGCGCCGGCGCGCCGGTCAAGGCGACGGTCGCCGTCAGTGACTATCGCGGCAAGCTGCAATTGACGTTGAAAGATGCGGCCAACCTTGAAATCGGCAAGGCCGACAGCCCGGCGCCGGCCGCAAAACCAAAAGCGCCGGCATCGGCCAAAGCGCCGCCGACGTCCAAAGCACCGTCCAAACAGTCCACACCGTCCATGCCGTCCACATCTGCTGCGTCTCCCGTGCTGACGCCGTCCGCCGCAGCCGCGCTGGACGATGGCGCGCAGGTGGTGGTGAGCGGCATGGTCAAGAATGTGCGCCTGGCCCAGACTGGTTCGCGCGCGCCAACCTGCATTTATCTGGTGGGCGACAAGGCGGACGTGCAGCTGGTCTGCTGGGCGGACACCTATGAGGCGATTCCGAGCGGGCAACGGCCGGGCGTGAATTCGGCCATCAAAGCGACCGTGACCGTGGCCAGCTTCAAGGGCACCAAGCAATTGAAGCTGATGAAGGCCGGTGACTTCACCCTGCTGGCGCGCGGGATGATTACGACGGCCGCTACGCCGGCGGAAAAGCCGACGCTGCAGGCGGGTGGCGGTGATATGAGTGTGCGCGAGGCGCTGACGAAGCCGGCCAACACGGCCGTGCGCGTCAAGGCCCAGATCAAGTCCGTCATCCCGCCGCCCAGTGATCGCACGCCGTATCGCATCATTCTTGAAGACGGCGGCAAGGAGTTGACGGTGGTGATCTGGGCGCAGGCGTTTGCGCAAATCCCGCCGGACCAGCGGCCGGAACCGGGCAAGCTGGTGTGCGCCGAAGGGCTGATCGTCGAATTCAAGGGCACCAAACAAGTGCGGGTCAACAGCCCCAACCAATTACGCCTGGTCAAATAAGGGTTTGTATGGTTGCATTAATGCTGAAAGTAGTGCTGTCGTCGTGCGCGGGCACGCTGGTCTCTGGCGTGATTGGCTGGCTGCCGGCGTTGCATGGCTACAATGTGGCGATGCTGTTCATTGTCTTTCCCCAGCAAATTGAAAAGACGGCTATCGGCAACGACCCGTATGTGATCATGCCGTTCATGATGAGGCTGATCGTGGGCTGGGCGATTCTGAACACGGTGCCGACGATTTTCCTTGGCGCGCCGGACGAAAGCGCCGTGCTGATGGTCTTCCCCACCCAGAAATATTTGATGCAGGGCCGCGGCTACGAGGCGACGATGCTGAGCGCGCTGGGCGCCATGGGCGGGATTGTCTGCCTGCTGCTGTGCGCGCCGCTGCTGAGCAAGACCTTGTCGGTCGCGCGGGCGGTGATGGGCCCGCATTATTTCTGGATCCTGATGTTGATCCTGGCCTATATGGTCTTGTCCGAGTTTCCCAAGGGCGGGGATCGCGGGCCGACCCGCCTGGCGCGCTTCTGGGACGCCTGGAAATCATTGCTGGCCGGCATCCTGACCCTGCTGCTGGCCGGCTGGCTGGGCTTCATCCTGATGCGCAAGGCGCCGATCAACACCACTTTTGAATTCTCGAACATCATGCCGGCGTTCGTCGGCCTGTTCGGCATTCCGTGGGTTATTCAGAACATCATGTCGGGCACCGAAGTGCCGGAACAGCACATCCCGAAATCGGTGGATTGCACCGGGTTCATTGCCTTTCGCGGCATCACCGGCGGTTTTCTCGGCGGCTTCTTCGCGGCCTACATCCCGATTGTCACCGGCGGTATCGGCGGCTTGCTGGCCGGCCATGCCACGGCGCAAAATGACGAGCGCGCCTTCATCATCTCGCAGGGCGCCTCGAAACTGGTGTATTACGTCGGCGCGTTTCTGCTGCTGTTTGTGCCGATGGCCAGCATTGCGCGCGGCGGCCTGGCCAACATGCTGCGCACCAGTTATGTGCCGCGCGGTGAGAAAGATTATTTGATGATTCTGGCGGCCATGGCGATCTCGGCTGCCCTGGCATTCTTCATGCTGGGCCTGGTCGTGCGCATCACGATTTGGTTGATCAAGCGCGTGGATTACCGGCTGCTCTCATGGCTGACGCTGGCGATCATGACCACGCTGGTGTTTGTAATCACCGGCTGGGGTGGCCTGCTGATCATGCTGGTCAGCACGGGCATCGGCATGATCCCCATTGTGTATTATTCGCGGCGCAGCAACTGCATGGGCGTGTTGCTGATTCCGGTGGCCTTGGACATGGCCGGCTATGGCCCGGCGATCGCCCGCTTTATGGGACTGCAATGAAAGGCTTCACCCACTTTATCTCGGCCACGGCGCTGGCATCCTGCGTGCCCGGTGCGACGGCATACGCGGTCGAGCACACCTCTTATATTCTGGTGCTGGGCGGCGTCTTCGGCATTTTGCCGGACACGCTGGATTTCAAGTTGAACAAATTTCTGCACAAGTATGACGGGATGCACGAGCCGGCCCAGGAGCCCGACCCGGACGAGATTGCCGCGACGGTTGCGCGCGCGATCGAGCGCGCCGCGGCGGAACAGCGCCAAGTCAATCTGCATGTGCACACGATCAGATTGGGTGCGGACTTGTGGCGCCAATACTCGATTTTGATGGATCACACGCGGGGCGAAGTCGTCGTCAAGATCGGGCCGATCGTCAACACCGGCAAAGTGCCGCAAGCCGGGAGCGCGTATCGTGGCAAAACCGTCGGGCGCGCCAAGGTTGCCTGTGCGTTTCAGCAGACCTATCAAACCGAGACGCACGTTTCGATTTTCAGCGGGCCGAGTTTTGGCTTTATTCCGAAAAAGGGCGTGGTCGAGGTGCATTTCATTCCGTGGCATCGCTCGTGGAGCCACAGCTTGACGCTGTCGGCGCTGTGCGGCGCGGCGGTGTGGGGCATTGTGGCACTGTGGTATGGCACATGGCTGCAGCCGGGCTGGATGTTTGGCGCGGTCGTGTTTCTGGGCATGGCGACGCATATTATTGAAGACCAATTCGGGCACTTGGGCAGTAATCTATTTTTCCCGTTCACCAAGGAACGCTCGCGCGGCACGAAGAGCATGCACTCCGGCGACGCCATGCCGAATTTCCTGACGGTCTGGCTGTCGGTCGCGCTGCTGTTCTGGAATATGTATCGCGCGCACAACTCGGTCCAGTTTCCGGTGCATATCAGCGCGCTGTCGTATTTTCTGTATGTGGTGGCGATCCCGACCGCATTGCTGTTGATGGGCAGTGCACTGATGAACGCGTCGTCGCCCATGGCGGTTGCGAACGCGCCCGCGGAGTCGGCGCGGGAAGAAACCGAGGATGAAGAAGACGAGGCGGGCTGAGGCGCAGAGATTTGAGATTTGAAATTGACCGATGAACGATGAACGATGAACGATGAACGCACGCAACTACACTGACATGCTGCAGACAGCGCTGGCCGAGGCGCGCGCGGGCCTGGCCGAGGGCGGCATCCCGATTGGCGCGGCATTGTTTGACACGCAGGGCGCCTTGCTGGGGCGCGGCCACAATCGGCGCGTGCAACAAGGCGACCCGTCCTTGCATGCCGAGACCGACGCGTTCCGCAATGCCGGGCGGCGGCGCACGTATCGCGACACGATCATGGTCAGCACATTGGCGCCGTGCTATTATTGCAGCGGCTTGGTCGTCCAGTTTCGGATTGGCATCGTGGTGGCGGGCGAGTCGGTGAATTTTGCGGGCGGGCTCGACTGGCTGCGCGAACGCGGCGCGACGGTGGTTGATCTGCGCGATCAGGCGTGCATCGTGCTGTTGCGTGATTTTATTGCCGCGCAGCCGGCGCTGTGGAACGAAGATATCGGCGACGTGTGAACAGCCTGCAACAGCGCACCCCTTGTCTTTGTCTGGCGCACGCCGTGTATTATTTTTGCTTTGTAAATGAACTTTCATGAGTGCGCCGGAACAGGTAGGGCGCGCAGGCCCGTGCGCGCCGGAACAGCACGGCGGTCAGGGCCTGACCGCCCTACCGCAGCGCAAATGTCTTCCACATGGTATTCCCAGTTGGGTTGACAGACCTTCGGTCTTCTTCATTACCGTATGCGCGTATCCACGCGGTCACAATCACTTGTGCCATGATGATATTGCCACATCACTTTGGGATTCAATGCAGTTTCGTCATTGCCAGGGAACTTGGTGGCTTTATTTCGTTCTTTTCATGCCCGACCATGTTCACGCACTTATTGGGTTTCCGTCCGAGGTGGGCATGACCAAAGCAATAATGGATTGGAAACACTATACGAGCAGGGTTCTTGGGTTAGACTGGCAACGTGATTTTTTTGACCATCGTTTGCGTAACCACGAAGCATTCGATGAGAAGGCCATGTACATTCGCATGAATCCAGTCCGGGCGGGGTTGGTCGGCAACCCTGACGCATGGCAGTATGCATGGGGCTACGCTGCAGATGGTGGTTTCAGAAGGCCAT
>JAPLST010000143.1 GCA_026398485.1 bacterium
CCAAGCCAGCTCCAAGCAGCTGATTACCGAATACTGTGCTGCGGCGGATCCATGCTCTGGCGCACTTCGACCAGCATGCGGTCGGCGGCGTCGATCCGAATGAAGCCCAGCCGTGGGAATTCGAGATCCAGAATGACGTACAGCGTGACCGCCAGGACGAAGGCGAATTCGAGCATGTGCAACCAGCTGCGTCGTTTGCCGGCGGCCATGCCATAACCGGCCAGCAGCGAACAGAGCAAGCCCAGCCCAAACAAAAGCACATAGATGATGCCGGGTGGATGCGTCATGGCCGCCATCATGCGCACATTGGTGATGTCAATCATCTGGTTGAGCGCGGGCAGGAGCAGCATGGTGGCCGGTTGCTGCACAACGGTGCGGCGACAGGCGGTCACGGCATCGTTCCAGATGGTGCGCTGGAGCGCGGTGGCGCGGGCCAGTTCCCGGCCGGCCGCCTGCATGTCCGGCAGGGCGCCATACGCCGCGATGCGCGCATCCACATACTCACGGAAATGCGCGCGCAGCGCGGGCTGGAAATCCTCGTTCAGCAGGTCCAGGCGCAAGTAGGCCGTGCCAATCGCGTTGGCCTCCTCGACAATCAGCTGACGACGCGCATCAAAGCGGACGGCGGCGCCCGAGAACGTCAGTGCAATGAGCAGGCCCAGCAGCGCGAACAGGGCGGCCTCGATCGTGCCCGTCCCTGCTTTGGCGCCTTCCGGATCGGTGGCCAACCGGTGCCGGCCAATGCGCCGGCCCACTTCGAGCAGCACCAGCATGCCGACAAACAGGCCGGCCGATAGAATGTAGAAAAGTTCAATGTAGCTCATGCCATGCTCCGCGTGGTTTAATGCATGTCAGCCAGCTTGTACGCCAGTCGCCAAAAAGCCGTTGACATTATAGCAAAAGTGCGCACGACTCCAGAAATCCTGACATGCCTTGCGCTACTTTCCTTATTTGACGGGCGTCACGGCGTGTTGTAAGGTCGGCAGGGTGCGAACCAAAAACTGTCCGCTTTTCGGAAGTGTGGTGTCATATGGAAGCATGGCCCATATCTGGCAGCTGGTATGTGTTGTGGCTCCCCACCGATCCCCGCCGTTGGCGGGATCGTGGGGGTCTGGCAGAAGAGATGATGAATATCCAATATCGAACAGTCAATCTCCAAGTGCGAAGTATCTGCGCAGAACTTTATCATTGGTTATTCCTTGTTGGATATTGGATATTCGCATTCCCTGAATCACTTTAGCGCGGTCGTGGGGGTCTCAGCAAACCAAACCGCAGAACATGTGCATACGCCATCCGCGTCCCGTCCTGGCGAAATAAAGCGGACATTTTTGAACACCGTTTGTCAGGAGTTCTGGACTCCCGCAAAGTAAATGCTATAATCAACGCCAACCACTTTTGGTGATATGCACACTTCGCACGATTCTGTCTGCGCGCTGGTGCTGGCGGCCGGTTTCTCCACCCGCATGGGCCGGCCGAAAGCCCTGCTTGACTGGCATGGCGCGCCGTTTCTCGCGCAAATCTGCCGCACCCTCACTGCAGCGGGCATGAGCCGCATCATCGTCGTGACCAACGCCACAAACGACAAAGAATGTCGTTTGCAAGCGAACCCGGCCGACGCCGGGGTCGTCTGGGTCATCAATCCGCGGCCGGAAGACGGCATGTTGTCATCCATTCGCTGCGGCTTGGGCGCACTGGGCGGCACGCGGGCGCAGGTGCTGCTGTGCCTGGTGGATCATCCCGGCGTGCAAGCCGCGACGTATCGCACGCTGGCCGCGCACGCGGCAGCCGGCACGATTGTTGTGCCGACGCATGCCGGCCGGCGCGGGCATCCGACGGTGTTTGGCGCCGATTTCATTGATGAATTGCGGCACGGCGCGTGTCCCGACGGGGCGCGCAGCGTGGTGCGTGCGCATCCCGACGCGCTGCGCGAAATCGTCGTGGATGACCCGTTGGTGCTGGCCGACATCGACACGCCGGCCGACTACGCGGCCGCAACCGCGGAGCGGTGAGCGGGTTCAGGGTTCAGGGTTCATCGTTCATCGTTCATCGTTCATCGTTCATCGTTCATCGTTCATAGTCCATCTCTTTCCTGAACCCCGAACCCTGAACCCTGGCTCCTTTCCCAGGGCTCCTTTCCCCCGCCTTCATTGCAGCACTCGCCGCACCACGGTGCGCAGCTCATTGGGCGTGAACGGCTTGGCCGCCGTGCCTTTGAAGCCGTAGTCGGCATAGTGGGCCATGATCGGGTCATCGGCATAGCCGCTGGAAACAATGGCGCGCGCGTGCGGATCCAGCGCCAGCAGCTGCTTGACCGCGTCCTCGCCGCCCATGCCGCCGGGAATGGTCAAGTCCATGATGACCACGTCAAACGGCG
>JAPLST010000120.1 GCA_026398485.1 bacterium
CAGACATTATCGGCAATCTGGTCGGTGGTGAACGGGTCGTTGTACTTGAGCACGCGATTGTTGCATTTGTCCACAATGTAAAAATTGCCGTTGGTGTCGGTGGCCATCATGCCGCTGGTGGGCGTCTCGGCCGTGCTGTTGACCCACGGATACTGCACCAGCGCGAGCGTCGCGGCCGTGGGTTGCGTGTAACTGGTGCTGTCGCCGTTGGCCGCGTTGGCGTCATACAACGCGGGCTGACCAATGACAATATCGGCGCCCGGGAAATTGTTCGTCAGGTTGGATGCCTTGAAGCCGTTGAACCCGAGCACGCGAGTGTTGAGCGTGTCCCAGACGTAAAAGCGCGGAGTTGTCTTGCTGGTGTCCACATGCACGCCGCCGAGATGCGCGCCGGCGTACGGCACAGTCCGGTCGATCATGATATTTCCCCGGCTGGTCGTGCCAAAATACTTGCTGACCGTGAGGTCAAGCGCCGGCAAGGGTGCGGAAAAAAGGCGACAGGCGGCGGCAAGCATTAGAACGCAAAGTAGACGTTTCATGGATATTCCTGTATGTGTTCATAATAAAAGACGAACCTCACTCGTTGGTCGGCACTTCCCAGAGATGTGCTTCGTCAAACCATGCGGAGCCGCGGGGTGAATCGAGCACCACTTCCAAGCCGGCGCGGCCGGTGCCATCCTCGAATGCCGGCGCCACAACGTCCAGCGTCAGCAGGCGCCAGTCCTGGTCGCCCGTGGTCGGTTGCGACACCGCTTCGTGTTTGAGAACACCGGCATTGGTCATGAACTTGGCGCGCAGAAACGCCTGCTTTGTGACGCCCCGGGTGCGGCACCAAACCTGAAATCGCACCGTGCGGCCCTGCTGGATCGCAGAATAATCGCTCCATTGCCCGAGGGCGGTGCGTTTGCTGGTGCCGTCGATGCGCACCGCACTGAAGCCGGCGTAGCGGACGGCATCATCGCAGTGTACGGCGCCCGCCGTGCCTTCCGTCACGTCCCACTTTAACGGGCGTGCATCCTTCACGCCGTAGGCGGTGCTCTCGAAACCGGGGTTGCGCAAATAGGGCTTGTCTGGTTCACAAAGGCCTGGTCCCAGATTGAAATTCAGCGTCGCGGTCTGGCCCATTTTCAACGCGAAGCGCCGCACGTCGTGGGTATAAAATCCCTTGCGTTCCGCCTTCAAATCATAACGGCCGGGGGGCAGATTCTGAAACGCCCAGGTGCCGTTAGTGCCCGTGATTGCCGATCGTTTCAGGGTGTCAATCACCACAACAGCGCCGGCCAGCGGGCGCCCCGCCGTGTCCAACACCCGGCCCGCCAGCTTTCCTTTGCGCAGGCAGACCAGCGCCAGGTTGACGACGCTATTCGATCCCGCATTTACTCGCACAGCTTTGCGGCCGGCCGCTGCAAAGCCGGCCTGGGCGATGCGCACCTCGTCGACGCCCGGTTCCACGCGGGTGAAGAGGTAGTTGCCGTTGATCTCCGTCGTCTGCTGCCCGTGACCGGCCAGCGTGACGACAATGCCCTCGATGGGCAGCCCCGTTTCACGGGCCGTGACCTTGCCGCTGAGCGTGCCCCACGGCGTTCCCGGCTTGGCCAGTTGCCGCACCCATGTGTAGCAGGATTTCGGCTGCGTCGGCAGGCCATCGGCAGCGGTGCCGGAAGTTGGTTCGATCCAGTCATACTGCTCCCAGCCGCCGTGAATCCCGCACAGGGAAAAGGGCGTGACGGCCAGCACTTCGGGCCACTGGCTCCAGTAGTCGCGAAAGGCGCGAAATTCCAAGTCGGGGCGGTTCAGTTCGTCCACGATGGGGAACTGCGGCAGGGACTGATTGCCCACGGCGTAGCCCGTTTCAGTCAGGATAACCTGAAAGGCGCGGTTGGTGTACTGCGCCAAGACCGCCAGTTCGAGCAGGTAGGCGTCAATGCAATCCTGGGGCACCGGCGCGTTGCCGTTATGCAGATTGTATTCAGGCGGCGTGTTGGCCGGATAGGGGTGGGAGGCCCACACGTCCAGTGCGTCTATGAATTCGGGCACCGCACGGCACATCGCCTCGACGAATTTGATGTTGTTGTAGTCGCCGCCGGGTGCCAGGGCGCCGTTGGCGATGCGGATATCGGGGCGGCCGAGGGCGCGCAGGGCTTTGGATGCCGACACGACGAAGCGGGCATAGGCGGCGGGGTCCGGCATGGCGCCGCCGTTTTCCAGGCGCAGATTCGGCTCGTTGCCCAGTTCGATATAGAGCGGGATGTGCGGATCTTTAGGGAGCTCATTGATGATCTGCGCCAGCTTCGCCGCGATCTCGCGATAGTCCCCGTGCGGCCCCGGCTGGTAGGGCGTGTTGAGCACCCCGCCGATGCGCAGGATGGGAATCAAGCGCAACGCGCGGGCCCGCCGGATAAATGTTTTCCAACTTTCCTCGGCATGCTTTCGTTCCAGGGTGATCGGATACATAAACAGCTTGACATAGCCGTTGTTGTCCGTACAGTGAAGGGTCCATTGCAGATGCTCTTTAATGCGCGCATCGGTCATCTCGTCAATAATCATCAGATGCGTGCCGAAGGGATTGTTGGGCCACGGATAGGGGCTGGTAAACGCCGGCGTGGCGGAAGGCACAGCCAGCAGCGCACGCGCCGCCACGACGAGCGCGACTGCGACCGCCGCCAGATTGTAAGCACGCTTGATCAACATAGCGGGCGAGATGGCGAACATCATGGTGGAGTTACACTGTCGTTTGGCGTTTAGTCAGCGGGGCAACGCAGACGAGCGGCTATGGCGTCTGTGCCGGAAGGCCATTTGCACAGCCAGCACCATGAGCAACGCCAGCGATGGTTCGGGCACGCCAATGGCCTGCAAGTTGTAGTCAATCAAACTCAGGCGCATGATGCCGGGCGTCTCGCTGCCGGGGTCGTAGCTCATAAAGAGATACGCGTCGTGGGCGGCGAGCGTGTTGCGCCATTGGTTCAAGCCGGTGGCGGGCGTGATATCTATCGGCGCAAGATCGGGGCGTTCGAGATTATACAGGTAGATCTTGCGACTGCCGGTCCAGACTGATGCGGCCAGCAAGGTGTTGCCATAGAAATTGGGATGGGTGAGCAAGGCCAGGTCAACGATGGCGTCCGCGGTCATGCTGCCGGGGATCTGGTAACGACGCTCCGCATTCTGGATGTTGGTTGCTGCGGCGTAGAGATTGGTGGTGCACCAGATCCAGTTCTGGCCGCTGGCTGCGCGGGCGTCGAGGAAGAGCGCGCGGCCGTTCTGCTTGGGGTCGAAGATGCATGCGGCATACATGGAGTTGATGCTTTCGGTTTCTTTC
>JAPLST010000480.1 GCA_026398485.1 bacterium
CACGCGCAGAACCCACAACAGATTTGGCTGCGTCAGGTTCGCATTTTCCCCTCTATCAGAATTTCAGAATGCAGCTGATTTGGCATTTGATTTTTTCCGGGGCTTGTGGTACACTCTTTACCTGTTTGCGACTGCTGACGTTTTTTAATAGGATAGGATGCAAATGACGTATGCGGTGCTTGATATGCGCGTTGAGGATTCCAGCGTAGAATATATGCTGCGCCGCGTCCAGCAATGCCTGCGTCCCAAGCATACGGCAGCCGTTGAAGCGCCGGATGTGCCGGCCTTCGAGCCGACGGCGCAGCCGCCCTTCGAGAATCTCCATCTTGATCCGGAAATTTTTGCCGCGCTGGACTATGCCGGCAAAAGCTACGACCCGCGCTTGGTGCCCGCCAACACCCGGTTGTACCGTTTCAAATCGCTGCTCGCGCGCTTGATGCGCGTCTACACGACCCGCCAGGTTGAATTCAATGCGGCCATGGTGCGCGTGTCGAACCGCTTCTTTGACTTGTTCCACGATGTGCTGCGGATGTTTGATTACCTGCACCGCGCGCACGTCAACCTGATCCACCGCCTCGAACACACCGAACAGGTGCTGGGCAACATTCAGCAGCGCCTTGACCATCAGCGCCAGCGCGTTGAAAACGTCGAGGATATGGAACAGGAGCTGAACATCCAGCGGCGGCGGATCGAGCATATCGAGCGCTACGAGCAGGATATTTACCTGCATCAGACGCGCTTGGAACGACTGGAAGGATGGGAAAAGGAGTTCAACAACCAGCGCGCCCGCATTGAGGGGCTTGAACGCTGGGATTGGGAGTTTGGCGGCCTGCGCACGCGCGTGGAAGCACTGGAGCATTGGGAGAAGAAATTCAACCAGGTGCGCGACCGCATTGAGCGGATCGAGCCGTGGGATGAGCGCATCAACAAGCAGCGGGAGCGCATCGAGGCGCTGGAGGAATGGGAGCAAGACTTCAACGCGTTGCGTGACCGGATTGAACACGTGGAATGTTACGAGCAGGATTTGTACCGCCAGCGCATCCGCTTCGAGAGCATGGAGGAGCGCGAGCGCCGGTTTGACGAGCGGCTGCGCGTGGTTGAGCCACTCGAAAAGCGCCTTGAGCACGCGCTGGCGGAAAACATCGTGCTGCGCCAGCGGCTGGATCGCATCATGCTGGACATCGAGCAGGGCCGTGCCGGCGCGACCACCTCGGTGGTGGGTATGCTCGATGGTGTCGCGCGCGATCTGGCCACCCCGGTCAACAAGCGCGAGAGCATGCTCAACGACCACCTTTACTTCCCGTACCTCAACGAAGATCGGGCGATTGAAGACGTCATTCGTGACCGCGTCAAGGAGTACTTGCCGTTTTTTGCGCAGCAAAAAGTCAGCAAACGGATGACCAACGACTTCGTGCTTGACGTTGGCTGCGGGCGCGGCGAGTTCCTCGACGTCTGCCGCACGCGCAAGATTCCGTGCCGCGGCGTGGACATCAATGAAGACATGGTCAAGCATTGCCGCACCAAGCACCACACCGTCGAGCGTGGCGATGCCAACGCCTACCTGAGCACGCTGGATGACGACTCGCTGCGCGGCCTGATTTCGTGCCATGTGATCGAGCACATGCCAAGCAGCGAGGTGCTGGCCTTCCTCAAACTGTGCTGGATGAAGCTGGCGGTCGGCGGCCGGCTGGTGATTGAAACGCCGAACCCGCAGAGCCTGTTTGGCATCAGCCTGTTCTTTCGCGACTTCACCCACGAGCGGCCGGTGCATCCGCAGACGCTCAAGTTTTTATTGGGCAAACTCGGATTCTCCGACATCACCATCAAAGATCTGCACCCGGCGCCGGACAACCTCGCGCTGGGGATCTACAACGACCCCGTCGACCAGCAGAACATGGAAAAAATAGACACGCACATCTATGGGTGCCTCGACTACGCCCTGTTCGCCATCAAATGAGCGCCACCACCCGCATGCCCCCACGCCACGTCACGATCATTGTCCTCACCTGGAACGGCTTGGACTACACCAAGCGCTGCCTTGAATCACTGTGGCGCAACACGGAGCATGCCAACTTCGATATCAGCGTGGTTGATAACGGCAGCAGCGACGGCACGCTTGCCTTTCTGAAAAGCCAGCCGAAGATCACGCTGATTGAAAACAAGACCAACCTTGGTTTCTCGCGGGCCAACAACCAGGCCATTCAACGGGCGCCTGCCGGCGCGGACGTGGTCTTGCTCAACAACGACACCGAGATTCCCGACGATCAACGGGCATGGCTGACCCAGCTGCAGCGCTGCGCGCATTCGGCCCGCGACATCGGCGTGGTGGGCTGCCGCTTGCGCCGGCCCAACGGCATGCTGCAGCACGCCGGCGCCTACATGCCGGTCAACGCCTATTGGGGCCAGCAAATTGGCAGCAACGAGCTGGACATCAATCAGTATCCCTACACCCGCGACGTGGAGAGCGTCGTGTTTGCCTGCGTCTACATCACGCGCGAAGTGCTGGACAAAGTCGGCGGATTGTCCGAGGACTATTTCGCTTATTTCGAGGACACGGATTACTGCAACATGGCGCGCGCCGCCGGCTTCCGCACCGTCTGCTGTGGTGACGTGACCATTGTCCATCATGAAAATGTCTCCACCAAGGAGAACAAGATCAGCCACGCCCAGCTGTTCAAGCAATCGCAAGCCATCTTCAAGCGCAAGTGGGCCAAGACGCTGGAGCAGCGCTATGACCAGAAAGTCGTCTGGCATTCGACGGTCAGCCGCCCGCATGGGTATGCGATGACGTCGAAGGACATCATGCTGCACCTCGACGCCGAGAATGTCGAGGTGACCTACCGCTATGTCTACGGCAAAGGCACGGTCTTCCCCGTGGATGAACCGGAAAACACGAATTATTATCTGGCCAACGTGATGAAGCAGCGGCCGATTCCGCGCGATGTGCCGCACGTGGTCTATGGCCAAGGCGACGCCTTCAGCAGCAACCACGGCCCGTACAAAATCGGCTTCACCATGCTGGAGGTGACCGGCATTCCGAAAGAATGGGTGCGCCAGGCGAACCTGATGGACGAGGTCTGGGTGCCGACGGAATTCAACCGCCACACCTTCGCGGAATCCGGCGTGACCCGCCCCCTGCATATCATGCCGTTGGGCGTGGACACCAATTATTTCAATCCCCTGATCCGCCGGTATCCCGTCTGCGAGCAGTTCAAGTTTCTATCCGTCTTTGAATGGGGCGAGCGCAAGGCGCCGGAAGTGCTGCTCAAGGTGTTTAATGAAACATTCCGGGCGGACGAGCCGGTGGTGCTGCTGTGCAAGGCCAACTGCACGGATCCCTCGGTGGACTACCGCCAGTTGATCCGCAACCTGAATTTGGCGCCCGAGGGCGGCCGGATTGAGTTCATCATCAACAAATACGTGCCGCATCACCAGCTTGGCGCGCTCTACCGCTCGGCCGACTGTTTCGTGCTGACCTCGCGCGGCGAG
>JAPLST010000494.1 GCA_026398485.1 bacterium
AGGGCCTGACCGCCCTACCTGTCGGCGCGCTCGACGCCGGCGGCTCCCGTGGCAGGATCGCTGTAAGGGAATGCGGCTCCCGTTCTTATCGCGGAATTTCAGCGGGTCTGAGTTTTCCCTTGACATTGGGCAGTTTTGCTGGTATAGTTGTGATATGGCTTGTAATGATAAATGTCCCGGCAATGTTAGGTTGCGGTTACCCACAGACCGACGCAGGCGGCATTGCTGACTCGTGTTCATCCCATGACTCCCAACAGGCGCACATCATGAAACATACTATCACCTACGCACTTGGCATCGCCACGTTGATCACCACGTTCACTGCCGTCGCGCAGGAGATCACCGTTCCACTGGCGTATGCCACTGCCGACGTGCGGGTGCAGCGTGGCGCCGCGTTTGCCACCGTGCGCTTGCGCGACCTGCCCTGCGTTGCCGGCGCGCCCGATGCGCCGGCCCTGCCGGTGGCCACGATCAACGTTTTGCTGCCGGCCGGCGAGGAATACGCTGATTGTCGCGCGACGATCATGGACGAGCTGGCCGTGGATCGTGCGGTAACGCTGGCATCCGCAGCCAAGCCGCAAGTCGCCGCCGCGCCGGCAGTGCAGGCCACCGTGACCTATGCCGGCACGCGCACCATGCGCGGCGCGCGCATCGCCCAATTTCTGGTCAGCCCGCTGCGCTATGCCGCAACCGAACGCGCGCTGTATCTGGCACAGCAGCTGACATTGACGGTCACCACGAAGGCCGCGACCAGTTCGCCGCGCAACCTGATGACGCCCGCCTTTGCCGATGCCATCAACGCGCTGGTCGCGAATCCCGACCCGGCGCTGGCGGCTGCGTCCGTCACGCGCACCGGCACCGTGTATGTGATTGTCACGTCGGATGCGCTGGCGCCCGCGTTTCAAGAATTGGCGGACTACCGCGCGGCCATGTTTGGCGCCGGGCGCGTCGCCGTCGTGACGGTCAGCAACATTGAGCAAACTGTCGGGGGCGACGACACCGCGGCCAAAATTCACAATTTCCTCACCCAGATGTACTTCAACGCCGCGCTCGATTATGCGCTCTTGGGCGGCGACGCATCCATCATTCCGGCCGTGACGATGACCGTCGAGGTTGTAAGCGGGAAAACGCTCGCCACGCCCAGCGACCAGTACTATGCCGAGATGAACTCGGAAACACTTGATGTCGTCGCGCCCGATATTTGTGTCAGCCGCCTGCCGGTGACCACCAGCGGCGAAGTGACTGGCTACATCCACAAGCTGAAGGCCGCCGAACTGAGCACGCGCATGGCGGTGGCCGGCACCTATCTGCTGAGCGGCAGCGAACAGGTGGAAGCGTATTATGGCAACAGCCGCGGGTATGACACGGTCAATGATGGCAGCCCGCAATTTCGCGCGCATGATCCCGTCAGCGACAGTGAAATGTACGGCCGGCGCATCTACCGCGACGATGCCATGCTGTACTATCCGGGCACGATAGTGCGCACGCTGTTCGACACGGTCAGCTCGTGGGATGTCGGGTCGGCCGGCACGTATCGCATCACCGGCCCGCGCTTGCGCGACCGTCTGAACATGGGCTGGGAACACCAGATCCATGTCTCGCCCGGCGCGACCAACGCCTTCGTGTTTTTTGATGGCGAGGCGGGCACCGGCCTGTTTACCTATGCCGACGCCGCCAGTTTGACCGGCCTGGTCGTTTCGATCGTCTCAGTGTCCGACTGTGACGGCGCGTTCGACCTGACCCAGGCGATGCCGCTGTGCCGCGCCTTCATTGGCAACGGCACGGGCGGTGCGCTGGTGTACATCGGCAATGCGCGCGAGAATCTGGTGGATGACCGCATCGCGTATGGCGGGCCGGCCGGCGTGTTTGCGCTGTACTATCACGACCGGCTGTTTCGCACGAGCCCGTGGTCGAACGCGACCTATGGGTTGGCCTACATGATGGCCAAATTCGACTATTTGGCGCTGGCCGGCGCCAACACGTACGACAGCCGGGAATACAGCTGGGCGTTCTTGAGCATCAACATGTTTGGCGACCCGGCCGTGGCGGGCTATGCGCCGGCGCGCGCGGCCCACATGCGCCTGCGGATTCCGGCGACGAGTGTGCGCAACGTGGGCGGCGTGTTCTGGACGACGCCGAAATTGGCGGTGACACCCTGGCTGATGGGCTCGCCTTGGCGCCTGAACGCGCACGCCCTCTCGAAAATCCGCAGCGGCGTGGACAGCACCACCGGCGTGGTTGCCTCAAATGCGCTGTTCGAGATCGTCAAGACCGCGCACCTGTGCGATATGAAGACAACGCGCCGCAATATCAAGAGTGGCATGCTGACCCACGCCGCCCTGGTGCAGGTGCCGAGTATCGACGTAGCCCTGCGCGTCAGTGTTACGACCCAGGCCGGCCAGAAAATCAAGGATGAAGATGCGGGCACAATCCGCGTGGTTCAGCCGGCTATTCAGGCGCTGGCGTGCCAAGGGCCCTTTGCGGCCGGCAGTGCGCTGACCATCGCGGGTGTCTTCTTCGGCGCAGCACCGCCCAAAGTCTATATCGAGGTCATCAAGAACGGGGCGGTCAAGTGGGTCGCCTGCGCTGTGCGCGACTATCGCTTGTACCACAACGCCGCCGGTGTCCCGTATCGCAGTTGCATGGAGCCGGACAGCGGGCTGGCCACCGTGTATTGCCTCTATCCCGCGCTGAGCCCGGGCACGATGCCCACCGGCTGGGTTGTGCTCGAAGCCCCCAACGGCCTGGCCGTGTTCCCCGTCGATGTCAACGATTAATATAGGAGTGCCCTCATGACGATGTTATTCGATGCAAACCGGATTGCCACCGTGTGTCTCGCGAGTCTCGCGCTGGTGCTTGTGTGTGTGCCCGGCCGGGCCCGCGCCGACGCGCTCACGACGCTCACTTTCGAGGTGAATTTCGTCCCGGACGAATTCAGCACGGACGAGGTCTTTGGCGAAAACGGCGAGCGCTTCTACACCGTGGTCAACGCGCGCGACTTGGTGCCCAATCCGAGTGATGCGGGCTTGCCCATTATTCCCGCCAAGCAGGTGTATGTGCTGTTGCCGCCGGGCTGCGCCTATGCCGGCGCCGCCATCACACGCTGCGCCGAGATACCGTGGCGCGAAAACGCGACGCTCGCGCCGTGGATGCCGACCAACACGACCGCGACTCCCGCCACCGTGCTGAACAAGGCGGTGTACGGGTCGAGCGACTGGTACCCGGCCGCCCCGCTGCGCTATGTGCAAACCGTGATGGTGCGCGGCCGCGCGCTGGCGCAATTCTTCGTCTATCCAATCCGCTTTCTGCCGCTGGGCCGGCGGCTGTCGGTGATGACGGAACTGGAAGTAGCACTGGTCTGCACCGCGGCCCCGCCGGTCGCGCTGCCCATGACCCCGACCTTCGCCAACATGATCAACGTCGCCGTGATAAATCCCGACCCACAGTTGCGCGTCAACGCGGTCACGCCGGCGATTGCGTACCTGATCATCACCTCGAATCAACTGGTTACGGCCTTCCAGGAACTGGCGACCTATCGGGCCGCACAGTTTGGCGCCGGGCGCACGGCGGTGGTTTCGGTCGAGCAGATCGCCCAACAGTTTCCGGCGCTGCCGCAATTGGAGCAGATCCGCAGCTACATTCTGCAGCAGGTGCAGTCGAACGCCATCGAGTATGTCCTCATCGGCGGCGATCCGCTGTCCGTGCCCGTGCAGCATGTTGCCTTTGGCGATCCCACGGACGTGGACAACCAACACGCGACCGATTCGTATTTCAGCTCGCCTGAAGACGAATGGCCGATTGACCCCGAACACATGCCGGCCTTGGCCTTGGATGTGATTATCGGGCGCCTGCCGGTGCGCACGCCGGAGCAGGTGGCGGCATATCTTGGCAAGCTGCAGGCCTACGAGAACGGCGGCAGAACGCGCACGGCCGGCAAGTATTATGTGACTGGCGCGCGCGCCTTCCGGTCGTATTCGAGCGAACCCACCGACGGGCGCGGCCCGGATTTGGTCAACGATGGCTGCCTGCAATTCCGCGAACACAATCCGGTCAGTGACTCCGAGGAATGGGCGCGGCGCATGTACCAGGATGTCGGCCTCTGCTACTATCCGGCAACGCAAGTCGGCTGCCTGTTCGACACCATCAACTCGTGGGGCACGAACTATGCCTTTACGGCCGCGCATTTGATGGATCGCTGGAATGAAGGCTGGGAGTTCATGATCAACAACTCGCATGGCGATTACGACCTCTTTGGCTATTCGCACAGCCCGGACATCAAGTTGGACACGAACGACGCGGC
>JAPLST010000464.1:0-20913 GCA_026398485.1 bacterium
AAGCAGGATCAATATATTGCGGCGCACGGCGGTCTGTGCCATTTTGTGTTTCATGCCGACCAGCGCGTCACGACGACGCAAATGCCGTTCGGCAAAAACGAATATGATCTGGGCGGCAATTTATTGCTGTTCTTCACCAACATCACGCGCAAGGCTGACGTCATTTTGCGCGAGCAGGTGCGCAATACTGCGGATAAATTCGCCCAGCTCGAGCGCATTGGCGCCATGGCGGCGCAGGCCCGCCGCGCCATCGAGGCCGGCGCGCACGACACGCTGGGCGCGCTCCTGCGCGAAAATTGGCAACTGAAATGCGCGCTGGCGGAGAGCATCACCAAGCCGGAAATTGATGCCATGGTGACGCGCGCCATGCAGGCCGGCGCACTGGGCTGCAAAATCTGCGGCGCGGGCGGCGGCGGGTTTTTGCTGGTGTATTGCCGGCCGGAGCGGCAACCACCACTGCGGGAAGCGTTGGCGGCGTATCGTGAAATGCCGTTTCACTTCGAGCGCCACGGCAGCAAAGTTATTTTTCATCTTGAACGCTACGTGTGGAAATGAGTGCTGTGAAATTGCCGGCGCTGTCAGTCGTGATTCCGTGCTACAACGAAGTCCGGCGCTTGCCGCCCACGCTGCAACACACGCTGGACTATCTGCGCCGCGGTGGCTGCGATTATGAAATTATCGTGGTGGACGACGGCAGCGCGGACGAGACCGCCGGCGCCGCGCAAGCGCTGGCGGCGCAGGATGCGCGGGTGCGCGTGATCCGCTACACGCCCAATCGCGGCAAGGGCTATGCCGTGCGCACCGGCATGCTGGCGGCGACAAAAGCGGTGGTGTTGTTCATGGACGCCGACAATTCAACGGAAATTGCGGAAGTCGAAAAATGTGCGCCGTGGCTGCAGTCCGGCGCGTATGACATCGTCATCGGCTCGCGCGCCAACGCGGGCACGCAGCTGGTGCGCGCGCAGCATCCCGTGCGCAAGTTGCTGGGCAATGTCTACGGAATGCTGACGCGCTCAATTGCCTTGTACGGCATTCACGACACGCAATGCGGTTTCAAACTGTTCACGCAGGCGGCGGCGCAGCGCGTCTTCGGCGAGCTGCAATCGCCCTCGGCGATATTCGACATTGAATTGATGATGCGTGCCAGCCGCGCCGGGCTGCACATCAAAGAGGTCGGCGTCACCTGGACGCACGATCCGGAATCACGCCTGACCTACAATGCGCGCACGTCGTTGCTGATCTTCTTGGAATTGCTGAAAATCAAATGGCGCTTGCGGACGCTGCTGCCGGTGCGGGCGCGGACGCAGCCACGCGTGGCGCCGGCGCCGCGCTGAGCGCACCCAGACCATGTCAGGCTGTTTGTGCTGCCGTCAGTGTGCCGTGCAAGTGCTGCATTTCTGAAAGAAAGCGCGGCAGGGAATCATAGACATCAAATGCGCCAAACATATCATAGGTATGCGTCATGCGGTTACGCGCGGCAAGCATGGCGAGCCATGTATCTTCGTCATCAATCCATCCGGCAGAGAAGGCGTGTTTAATAGATGCTTTTGGGGAGGTACACTCCAGCACGCCAGCTTGTTCCGCAAAGGTCTTGATGGTCTTCCATGCCAACTCGAAACAAAACTCAAAGTACTGAATGCAACCCGCGCGATACACATCGTCATCCGTGGCTACGCGCAGTGCTTCAGCCAGCCGCGCAAGTGCGCGGTCATAGTCATCCATAAGGTGCATGCTATTCATACAGAATCTTCATGGTTTTCATTGCCTCGGTACGAAATGCGAGACTGACGCGGTTCATATCAACCAATTCAATTTCATACAGCGTAGGAATGTCATCCAACGCGTCTTCAAGTTTGTAGAATGTTTTGAGTGGCAATGCGAGCGGTCCGGCAATGCCGATGTCAAAATCAGATCGCGATTGCGCCCTGTTTGCCGCGCGCGATCCAAACAAAAATACTCTATAGCCG
Organism: bacterium; assembly: GCA_026398485.1. Classification (GTDB taxonomy): domain Bacteria; phylum Auribacterota; class UBA3054; order UBA3054; family JAPLST01; genus JAPLST01. The sequence goes on from JAPLST010000464.1 coordinate 1,968, forward strand.
CGCAGCTCATCCGCGCACGACCGCAGTCGCGCGCATATCTCGTTAAGAATTTCTTCTTCTCGGGTCATGGTCACATGATACCACAAACAGCGAGTTATGTCAAAACCTAGCACGCCGTCATGCTCTTAAATTCCGCGATAAGGAACACACGCAACGGTGGGAAGAGTACATGAGTGGAAGATAAGTACACGCAAGCACCGCAGCTGGCACAGTTGGCGTACAAGCTTCAGCGTGTGCAGCATAACACAACCCGCGCTAAATCGCGACCTTCAACTGACTCCTCCGTGCGCATGCGCTCACCCGGCTTCAATACTCGGATAGCTAAGACACCAGCGTCTTCATATCTGATGTTCAGGCGCCAAGCCGGCTTGAGTATCATGCTTGACGCGCGCCATGGTCGCGTCGAGCTGTTGCAGAAATTGGGTGGCGCTGGTCGCGTCGCTGCAGACGCGCTGCGCCAGCGCCGCCACCGCCGGGCCGTCAAGCGGCACGGCGTGAATTTGCTGATCCTCGAGAATCTGCAGAAAATGCTCGACCCGGCGCAACCAGCGGTAATCCTCGGCCAACTGGTGCGCGACGGCAGCGTCAAGCACTCCCTGCTCCTGCAACAGACGCAGGGCGGACAAGGTGGTGTGATGCAGCACCTGGGGCGTGTGGCCGGCATGCATGAGCTGCAAGCCTTGCACGCAAAATTCGATGTCGCGAATACCGCCGATGCCATTTTTGACATCCACGCCGGCGCGCAAACCCGCGGTTGACTTTTGCACGGCCAGTGCGCGCAGGTGCGCAATGCCGGCGCGCACCTGTCCGGGATCGTGCGCGGCCACCAGGCACTGCCGCAGCATGCCCAGAAAATACTCGCCAATGGGCAGGGCACCCGCGATCGGGCGCAATTTCAACGTGGCCTGCAATTCCCACAGGCGCGCCGTCGTGCGATAATAGTCAATGGCCGCGCTGACACTGGGCGCCCATTCGCCGGCGCTGCCGTGCGGCCGCAGGCGGAAATCGACGCGATAGGCAAAACCATCGGGCGTCATGTCCGAAAGATCCTGGCGCACGCCGTCCAGCACGCGCTGGTATAGTTGCTTGTGCGACCATTCTTCGCCGGCACGTGTCTGAACCGTGAAGGCACAATCGTCGCACAGGCCGAGCAGGTCTATGTCGGAGCTGTAATTCAATTCATCGCCGCCGAGTTTGCCGAAGGCCAGCAGGCACAGATGCCGCGCCGGCTCGTCAATCTGCCCGGCCGGCACCACCGTGTCGGTTAGGCGCCAGCGATATACCAGTGCTGCGCCGGTCAGCGCCTCGGCGACCAGGGACAGTTCGTGGGTCGTGTCTTCCAGCGGGACATGCAGCCAGAGGTCGCGCGTGCCGATCCGCAACAATTCACGCCGGCGTATGCGCCGCAGGCAGGCGCGCCAGGCATCCGGCGTTGCCGCGTGGGCCATGGCCTCGTGCAACTCGGCGTCGAGCTCGGCGCGCCGGCGCGGCGTGCGCACCACCTCGGGCGTCGTCACCCAGTCAAACAGTTCGGGCATGTGCATCAAGGTATCGGCCAAGAACTGACTGCCGGCAAAAATGGCGAGCAAGATTTCAAGGCGCGCCGGTTGCGATAATAATTGTGAAAAATGCGCGGCGCGATCCGGCACTGCGGCGACGAAATGTTCCCAATTGTTGAGCGCCATATCGGCATCGGGAAGGGTGCGCAGCATATCACAGGCCAGAATGGCGAGGCGCGCGAACTGTTCGCGCTGCGTGCCGGTGCCAGCCACGGCGCGCAGATTGCGATAGGCGCGCGCGGCGTCCTGAAAGCCGGCCTGGTGCAAGATGACGGCCTGCGCGTCGGGCGGCACGGCCTCGGACAGGATCAGGTCGGCGACCGTGCCGCTGTGCGGCCGGGCCAGTGCTGCGCGGCCGAAATGATGTTCGACAAAGGCGCGCACGACGGCCGTGTGCGTTTCAAAATCAAGGTGCAGCCGTTGCGCGGCCGACAGCGCCTCGGTCTCGGCATAACCCATGCGGCGCGCAAGGTGCGCGTATTCATCGGCCGCCGGCGCGGGCAGCAGCAAATCCTTGGCGGAGCCGCGCAGCATGCGCATGGCATTGATCAGGCGGCGCAGGAAATCATAGGCCGTCAGCAAGCGGGTGGATTCGTCCGGGTTCAGAATGCCGGCCTGGGCCAGCGCTTCGAGTGCGGCATGAATGCGCGGCGTGCGCACGGCCGGCGTGGTGTGCCCATGCAGCACTTGCAACATCTGCACGTCATACTCGACGTCAACCAAGCCGCCGGAACTGAACTTGACATTGGGCTGCGTGCCGCGGGCGAGTTCCGCGCATTGTTTGCGGCGCAGGGCCAGCACCTCGGCGGGATTGATCGCCGCCGCCTGATAGACAAATTCATCGCGGACGCGTGCGACCCGCGCACCCAAGGCGGCATCGCCCGTGATCGGGCGCAGGCGCACCAAGGCCAGGCGCTCGTATGCCAGCGCCGGCCCGCCCGGCCCGTAATAGTTGCAGAAATTCTCAAGGCTGGAGGCCAGCGGGCTGGCATTGCCATACGGCCGCAAGCGCAGATCGACATGGAAAATGCCTTCGCGTTTGGCGCGGATACTGAGCGTGGCTTCCTGTGCCAGGCGATGGAAAAAATCGGCATTGCTGGTGCGCACCGCCCCGTCGGTTTCGCCATTGTCGCTGTAGACAAAAAGCAGTTCGATGTCAGAGGCGTAACCCAGGGCCGCGCCGCCAAACTTGCCCAAGCCAAAGATGGCATACTGTGCCGGCGCGCCCGCCGCCGTGCGCGGCACGCCATATTTGGCGACCAGGTGTGCATGGGCCATGGCGCAGGCCGCGCGCACGACCAGCTCCGCCAAGCCCGTCAAGCGTTCGGCAAACGGACGGAAATCGTGGTCGGCATCCAGGATCTGGTCAAGGTCGGTCAGGAAAATCTCGCGATCCTTGAACGTGTTGAGGAGCTCGCGCTGCTCAGTCAGGCTGGTGGCGCGCGCCAGGGATTCCTGCAGGTCGCGAGCGAGTGTGTCAAGCGGCTTGCTGAAGCGCCGGCCTTCGACCTGCGGCGCGAGCATGGGCAGCAGTGTTTCATACTGTTGCCGCACAAAATCCTCCCAGAGAAAATCACTGGCGCCCAGCAAGCGCGCCAAATCCTGCAAGGCGTGCGGATTGGACAACACGTCAAGCCATTGGCCGCGACTGGGCGCGCGCAAGACCGCGCCGACCAGCTGCTCGAAGCGCGCCAGCGCGGCGTACGGGTCGGGCGCTTGCGTCAAGAAATAGGTGAACTGCTTGGTCAGCAGCACGGAAAGTTTGATTTGGTTCAACGCCTCGTCATCGCTGATTTTCCCGCCGCGCGCATCGGTGACATCAATCTGGTCTTCGATCCGGCCATCAGTCGTGCGGATCACGACGCGCTCGATGCGCACGGATTGCAGCGCCAATGCATTGGTCAAGGTATACAAAAATGCGGGCGTGTCTTGGGCGACAACGCACAAGCGCGTCACGCCGGAAAGGGCATTGTCAATCGTAATGCGCACGGGGAACAGCGCGGCGCGCGCGTCCACTTTGGCGCGCGCCAGCCAGCGCGCTACCAGCTCATTGACATGGGCACGCGCCTGGCTGAGCGCCTCGGCGTCGCCGTGTTCGAGAATACCGATCACCGCGCGCAAGGTGGCCTGCAGGCCAGCCTGCCATTCGCGCGGATTGCGCGCGTCGGCGCGGGTGCCGATGAAACGATCCACAATGCGCCGGCGCGTCTGGGGGGCCGCTTCGTTCGCCCGCGAGGTGAACACATCGCCGGCGCGAATGCTGAAACCGACGCCGGCCAGAATGCCGGTGATCAACGAGAATTCATAGGGATAATCAAAGGCCAGAATGGTGCATTCCAGCGTGTCGTCCCGGCGCGCTTCGACCAGCAGTGTGACGGGGGTGCCGGGCGCCAAAGAGGCCAAGGCAGACACGTGCGCGGCAATCTGTGGCGTGCTGAAGCAGGCAAAATAATCCGGCTCCATGCAGGCCAGATGCGCGGCCACAAAGGCCGGTTCGACCGCCGGGCACAGGCTGCACAACTGCTCGCAGGTGGGCTTCATGGCGGTCATGTGCCGGTGTGGCGCATGAATTCGCGCACGCCATTGAGAAACATTTGCGCGGCCATGATGGTCAAGAGCATGCCCATCAAGCGTTCGAGGGCCGCCAGCAGGCGCGAACCGATCAAACGGCTGATTGGCGCGGAACACAATAAAATAACGGTGGATACAGCCCACGCGGTGCATACCGCACCGAGCCAGACCGGCCAGCGGTCCGGCGCGCGGGTCATCATCAGGATGATTGTGGCGACGGCCGACGGGCCGGCCAGCAACGGCGTGGCCAGCGGGACAATGAACGGTTCGCCGCCATTCATTTCGCCAAAGACGCCGTGCCGCGACGGAAAGATCATGCGCAGCGCAATCAGGAACAAGACAATCCCGCCGGCGATGCCGAGTGCCGGCTGGTCGAGTTGCAGTGCCTGCAACAGCATGCGCCCGCCGAACATGCAGATGACCAGAATCAGCAAGGCAATCAACATTTCGCGCGCAATGATGCGGGTGCGCCGCTGTTGCGGCACCGCCTTCAGCAAGGCAATACAGGGAATCAGGTTGCCCGCCGGATCGAAGACCAGGAACATCAGCAATGTGGCTGAAAAGAAAGACATGCCAAACTCCAAGTAGTGACGATGGTCGGCAGCGCAGATTTGCCTGCCGCGCCTGCATAGTATAGGATAAAGCGTTCTCGTGGTCAATAGGCGTGCTGCACTAATGATGAGTGATGAGTGATGAATGCAGAACAAAAAGCATAGCAAGTGTTACATGCTGCGTGCTGGACATTCATCATTCGTTTTTTGCCAGACCCCACGTGAATCTGCCGCAGATGCTGCATTCTCCGCACGGAGGCGGCTCCCACATTCTTTGCATGCAGATTTGGTATAATCGTATTGATAAAGCTGATAACACGCTCAAGAGTATTCAATGAAAAATGTCACTGGATTTGTGGTGCTTTGTGTCAGTGCGCTGCTGCTGCACGCCAGACTGTACGCCGCAGTTGAGTTTTCACAAGGCGTGCAGCGAACGGTGCGCTTTGACCAGCAGCGCTGGACACTTGCGCCCGCAGCGGATGCGGCTCCGGCGCCGGTCACGGTGCGGGCTGAACAATGCACGCCGACCGCCGCGACCATCGTCTGCGCCATGCCGGCGATGCAGGTGGCGGACGTGGCGTGGCGCGGGCAACATTTCACTGAAATAATGGTGGCGGACGCAGGTATCAGCGCCGCGATCGGCATGCCGCAACTGCCGGTCGTGCGCCGCATCCTTGTCGCGCCGCGGGGTGCAACCATGCGGGTGGACGTCAACGGTGAACCACTCGAATTGGCACTCAAGGAGGTGCAGATGGAGCATGCCGTTATGCCGCGCCAGGCGCCGCTGGTGAAAATTGCGGGAGCGAAGCGCGCGCAGTTCGCGCTGGATACGGCCGCCTATGCGGCTGATACCTTTGTGCCAGCCGCCCTTGCGCGCGTGACCGAGGCGGGCATGCTGGCGGGACAACGCTTGGTGCTGCTGGAGATCAGCCCGGTGCAGTACAACGCGGCGCGGCATGCGTTGCGCGTGTACCCAAGGTTGCAGGTGACGGTGAATTTCGATGGTGGCAGCACCAGCAAAGCGGCGGTGTCGGCGCGCGAAGACGCGCTGCTGGCCGGGCTGGCGCTGAATCACACAGCGGCGACCACAGCCACGAGCGGCGGCCGTTTGCTGATTGTTGCCCACGACACGCTGTGGGCGCAGATGCAGGCCTATGCCACGCACAAAACCAGTTTGGGCTGGACGGTGGTGCTGACCAACACGACGGGCATCGGCGGCGCCACGACGACGGCCATCAAGAACTTCATTCAGGCCCAGTACGACAACCTTGCCACGCGGCCGGATGCCGTCCTGCTGGTGGGCGACACCGCGCAGATTCCGGTCTACACCGGCGTGGGTACCGACAATCCGCCGACCGATTTGTACTATGGCTGCATGGATGGCGCGAGCGATTGGGCACCGGAATTCCCGGTCGGGCGCTTCTCCGCGCAGACCACCGCGCAGCTGGCGGCGATCCTCGACAAAAGCATGTATTATGCGACCGCCCCGCCTGGCGACTGGATGAAAAAGGCCGTCTTCATGGCCAGCGTGGATAATTACGCCATCACCGAGGGCACGCACAATTGGACGATCAACACCTACATGCTGTCGAATGATTTCACCTGCGACAAATTGTATTGCCACACCTACAGCGCGACTGCGGCACAAACCACGGCGGCGTTTAACAGCGGACGGCTGTTCGGCATTTATTCCGGGCACGGCAGTGAATTGTCCTGGGCGGACGGCCCGGCCTTTTCGCAGGCCAATGTCAATGCGCTCAACAACATTGGCATGTACCCGGTCGTCTGCAGTTTTTCCTGCCTGACCGGTGATCTGGAGCAGAACGAGTGCTTTGCCGAAACATGGCAGCGCGGCGCGAACAAAGCCGCGGTAGTGATGTGGGCCTCAAGCGTGACGAGTTATTGGGATGAAGATGACATTCTCCAAAAAGAGTTGTTTGTGGCCTACTTCGACGACGCACTGCACCAGTTTGGCCTGACCACTTGGCAAGCCAAACAATACTATTTGCAATACTGGGGTGCGGCGGGCGACACCCGGCGCTATTTCGAGCAATACAATTTCTTTGGCGATCCGACCCTCGAAGTGGCTCAGTACCGCACGGCGACCGGCTCGCTGCTGCTCGAGCCGGCGGTGATTACGACGGCGATGACCCTGCGCGTCACCGTCACCGATTTTGATCTGACCAATGCCAGTACACAAGTCGTGCTGCTGACGACGTCGGCCGGCGACAGCGAAACGCTGGCGCTGGTGCGCGACGCGCAACGCCCGCAGGTGTTCACCCAAGCACTGGCGGTCGTCTATGACACCGGCGCCACGCCCGGCAATGGCCGGCTCGAAGGCATGCAGGGCGTGGTCATAACCGGTTGCTATATCGATGTGCATACGCAGGCGGGCGCAGTTGCGACCAATGCCACCATGGCGGTGGTTGATACGGTCGCGCCGCAGATCAGCAATGTTGGTGCCCGCGACGTGACGGATCGCGCGGCAACGCTGTTCTGGGATACGGACGAGCCCGCCGATGGCGCGATCCTGCTGCAGCCGGGCACGCGGCGCATTGGCGCAAGCATCGCCCAACAGCATGCCGTTGCGGTCACCGGCCTGGCCATGGCAACCCGTTATACGTTTGACCTTGTTGCCCGCGATCAATTTGGTTACATGCGCACGAATGACAACCTGGGCGCGCATTTTTCCTTCAGCACCAAGTGTTTTTCCGGCCAGTGGGCCGACACGGCCGAAAGCGCCGCGACCGGCACGTGGGCCAGTGCGGTCAACTGGCATCGCTCGACCCGCCGCCCGCTCGGTGGCGCGTACAGTTGGTATTGCGGCAATGACAGCAGCGGGCTGTACGGCAACAATCAGCTGTCAATCCTGCAAACCGTGCCGATCACAATCAATGACACCAGTGCCCAACTTGAGTTCGCCGAATTCATTGCCACAGAAAGTGACTATGATTATTGTTATCTCGAGGTCAGCACGAACAATGGCGCGACGTGGGTGTTGTTGCGGCCGCGCGATTCTGGTGCGGTGGGGCCGCGCGCGCCGGTAATCTCGCTCAAGGACTATGTGCCGGGCACGCTCAGTATCCGCTTCCGCTTCACCAGCGACAGCTCGATTGTGGACGAAGGCTGGCATGTGGATGAACTGCGCATCGGCGCGTTGCGCGACAGTGCGCTGGTGCTGGTTGCAACCGCCGTGGATGACCCGCTGCCGGGCGGGGATGCCGATGGCAACGCGGAAGCGGGCGAATTGGTAACGCTTGCTGCCACACTGTTCAACAACCTGGATTGCCCCATCACCAACCTGACGGCCAGCTTGCTTTCGCAGTCGCCGCTGTTGACCGTGGTCTCGAACAGCGCCGCGTTTGGCAGCGTGCCATCCCAAGCCAATGCCGCGAACACACCGCCGTTCGTGTGCATGATTGCGAGTAATGCGCCGGCCGACGCAACGCTGCCGTGCCTGCTGATCTGCACCGATGCGAGTGGCGCAACGTGGAGCCATGCCGTGACGGTGTACATCAATGACGTGCCGGAGAGCTGCGTGGCCTTGCTGGCCGGTGTGGTCGCATGCCTGGCGCGGCTGCGGCGGCAAGGCTGCGGCTGATCATTCACCTGGGAGACTTTATGGCACCAGAAATTTCAGATTTGCGCAAAACCGTCTACTATCTCGGCATGGCATTGATGATTATCGGCGGCCTTTTCATATTTTCTGCAATCTACGCTGAAATCACACAGCATGTCAACCGGACTGTAGTTCTCGACAATGGATATTCAAAAATGTGGCGTGTGTTCAGCGGCATGGCACTGGTGGCGGTGGGGCAAATGATGCGGCGGGTTGCCGCGCGTGGCTTGGCGGGCAGTGGTGTTCTTTTGGATCCAGAACAAGCGCGCGAAGACTTGGAGCCCTACAGCCGCATGGCCGGTGGCATGGTACAAGACGCGCTTGACGAAGCCGACGTGGCACATGGCGCCGCGCCGCAGCCTTTAATAATGATCAAATGTCGCGCGTGCGAAAAGCTCAACACCGCAGATGCGAAATTCTGCCAGGAATGCGGCAAGAAGCTATAAATCCAGTGCCAGGCGGTGAATTGGTACTTTGCACAAACGCAAGAGCAATTAAACCACCACTTTGCAGCATATTCATCAAGAACAACTTATTGGAAACATTCGCACCCGTGCAAAGTACCAATTCACCGCCTGGCACCTATTTGATTTCCGTCAGCGTGTAGTCGCTGCGGCCGCCACCCAGGCGTTCTAACAATTGCAGCATGACGTACGGATCTTTGCCGTGGATTTGCTCGAACAAATGTGTGCCGGCGCATAATTCGCGGCCCTTGGGCAGGCCGTTCGGCAGAAGTTGCTCGGGTTTGATCAGGTCGAGCGCCGCAGTGTCCGCGGCAATGAGGTCGGTGGACGCGACAATGCCGAGGTCGGGCACCAACGCCGGCGTACTCAGGCCCGAGCAGTCGCAGAACATGGTGATGTTCAGCAGCACATTGATGAACAGCAGGTTTTCCGGCTTGAATTTCTTGAGGAACAGCGCGGTGATGCGCGCCATGCCCTCGGCAAAATCCTCGAAACGCCGATTCGTCAATTTCAAGGCGTGGGTCGGGCAGATCAAGATGCAATGCTGGCAATAAGTGCAGTGATGGAAGAAAAACGAGACACGTTTGGCTTTCTCATCCGCATTGATGGCGCCGTTCGGGCAGGCGGGCAGGCATTTCTTGCAGAACGTGCATTTCTTCGGGTCATAGGCGATCCCGCCCTCGAGGCGGTGCAGTTTCCCGCGCGTCTCCGGCGGTGTGACGCCCATGGCGATGTTTTTCAGGGCACCACCGAAGCCGCAGTCGCCATGGCCCTTGATGTGCGAGAAATCGATGAAATAATCGCAGTCAACCGCTTCACCGCTCAGCAAGGCCTCGTCCAGCGTCTTGAAGCCGATTGGTTCGTGATACAGATATTTCTGACTGGCGCCGAAGGTCGAGACGACATCGCAGCCGAGCACTTCACGCGTGTAGCCGCGCGCAATGCCGTCGGCCGGATTGTTGTCCATCGCCTTGATATGGCGCGCGCCGGCGTCCTTGAGCGCCTGGACCAAGATGCGGATGAAGACCGGTGAAATCGTGGTGTAGCCAATATCGCCGCCGAAATGCATTTTGATGCCGACGCGTTTGTCTTTGACCCGCGCGGGCAGGTCGAATTTCTCAAGCAGCCGTTTGAACTTGGCGGGCAGCGTCAATGACGATTCCATCCGCGTCACGGCGGCATCGGCAAAGTAGACGACCGGCTTGACGGTGTTGGGCGCGGGACGTGCGGGACTGGTGCGAGTAGCCATGGTGGTTGTCAGTGGGTGTGAAATGATTGCCACAGATTGGCGTATAAGCGTGTGGCATATGAATCGAGCGCCGGCGCGTGCCGGGTATGATCGGCGGCGATATGTTGCAATGCCGGCTTGTCGGCCGTCCAGGCGGCCAGCATGGCCAGCGTGATTTCGACGTGAAACTGGAGTGCCAGTGCGGAGCCGACGCGAAACGCCTGGTGCGGGCAGTCCGCCGACGAGGCCAGCAGCACGGCGCCCTCCGGCAGTAACGCCATGTCTTCATGCCAGTGCAGCACCGTGCATTCGGCCGGAAGGCCGGCGAAGGCCGGATCGTTGGCGGCCGCGTTGCAGAGCGTGATCGGGTACCAGCCAATCTCCGGCCGCGGTGCCTTGGCGACGCGCGCGCCGCAGGCCTTGGCGATCAGTTGCGCGCCGAGGCAGACGCCCAGCACAGGCACCTTTGCCGCGATGGCGGTGCGCAGAAAGGCGGTTTCCTCGCGCAAGAACGGATAGTGCTCTTCCTCGTCGACATTCATCGGGCCGCCCATGGCGACAATCAGGTCATAGTGGCGCGGATCAGCCGGCAGGCCGGCCCCAGCGTACAAGCAGGCATAATGGGCCCGCGCGCCCCGTGCCGCGACAAACGGAGCAATGGTGCCGGGCCCTTCCGTGGCCGTGTGCAGCAGGAATAAAACGTCGGTCATCATGATCACGGATATTATAGCGATTGCCGTGTTGTGCCGCCACCGCTGCAGGTTGTGGGACAAAAGCACCGAGTGGCGCGTATATATATTGAACACGCCAGATAATCTGGCGTTGAACATGCAACGTTTGAAGGGGTCAGGGTGATTTCGTCGTAATCACACGTGTCGCGTCGGAGGTACGGGCAGCTTTTTTTACGAAAGGGGAACTGTAGATTCGAGAGGCAGAAAAGATAACCTGCGCTAACCTACACCCCTGTTTGGACTCACACAATGTGCGGCACTCATCCACGCATGTACCCAACTGCGCAGCTACTCAATTGGTGTAGATCTGCCCTTCGTGGCAAAGAATAGTGCTGTCGTTACTCGGCTGCGTCGGGCAGGCGCAGCTTGTAGAGGTCAATGCGGTCTTCGCGCGCGACGACCAGCTCGTCTTCGCCGTCAATGTCAACGTCGGCAATGCGCACTTGGATTGGATAGTTGGCGTTGTGGAAGCGGGCGGGATTGGCGGTCTCGAGTGCGACCGTGTGGCGCGGTGCGAGCGTCTGCCGGTCGAGCAGTTGCAGCTGGGCATTCCAGATGTCCGTCAGATTTCTATTGGTATCGCCGCTGGGGTGCTTCACCAGGCGGTCTTCCTCATAATACAGCAGCACGATAAAATCGCCGTAGCGCGTGCTCAGCATGCCTTTGATCGTGGGCGTGGGACTGCGGCCGGGCGGGCAGGGAAAGTTTAGCACGCGCTTTTGGCGCAGTTCCGGGTCGAGCTGCACCAGCGTGCCGTTGCGGAAGGCCACCAACATGTCCAGCGCGTGCTCGGTGTAGTTGGGCGAAATGCAAATGCTTTGCACGGCATACTTGCTGGGGTATGTGCGCAAGCGGTGGCCGCTCTGATCCAGGAGCATGAGCGTGCCGACGTCGTGTTCAACGTATTCATAATTGGTGCGCAGGTAAATCAGGACTTCATTGACGCCATTGCGGTCGAGATCGACAAAACTGGTATAGGCGCTGGTGTACGGGCCGCCACAGGTTTTGCGCCAGCGCGGCCGGCCCTGCGCGTCCAGCAGCCATACGTACGAATGCATGTCATCCAGGCCGTCGGGCCCTTTGGTCAGGTTATTGACCGCCTGCGAGCCGAGCAGCATGAGGAGATCAGGCGAGCCGCGGTCATTGTCAAACATGACCGTCTCCAACGGCGGTGCGCTGGCGACCGTCTCGCGATGCCAGAGTAAGCGGCCGGAATCATAATCGAAGACGCTCACGCCGCGCGGCGTGCCGGCATAGCCTGTATGGACAAAGCAGATCGCCTCGCGCGCGAAATCGCCGTTGATGTCGCGCACATCAAACAGGGCAAGTTCGCTGAAATTGCCTTTAAGGCTGCCGGGTCGGGTGAACTGCCGCAGGTCGTGCAACCACGGATCGAGCACGGCGGCATAAATATTGGTGGCGTCTTTGTAGCTGACGCTGATTTCCGCGAAGCCGTCGCCGTCGGTGTCCTTGACCATCGACAGCGCGATGGGCGCGTCAAAGCGGCGCGTGGCAATGGTGGCGCCGGCGCGATCAAAGACGGTCACGGTATTTGAATTCACCCCGACAAATTCAGGTTTGCCATCGTCGTTAATGTCGGCGCAGGTGATTTTCATATTCGACGCGACCGGCAGGCGATAGGACGCGACACAGGCCAGGCCGGGTTCGGCATAGGTTACCGGCGCCTGGGTTTTGCTGACGAAGACATACTCGCCGACACTGGGTTCGAGCTTGCCGGCCACGGGCGTTTGCTCAAAGGCATAGGTGCGGCGTGCCTGCTGCGTCACCTGTTTGCTGACATAGCGATCAATCTCGCGGGCGGTGATGAAGCCGCGTGACTTGCCGCGGTCGAGTGCGGCGACAAAGGCCTTGGTGAACAGGCCGTCGACCGTCGGCGTGTCGCGCCCGGCGGCAGCGAGGACTTGAATGACGGGCTTGAGTGAGAGTTCTTTCAGGTAGAAAAAGTCGGGGGCTTGCATGCCAAAATCCACGGCGCCACGAAAGCAGATCAAGCCGCTGTAGCAGGCATCCAGGACAATGTAAAAATGTTTGACGCCGTGTTGCCGCGCCAGGCGTTTGATTTCAGTGAGTTGAATGTTGCGCGCAAACAAGTCGGCGCGCTGGAGCGAGCCATCCCACGGAATCAGAAAGCCGGCTTCGCGTTCGCCGTCGGCGTGGCGGTAGCCATGCCCGGCGAAATAGAGCAGGACGGCGCCATTGCGGCCCGCCTTGGTAATGGCACGCTGGAGCGCGGTGAAAATTGCCTGCCGGGTGGCATTGCTGTTGAGCAGGAGGGTCGTGCCGCTCATGCGAAATTCATCAAGTTTGGCGGCCAGCAATTTGGCATCTGCCGCGGCGCAATGCAGCGGGGCAAAGCCGGTACGGGTGGGATCGTAGTCGTCAATGCCGACCACGACGGCGTGGGATGCGTCGTACAGGACGAGGTCGCGCAACACACTGTTGCTGAGATCCATGCTGCGGGTCTGCACGACAATGGGCGCATCCGCGCTGGGCGTGGCGTGGGACAGGCGGTTGGTCTCGGGCGCGGCATTGGTGGGCGCGCCGCGCAATTCGAGCAGCGGAATTGCACCGGCGTTGGGCGCGGGATAGGGCGCCGGCGGTGCACCGTGCGGCGTGCGCCGCGCGGTGAAATGGGCCGTGACAAAATACAGCGACACGGCCAACAGCAGGCATGCGGCGCAGCGCAGCAACCATGCCGCGTTTTGCCATATGCGCACGCGGTGCGGTGGCGGCGGGCGCAAGGCGGCAGCATGCCGCAGAATGGCGGCGATGTCCGGGTCGTCGGCGGCACGTTGCGCAAGCGCGGCGCGCTCAGCCTCCGTCGCGCTGCCTTCCAGCACGCGGCCGATCAGGTAATACTCGTCGCGCGGCGGTGCGGCGGGCACTGCGGGCGGCTGGGCGCGCCGGCGCGCATAGGCGTCGCGCAACAAACGCTCCATGTCATGGTTTTTGCAATGCATCTTCATATAGTATTACGCGTCCGTGGCCGATTTTGTCCAGCCGCGCTCGATCATGGTGCGGCGCAGGGTTGCGTGAATGTGCTGCAAGTGCAGCGCAACGTTCGTTTTGCTGATGCCGACGATCTCAGCAAGTTCGCGTACGGTGAAACCATGGTGATAGTGCAATTCAACCAGCCGGCGTTCATCCTCCGGCAAATGTTCGACGGCATCGAGCACGTCGAACTCGGCGCTGGTGGGCACCGGCTCTGCGCCGCTCTGCGGACATGCAAAACCATTGCAGCACTCCAGTGGCGTGGCGACATCCGCCGTGGCAATGCGCGCCTTTATGCGCCGCAGGCGATCCAGCGCCACATGATGCATGACGGCGGTGAGAAACGGCAGCAAGGCGACGCCCGGGCGATACTGGCGCAGTGCGCCGGCGTGTTCGGGCGGGTGCCCCAGCATTTTCAGGAGAAATTCCGAAAAAAGATCGTCGTGTTCATGCGCGAGACCGTACTGCGCGGCGATTCTGGCACAATGCCGGCGATACTCACGCAAGAACTGGCGCCATGCATGCGGTTCGTGCTGCTCAAGCGCCACAACGTAGGCGGTGTCATCCACGACATGCCCGGCCTGCTCGACTACCTGCATCATTTTTCCAGGGGAAACCACGAGCGGAATTTTTCGACCAATGCGCGGCTGGCGACGGATTCGACAAAGACCGGATTGGTCCAGGCCTTGCTTGCGCCCGCGCCGAAGAGCTCGATGCGCACATACACGTCGTCGGCGCGCACGGCGTACTGGGCGTGCGTGCCTTGCGTTTCGGCGCGCACCTGCCCGCGTTCGGCGATGAAGCGAATGAGCTGCGCATTGTCGGCTTGCACAGACAGCACACCCTCACGCATGGCCAGCACGTCAATCTGCACACCGGTTGACGCATAGAACCGGCCGGCTTTGAGCGCGGCGAGGATGGCCTGCTCGTTCGGCGCGGCATTGACCATGACCCAGGCACGCCCGCGGTGCTCCGGCTTGTGCGCGTCATCCGTGGCGACGCCCCAGATGCGATAGCCGCAGGACAACAGGATATCCCATTTGTTGGCGGCCTCCGCGCAGCCGGGCAGCCATTCAATGATCGCATTGTAGACTTCCAGCGCATCGGCGGTGCGCAAGGCCAGCATGCGCTGAACGGGCCAATGGTCGAAGAACCAATTGGGATGATTGTAGACGACAAAGGCGTCCAGCGCACGCACGGCCGCCATGGCCACCTCGTCGGACACGTTTAGCGGCGGAATGCAGCGCACGCCACTGAGACCGAGCTCCGGCTCATTCGGCCGGGCGCGGTATTCGCAGCCGGGCAGGCACAACATGCGCTGACACGCGGCGCCAAAATTGCCGGGCGGGACGAGATTGTGATCGGTCAGCACGGCGAAGTCGAAGCCGCGGCGTTCGTAGTCGCACAGGGTCTCGTACGGCGATTGTACGCCGTCCGAGGCGGTGGAGTGCAGGTGCAATGCGCCGCGCAGCCAGTGTGGCGACGCAGTTGCGTAGGGCGACTGCAATTCACAAGGGGATGTTGTCATGACGAAGATTATACTAAATTCAGGGCTTGGGGCTCAGGGAATGCAAATATCGAATCCCGCCTTTGACGGGATCCGCGCCGCTGGCGGGACTAGCCAAGCCAGCTCCGAGCAGCAAGGAATGACCAGTAATTTGTTCGCGGCGAACAAATTAATAAAAAGTATTATCTTTTCTGCCAGACCCCCACGGCCTTGCGCCGTGGGTGAATGAGATTGAGTAAAAAAAACGCGCCGGCGCCCCTTTCTCAAACGCTGCTTCCACCGAAGCAAACGTGGTGGGGAGCAAAACACAAACACACCGCCGGATCTGGGCGGTGCGGAGCACTTGAGAAAATCCGGCCAGTGTGGTATACTTTGCTGGTAATTAACCATTTCAAGGAACTGCAGTATGCCGTGCTTTATGGTGGTGATTGTCCTGCTGGCGCCGCGCTTTTTCATCCTGGTGCTGTGGTTGTTCACGGGCTGGTTTCGCGGCATGTTCAACAGTGCGTTCTGGCCGGTGCTCGGTTTTATTTTTATGCCAACGACGCTGTTTTGGTATGCCGCCGTGCATAACTGGTGTGGCGGGCAATGGGCACTGCCGCAGATTCTCGGCTTGATTATCGCGGTGATGATTGACCTGTCGCCGGCAAGTGCGCGCCGGCGGTGAAGCCCGCATGCCGCGCATGAAACGCTATCTGGGCGCGCTGGTGACGTGGTGCCTGCGCCGGATTGTGCGCCGGCGCTACCGGATTGAACTGCACGGTTTTGCCGCGCTGCCGCTGACGCGCGGCATGCTGGTGCTGGCGAATCATCCGGCGGAAATTGATCCGCTGGTGTTGGTGGCGGAGACGTGGCAGCAGTTGCATTTGCGCGCGCTGGTGCTGCAAGAATTTTATGACATCCTGATCACCCGCGGCATATTGTGGGCGGGCAGTACCTTGCCGATTCCGGATTTGGAAGTGACGCGCACGGCCGAGAGTGTGCGCCAGTTGAAACAGCGCATGGGCGAGGCGGTTGCCGCGCTGCACGCCGGCGACAATGTGCTGCTGTACCCGTCCGGCCGCTTGTATCGCGGGCCGCACGAAGTGGTTGGCAATGCGTCGGGCACGCAATTGATTCTGAAACAATATCCGGAAGTGCCGGTGCTGCTGGTGCGCATTCGCGGGTTCTGGGGCAGCTCGTTTTCATGCGCGGCCGGCAGCAAACCGAAGCTGGTCAAAACGCTGCGAACCGGCGCGTGGATCTTGCTGCGCAACGGCATTTTTTGGTGCCCCAAACGGCCGATTGTGATCGTGTGCGAAATTGCGCCGGCGGATTTTCCGCGCCGCGCCCCGCGCCAGGAACTGAACCACTGGCTCGATCAGTGGTTCAACCAGCCGGGCGACGAGCCGCTGACCCGGGTACCGACCACCCGCGCATGCCAGCGCGCATCACTGTGCGAACCATGACCAACGCCACCATGTTTGTGAAAAAAACCAGCGGGCACGCGCGTGCTGGTATGCGCAGCGGCACGTGTGCGCTGATCAGCTTGAGTCTGATCGCCATGTCCGCGGCGGCGGCCGCCGCGGTGCAGAACGGCGATTTCCGCGCAACGCGTGTGGTGGACAATCTGTGGGATGGCGTCAATAGCAACGGCGTCATTACCGTGCATGCGACGCCCCATGACATCATGATTGAAGGTGACCACACGGAAGCGGTGCCGTTTGGCGCCTCGGCTTGTTATGCGGATGTGACCGGCGACGGGGTGCCGGAATTGGTGGTGGGGGACAGTCGTGGCTTTGTCTGGATTTTTGCGCAACGCTCGGCGCGCGGGCAGTTCCCGCCGCGTTTCGAGCGCGGTCGTTTTCTGCCGACCTATCTCGGCCGCGTCCTGAACATTGATGTGGCGGATTACAATGGCGACGGGCAGAATGATATTCTGGTGGGCACGGTCGAAGGCGTGGTGCAGCTTTTGTTGAATCGTGGCAAGGGTGAATTCATGCCGCCGGAGTTTGTGCCGAGCTACGCGGCGCTGGATGTGGGCAAAGTGCGCGCGCGCCAGGCGCTTGAGACAAAAGGCATGTTTCCCTTGATCATGCAAGGCAAGACGGCGTTGTGCATCGGCAGTTTTGCCGCGCCGCGCCTGGTGGATTGGGACAAGAACGGCACGCCGGAACTGGTGATCGGGGAAGGCTCGTTCTCGGCCAATGCCGTGTACCTGTATCGCAATGTCGGCAATAAGGCCACGCCGCAATTTCCGCAGGCGCAGCGCGCATGGTTGGCGTATGGCATGGGCCGCGAGCATCTGAGCCCGGCCGTCGGCGACTTGGATGGCGATGGCGACTATGACCTGCTGGTGGGCGAGCGCACTGGCGGGCTGTGGTGGTACGAGCAGCAGGTGAGCAACCGGCACAGCGCGGCGGTTGAAGTAACGCAGCCGCACGCCGAGGCGGTGCTGGTGGGCAATTCGCGCACGCCCGTGGGCGTCATGCCGCGGCCGTACCTGGCGGATGCCGATGCGGATGGCGATCTGGACTTGTGGCTGGGATGCAATGATGGGGTTGTGCGGCTCAGTCGCAATATTGGCACCCGCAACGTGCCGGTGTTTGCCACGCCGATCGAGGTGCGCGCCACGGATGTGCTGCGGCCCTACCTGCAACCGCCATGGCCGTGGGAATCGAATTGCAGGGGCGATGACAATGCCGCCATCATCATGACGACGGGCACGGAAACCGCGGAGGGCAGCGCCGCGCGCGTGACGTTTGCGCATGTTGCATTTGCCGAGCAGTACAGCGGCAAAGGCGGCCATATTGTCCACCATGGTCACATGCCGATTGCCTATGACCAGCCGTATACGGTAACGCTGCGCGTACGCGGCCGCAATGTGACGGCGACCTGCAATCTGGGCCAGGCCGGCGAGGGATATGTCGTGGGGGACACCCTCGAAACCAAATTTGGCGGCGACCGCAGTTGGCCATTAAAATTAAGCCCGCAGTGGCAAACGGTGCGCTTTCCCTTCACCCTCAAGCGCTTGACCAGTGGCACGCGCACGAACCAAGTGACCGGCGCAACGCTGGGCTTTGGTATTGCGGATCCGAAACCGGATGGCTATGTTGATTTTACAGATGTCAGCGTGACGCCGGCCGCAACCGCCGAGGAGCCGGCCGCCGCGGGTGCAACGGGCAACTAGTCGTGTCCCCAAGTACAATCTACATCTCTGGAGACCCCCACGGCCTTGCGCCGTGGGTGAATAAGATTGAGCAAAACCACGCCGACCTCGCTTTCAATCTCTGCTTCCACTGATCCCGCCCCGGCGGGATCAGTGGGGAGCCAGAAATGCACAATTTTGTGAATGAGCCGGTCAATGGCGTGGTGACGTTTGTCCATGATGGCACGTACGAGGGCCTGTTGTGCGCAATTGATGAGGCGCTGCAGACCGCCGCAAGCGCCGAACTGGTGGCGGACGACCAGTGGCAGCCGAGCCTGCTGGGCGATGCGCAGCAGGTGCCGGCCGATGCCGCCCGCGCACACGCATTCCTGCAACGCCTGACGCAGGCCGGCGGGCACGCCGTCGCGCAAGTCGTCAGCTATTGCTTTCTGGCGGAGGAACCGGCGGCGGTGCGCGTGCTGGCCGAATATTGCCGGCTGGCCTTTGCGCGCGGCCCGGCGGTGGTGAAGTATCATGCGCACGCGGCGGTGCATGCGGTGCAGGCCGCGGCCCAGCG
>JAPLST010000464.1:20979-26571 GCA_026398485.1 bacterium
TACAAGGGGCTGACGCGCTTTCGTGAGCTGCGCGACGGCACGCTCTGGGCGCCGCTGCAACCGGCGTACAACATTCTCGCGCCCTTGGCGTGGCATTTCGCGCGGCGCATTCCCACACCGGCCTGGGTGCTGTACGACCTCGAACGCGATTACGGCATCCGCTGGGACGGCAGTCAGCACCGGCAGGTGACGCTGGATGCCACGCTGGTGGCGCGCCTGCGCACCCATCCGGCAGCGGCCGACGAGATTGTCAGCGCGGCCGAGCTGCAGTATCAAGCGCTCTGGCGCTCGTTTTTCAAGAACATCAGTGTGGCCGGCCGCAAGAACGCGCGGCTGCAGCGCCAGCACATGCCCCTGCGCTACTGGCGTTTTTTGGTCGAGAAATCATCCGTGCTTTGACAAGCGCGCCGGATCTCCCTATAATATGCCCTTGTACGATGCATACAACTAACGCAACATAGGAACACCGTGGCACGCAATCTCATTGTGGTTGAGTCACCCGCCAAGATCCGCACGATTCGCGAAATCGTGGGGCGCAATTATGAAATCCGCGCGACCTTGGGGCATATCAAAGACATACCGTCCAACAGCATGGGCGTCGACATTGAAAACGGGTTTCGGATGCAGTTCGTCACGATCAAGGGGCGCACCAAGGCGATTGCCGAAAT
This sequence comes from bacterium, assembly GCA_026398485.1. Taxonomy (GTDB): domain Bacteria; phylum Auribacterota; class UBA3054; order UBA3054; family JAPLST01; genus JAPLST01. The sequence goes on from JAPLST010000464.1 coordinate 21,648, forward strand.
CAAGAGCGCGGCCCAAAAGGTCGACACCGTCTACCTCGCCACCGATCCAGACCGCGAGGGCGAGGCCATCGCCTGGCATGTCAGCAACCTGCTGCCCAGCGTCAAGGACATCAAGCGCATCACGTTCAACGCGATTACCAAGAGCGAGATTGACCGCGCCTTGCAGCATCCCGGTGAGATCGACCGGCATCGCGTCGACGCCCAGTTTGCGCGCCGGATCGTCGATCGTTTGATCGGCTACCTGCTGTCGCCGGAAGCCTCGCGCCACTTGTCCGACAAACTTTCAGTCGGGCGCGTGCAAAGCCCGGCCCTGGCGCTGGTGGTCGAGCGCGAGCGCGAAATCCGCGCCTTTGTGCCCGAAGCCTACTGGCTGGTGCGCGCGCTGTACCGCAAAGGCGCCAGTGAATTTGTCGCCATGCTCAAAGCCGGCCGGGTCAAGTCGGAAGACGAGGCGACGCGGCTGGTCGATGCCATTCGCGCGGCGCAGACGCACCAGGTCGCCAATGTCGAGACCAGCGAGGTGACCAAGAACCCGCCGCCGCCGTTCATCACCTCGACCTTCCAGCGTGCCGCGTTCAAGGCCTACCGTATGAATTCGATTGCGGCGATGCGCATCGCGCAGGGGCTCTACGAAGGCGTCGATATCAACGGCAAACAAATCGCGCTGATTACCTACATGCGCACCGATTCGCCGCGCATCGCGCCGGAAGGCCTGGAGGCCGCGCGCGACCAGATCGTCGTCCAGTTTGGCGAGCAGTACCATCAGCGCCGCCAATTCCGCGGCAAGGCCGGCTCGCAAGACGCGCACGAAGCCATTCGCCCGGCCCATCCCGAGATTGCGCCGGATATTGCCAAACAGTATCTCGAAAAACCGCAGTTCCTGATTTACGATTTGATCTACAAACGCTGGCTGGCGTCGCAGATGAAGCCGGCCCTCTATGCGCGCGTCAAGGCGGCGATCAACGCCGACGCGGTCGAACTCGAGGCGGTCGGCACGACCCTCACCTTCGAGGGCTTTCTCAAGGCCTATGGCACCGACCTGAACGAACAGGAACGCGAGGACGCGGACGATGACAAGAAATTGCCCGAACTGCGCAACGGCGACCGCCTGGCCTTGCAGGATACCGCCCACGAAAAGAAAACAACCATGCCGCCGCCGCGCTACAACAACGGCTCGCTGGTCGAGAAACTGGAAAATCTCGGCATCGGCCGGCCGTCCACTTATGCCGCGATTGTGCAGTTGATCCAGGATCGCGGCTATGTCGAGGAGGCGCTCAAACGGCGCGAATTCCAGCCGACGGTCAAGGGCGAAAAACTTTTTGATTTCCTGAAACAGTTCCGCCCGATCGTGATTGACTACGAGTTTACCGCCAAGATGGAACGCGCCCTCGACGAGGTTGAGGAAGGCACCAAACCGTATCTTGACGTGGTCAATGACGAATTCGAGCGCATCAAAGACGCCTATGAGATTTACAAGAAAGGCAGCGGCTTCGCCATGGAGCACAAGCCGACGGCCAAACAATTGCGCCTGGCCGAACGCCTGGCCGAGGTTGCCAAAACGCCGATCCCCGATGACGCGCTCGGCGACTGCAAGACCTTGTCCAACTGGATTGACCAGATCAAACAGCGCGTTGACTTGCCGACCCTGCCGCCCAGCGACCGCCAGATCAAATATGCCGAATCACTGGCCAAGGATACCGGCATGGAACTGACCGCCGAACTGCGCGCGGATTCGTCGCTGATCTCCAAGTTCATTGACCAGGCCCGCAAGATTGCAGACCGCAAAGTGGCCGCGAACAGCCGCGAAATCAGCATCACCTATGTGGGTGAGGAAGGCACCGAAGTGGACTACCAAAAAGCCACCATTATTGATGTGATTGACAATCCGGAGAAGAAGGCGATTGGCTTGCGCCTGTCGCTTAAGCAGACCAAATGGATGCCGCGCAGTCAGATTGTGCGCCTGACCGACACGGTCTTGGCGCTGAAGAGCAAGTGGGCGGCCGAGACGTTGTATAGCGGCAAGCGCGAACGCTTCAAGAAAGGTGCCAAGCCCGGCTTCAAGAAAGGATTTAAGAAGGGCTTCAAGAAAGGCGCAGCCGCCACAGAAGCCGCGCCAGCCGCCGAACAAGAATAACGCGGCAATATATGTTTAAAAGGCAAAATCATGAGGCTGTCGTGAATGTCAAGTTTTCACGCCTCACCTCTTTCTCGCATGTGTGATGCCAACCCGTGCGTTTCAGATATGGCTTGCCGAAACCGTCGAGAAAATCTGGTTGCCGCACTACAACATTGATGACGCGCTGACGTTCGCTCAACGTGACGTGCAGCTCAACTATCAAACCTACATTCAAGGATTCTTGCGATGAAAACGAGAGTAACGAGAAAGCTGAAACCGATGCCACTGCGAAAAGCAGTAGCGCTTATGAAGAAGATGGGGGTGCGCGAACTTTCCGAAGAAGATTTCAAGCGCGATCAGTCCTTGCGCACTGTGCTCAAGGGCACACGCGCACGGCATATATGACCGAAATTGCCGCAACACCCAACCAGCGGCTGCAGCGGATCACGCATGGCGTGACCGCTGATGCGTGACGTTGGAGGAGATGACACATCATGGTGAAAGAGGTTACTTGGGTAGTCATCAAACTGTATGCCCTGTACGAGATATTGTCTGGTATCGAGTCGTTGTTCGGCGCATTTCTGATCAGCACTCAACTGATACCATCTGACTACACGGCTATATCCTACTTCTGGCCTGGTCTGCGAAGCATTGCGATTGGTCTCCTGCTCCTCATCAAGACAGGATTTATCCTCAAACTCATATACGGGGCCTGGGACGTGAGGGTGAATGGACACCCTTCCTCCAATCAAGCCTCGCAACTGGGTTCGGATTCTGCGCCAAGCGCGTCAACCTCAGCGCCGGCTGAACTTGGAGGCGGCGACGCATGACGGTGAAAGAGGTAACTTGGGTAATCATCAAACTGTACGCGCTGTACGAAATATTGTCTGGCATTCGGTCCCTATTGATCGCGCTTATGATCAACACTCAACTGCATCCATCTGACTACACGGCTATATCCTGCTACTGGCCTGGTCTGCAAGACTTTGCGATTGGTCTCCTGCTCCTCGTCAAGACAGGACTTGTCCTTGAACTTATTTACGGAGGATGGGATGACAAGGTGAATGGACAGCCTTCCTCCAACCAAGCCACGCAGGCGACTGCGGGTTCTGCATCAGGCGCACCGTCCGCAGCGCCTGAAGGCTGACGTGCTGCGGACACTCGGAAGGAGGAAGGAACAAGTGGCTGGCTTGGCGGAATGGTTCGGCGCACACCCGGTGGCAACGGGAATCGCCACGCTCATTCTAATGCTGGTCGATTGGTGTCTGACCGTGCTCCAACATCGCGAACGGGCGAGGCACAGCGCGAACCACTACCGTAGCTATCCTGTGGACACGGTTGAGGGTAATCCGGCGCTCCAGAAGGCCGTCAAGCGCGGACGGCTTCTCGAGCCGAAACACTTCGTTGTGGCTGTGTTAGTGAGCGCACTGGTTGCTGCCACGGTATGGTGGATACCCGTGGCGGCGCGCCCGTTGCTACTGGGCTATGTGTGGGGCCTGTTCTTCATTGTCTCGACGACGCACCTCAGTAACCTTATCGGCTACGTCGGGAGTCGACGGGGCATTCACGGCCGAGTCTGGATGCACCAGCGCACGGGTTACCTCGTTCAAGCGGGCAGGTATGTTGGGGTGACCGCATTGCTTGGGGCGCTGGCGCTGTGCTCTGGGTCCGTGTTCGTGATCGGGGCGGCGGTTGCTGGCGTGACGTCAACGGCCAGACAGCTTGTGTGGATTCGCAAGGTACCCGCAATCCCCGAGAAGGATGCTGCACCTGAAACGGCCTGACGGATGTCGGGAGTGGAGAAAGAGAAATGACAGGCAAACTGATTGCAACGGCCGGATTGCTGGTGGCACTTGCCGGATGTACCGTCGCGGCACCGGAACGGGCCGCTATACCAGCGTCCAAGGAGAATCATGGGGTCATGCATTGCGAATTTACAATTTACAGCAAGAATGATATACTGGGAGCATGGCCAGACCACTGCGCATAGAAGCAGCCGGAATGTGGTACCACGTGATGAGCCGTGGCGATGACCGCCGTACGGTGTTTTTTGAGGATACGGACTATGAGCTGTTCCTCAATAAGCTTGCGGACAGTTGCGCCTTGTATCACGTCGAACTGCACGCATATGCGCTGATGCAGAATCACGTTCATCTTTATCTACACACGCAGGAAGCAAACCTTGGGCGGTTCATGCAACGGTTGCTCACCGCCTTCTGCATCGCGTTGAACCTGAAGCACGAACGCTGCGGGCACGTGTTTCAAGGGCGCTACAAGGCGATTGTGGTGGAACAAACGGCCTATGGCAATGAGGTTAGCCGATATATTCATTTGAATCCTATGGTGACGGGCAACGCGTCCAAGGAACTTGAGGAACAGCGCCGAGCCGTGCGAAGCTACCGTTGGAGCAGCTATGGGGCCATGATTGGCATTGCCGCGGCGCATCCGGCGCTGGTGCGGGCGGACACGCTGGGGCGATTTGAGGGCTCACGATCAGAGCAGGCGAAGGCGTACGCGGCGTTTGTCGAAGAAGGGCTGCTGAAAAACATCGAAGACCCGGTAGCGCTGGCGAAAGGGCAATTGGTACTTGGAAAGGACAGTTTCGTGGATAAGATCCTTCGACTGCTGCGCGGGCGCACGGAGAAGGACGGGCAGGCAGAGCAAAGCCGGCGGCGACTGGTGTCGGTGAGCATCGACACTGTGAAAAAGGTGGTGGCGCAGGCGTATCGTGTCACGGTGCATGGTATTGAGAAGAAGGGCAGTCACGGGAATGAGGCGCGGCACGCGGCCATCTGGCTGGCGAGTACG
>JAPLST010000129.1 GCA_026398485.1 bacterium
AACCGCTGAACGACGCGGAGCCGTCGGTCAACGTGCCGGTGTAGCGGAGCAGATGGTATTTCCCGGGACCAAAGCCCGTGCCCGGCGTTACGTTGATCGTCAGGTTCGGGCTGATCGTGAGATTCCCCGTGCCGATGGAACAACTGACGCCGTCGTTGCCCGCCGCCCCCCAAGCCAGATCGGCCGCGCCGAGGTTGTAGTCCAGGAACACGGTGTTGTTGAGTATCAGGTCGCCCGTGGTCAGGACGCCCGCGCCGGCGTTGCCGGGGGCGATGCGACCGGCCGCGCCGCCGTCCGCGGCCTTGACCAGCACCGCGCCGTTGACCGTCCCGTTGCCGGCCAGGGTCGGCGTCCCGCTGGCGGCGGAGCCGCCAACCGTCACCGCGCTGCCCGCGGCCAGCGAACCGGGGCTGACGACATTCAAGGCGCCGCCGTTGATCGTGGTCGTGCCGGTGTAGGTGTTGACCCCGGAGAGCGTGAGTGTGCCGGTGCCCGACTTCACCAGGGGGACGGCGCCGGCCAGGATCGCGCTCACGCTGGTGTTCGTAGCGCTATCCATTATGTATGCGGTCCCCGTCAGGGATCCGCCACTGCCGTTGATCGAACCAGCCGTGAGGGTGACCAAGCCGACCGTGTCGCTGAAGGTCTTGATATCCAAAATGCCGCCGTTGACCGTCACGGGTCCGCTGCTGAGGCCGTTGGCGAGGCCGTATTCGAGCGTACCGGCGCTGATGGTGGTCAGACCCGTCCAGTTCTCGCCAATGCCAAGAACCAGCTTGCCGGGACCGGTCTTGGTCAGCGCGCCGCTGGTTGTGGCGCTTGTTGTCGTGCCAAGCGTCAGGGTCGCGCCGCCATCCGGGATTTCAATGGTGCCGGTGGTGCCGGCCGTCAGCGTGAACCCGCGGTCGGTCGATGCCGTACCAGTGCCGGTGAACCGCAGCTTGCCGCCGCCCAGCACGATATTAGCCGCCGCGGCAGGCGCCGCGCCGAGGTTGCCGGGCGCGCCGCCCGCGCCAATGGTGCCGACACTCAATACGCCCGCATTGATCGTGGTAACGCCGGTGAAGGTGTTGAGGCCCGAGAGCGTCAGCGTGCCGGCGCCGGCCTTCGTCAGTGTGTTCGCGCCGGAAATCACCGCGCCGATCGTCAAGGTGCGACTCGTGTCGACAAAGATACTCGGGTTCGTGCCGACGATCTGGCCCGTGGCGCTTCCCGTGCGGGTGATCGTCACGTCTTGTGCGCCGGTGAGCAGTATGGCCCTACCCGACACCGTCAGGTTATTGGTCGTCCCGTCCCCGCCCAGCGAAATCGTGGACCGGCCGGCCGCGGGACTCGTTATCGTAAGCGTGGCCACGGACCTGGACGCGGTCAGGGTGTCCGACTCGGCCGAGCGGGAAGCCGTATACGCCACATTGGTGCCGGTCTGCGCCACGGCTCCGTCAAACTCGTTCGTGGGCGTAAGGGCCCGGACGCCGTTGGCCGTTGTATATTGGGCCAGACTCGTCCCGTTCACCGTCGCATACGGGAGGACCGCCAAATCGGCGACGCCCGTAAGAAATACCCGCGGACAATCCCCACCCGCTCCCAGGGCCCCCGTTCCGCCATACGTGAAGTTCACCGTTGCGCCCGCCGTTGACAGAATCGAACTGAAAGTCACGTCCGACTTCGAACTCGCGCCGGTCCCGTTCACGACGTCTATCGTCGAGGACCCCAAGGCAATGCTCGCCTGGCCCAAGCTTTCCGATGAAGTGGCGCCATTCAGGCCGAGGAACCGGAGGGTTCCGCCGTTGAACGTCACTCCGGAAGCCGCCGCCGTCACGCGATCGAGGTTGTTGCTTACGCTGTTGTCCAGAACCAGCATCCCGCCGTTCAGCGTCACCGCCGCCGCTGTGCCGTTCCCCTTGATCGCGCCCTTGGGGCCGCTCAAGATCAGCGTGCCCGCGTTAACCGTGGTAACGCCGGTGTAGGTGTTGGTGCCCGTAAGCGTCAGTGTGCCGGCGCCGTTCTTGTTCAGAGCGCCGCCGCCGAGAGCGAGCACCCCGCCCAGTTGCGTGTCACCCGGCCCGTCGATGGTCAGGGCGAGGCTGGCGGCGGTGACGTTGTTGGAGAGGGTCAGTTTGTCTCCGGCTTTCAACGAGGCGATCTGAGTGGCGCCGGCCAGTGTGATCGCGCCGGCGACGCTGTTGGTGCCCCTCAGGTTGACCAACGCGCCGCTGATCGGCAGGCTGAGGCCCATACGCGCCGGCAACGCCGTATCGCCCGTGCCGGTGAGGGTGAGCGTCTTGTTGGCGACTAGATTGATGGCGGCCCCGCCGTCCGTGTCCAAGGCAAGCGTAGCGCCGGAAGAGACCGTTGTCAGACGCGCGACGGTCGGAAAGACGCCGAGCGAGGTGGTCTTGGTAATGCGCAGGG
>JAPLST010000210.1 GCA_026398485.1 bacterium
GGGAATCCAGGAGCAGGTCCTGGGGGAAGGCCGGCATTTGATCAACCCGGTGACAACCCAGGTTGAAATCAAGCCGTGCATGGTCATACCGCCGGGCAAGATCGGGGTGGTGACGGCGAAAGTCGGGAAAGAGCCGGAGGCCGGCCGCGTGCTGGTCAATGACGATGAAAAGGGCATCTGGCGGCGCGTGCTGACGCCCGGCCTGCATCGCCTGAACCCGCATGGCTACACGCTTGAGCTGCGCGACGCCGTGGTTATTGCGCCCGGCTATGTCGGCTTGATGCGCGCCAATTTGGGCGCAGCCACCACCAACCGTTTTGCCGGCGTGGGCGAAAAAGGCTTGCGCCGTGAAATTCTGCAGCCAGGCATTTATTACGTCAATCCGTATGAGTTGAGTGTCAGCGCCGTTGAAATCGGGATCAACCAGGTGACGTTTGCGCCGCCAACGTTGGCGGCGTACAACCAGCGCACGAGCCAGCAACCGGTTGGCATGGCGAATGCGGCGCCGGTGCCGGCCGCGCCGGCGCGGCGGATGAACGAGGCGCCCGGCGCGGTGTATGACGATTTGGCTGAGGCGCAGCAGCGCCAGAAGGCTGATTACGACCAGAAGTCGAAGCGCTGGGGCACCTGGCTCGAAAAATCCTATTCGAACACCGACAAGGAAAAGACGGAGAAGATCATCGCCTCCAATCGCATGCGCCAGATCGCGCAGCAGGGTGTGGAAGTCAAGACCGTCGAAGCCGCCAAGGCCGGCGGCGGGGTGCGCCCGGCGCCGGAGGCGATTACGTTTCCTTCCAAAGATGCGTTTACCATTTCGCTGGATGCGACGATTGAATGGGAATTGCTGCCGCAGGATGTGGCCGAAGTAATGGCCGAATTCGGCGATGTGGCCGCAGTCGAGGATAAGATCATCATTCCGCAGAGCCAGTCGATTGGGCGGTTGCAGGGCTCGATGTTTGCCGCCAAGGATTTTCTGTCGGGCGAGCGCCGCGAACTGTTTCAGGATGCCTTTCGCAAGACCCTCTCGGACGTGGGCGCACGCAAGAATATTGTGGTGCATTCGGCGTTCATTCGCAACATCATTTTGCCGCAGGCGCTGCTGCAACCAATCCGCCAACGCTACGTGGCGGCCGAGCGCGAGCTGACCTCGAAAGTGTGGCAGAACACGAAACAATCGGCGGCGGATTTGCAGCGCGAGACCTCGATGATCGGGCAACGCACGCGCGGCGTGGAAGCCCAAGCGTCGGCGGCCGTGGCGGTGGTCAATGCCGAGCAACAGCGCGAGGCCGGCCAGATTGATGCCGCGACCCGCAAGCTGGTGGCGGAAAAGCAACTGCAGATCGCCGCGCTGGATGCCGAGCGCGTCACGGTGCTGGGTGAGGCGCAGGCGGATGTCAAGCGCTGGGCTGGTGAGGCCGAGGCGCAAGGGCAGCAGCTCAAAGTCGCCGCCTTTGGCAGTCCGACGGCTTACACGCGCTACCAGGTTGCGCAGAGTTTGCCGGCCGACTTGAAAGTCCGCCTGGTGCATACCGGCCCGGGCACCTTGTGGACCGACCTGGAGAAGACCGCCGGCGCTGCAGCCGCGGGTCAGATTTTGCAGAGCACCCCGGCAGGCGGCAAGTAATGTGTTGCGCATTTGCAGTAGAGTGGGAGCGGCCTCCGTGCCGCGAATCTGTAGCATCTGCTCCTCCATCGAATACCGATCACTGATGTGAACATGGCCACGAAAACACTAAGGCACGAGGAAAGCGAAAGCGCTGCACCGATCACCGATCACCGATCACTGAATACTGTTGTGCCGCCCGTGCGCCTGCCGGCCGAGTTCGAGCCGCATGCCGCCACATGGCTGGCGTGGCCGAAGAACCCGACCGACTGGCCTGGCAAAATCGTGCCCATCTACTGGGTGTATGCCGAGTTGGCGCGATTGCTGGCGCGCAGCGAACGGGTGCGCATCATGGTCGCCGATACGGCCCACGAGCAGCGCGCGCGGATCGTGTTGCAACGCGCGCAGGCCGACCTCGCCCACATTTCTTTTGTGCGCGGGGCGTATGACCGCAGTTGGACGCGCGACTTCATGCCGTTCTTTGTGCGCTCTGGCAAGCGTGGCGACCGAGCGCTGGTGCAGTTTCGCTTTAATGGCTGGGCCAAATACCGCGACTTTACCCATGACCAAAACATTCCGCCCCGCGTCGCCCGTCTGCTGCAGCTGCCGCTGCGCCAGGCACGCTGGCAGGAGCGGCCAGTCGTGCTGGAAGGCGGCGCGCTGGATACGAACGGGGCCGGCACCTTTCTGACCACTGAAGAATGCCTGCTGGATCAGCACACCCAAGTGCGCAATTTCGGCATGCGCAGCGCCGATTATGAGACATGCCTCCGCGAATATCTGGGCGCGCGCACGGTCATCTGGCTCGGCCGCGGCATTGCCGGCGATGACACGCACGGCCATGTGGACGATCTGTGCCGCTTTGTCAGCCGCGACACGGTGGTGCTTGTGCAGGAGCATAATCGCAACGATGTCAACTATCGCGCCTTGTGCGAAAATACCGAGCGCATGCAAGGGGCGCGCACGGCCGATGGCGCGCGCATTCAGGTCGTGCCGCTGCCGATGCCCGCGCCATTGCAGTATGCCGGCAATCGCCTGCCGGCCAGTTATGCCAATTTTTATATGGGCACGTCGCTGGTGCTGGCGCCGACGTTTAATGATCCAAATGATCGCGTGGCACTGGGCCTTCTGGCCGAGCTGTTTCCCACGCGCACGGTTGTTGGTGTGCATGCCGTTGACCTTGTCTGGGGGCTCGGCAGTGTGCATTGCTTAACTCACGAAGAACCTGGAGATGTATGCAACGCTTAGGAGCAATCTGCCTGATATTTCTTGCGCTGGCCTGCCGTGCCGCCGATAACACCGTGCTCGCGCGGGTCGCGATGACTGCCGCAGTGCCCGCCAGCGGCCTGGCAGTCTACGAATTGCTGCAGGATGCCAAGGGCCAGGACTATGCCCTCGTGCTGGCGCCCGTTGCGGCGCTGCGCGCCAGCGGCTGCACGTTCGAAGTGTTGGCGACAAATGCCGCGCCGCAAGAATTTGTCATCGCCCGGACGTTCCGGCCCGCGACGCACGCGCAGCTCGCGCTGTTGCCCGAATGCATTTATGACGACGGGCGCCATGTCATCCTGCGCGGCACGGCCGCGCTCATGGCGCGCCGCACGGACTATGATGCCATCCTGCGGTCATTGCCGCAGACGCCTTTGCGCTGGGACGCGCCACCGCGCACCGCACGCCGCGCCGCGGCCTTCACCTGCGTCTCCAACGCGGCCGTGGCCGCCATGATCCGCCAGGTTGACTCGAATCGCATCTGGTGGCTGACCGCGCAATTAAGCGGCGAGACAAATCTCGTCGTGGGCACCAACACCTACTCGATCTACAGCCGCAACACGCGCTATGGCGTGCCCTATCAGAAAGACGCCGCGTTCATCTTTCAGACCATGACCAATCTACAGTATCAGACCCGTTACTTCAATTGGAGCACTTGGGGCTACATCAGCAGCAATGTCATTGCCACCAAAACAGGCACGACCCGCGCGAATGAAACCGTCCTGTTGATCGCGCATCTGGACAACATGCCCAGCAGCGGCCGTGCGCCCGGTGCGGATGACAATGGCAGCGGCTGTGTCGCCTTGCTGCTGGCCGCCGAGCAGCTCATCCCGCAGGTCTTCGAACGCACCCTGCAATTGGTCTTTGCCACCGGCGAAGAGCAAGGCCTGTTGGGCAGTGCCGCGTATGCGGCGGCCCTGACCACGCAAGTGGCCAACGTCGTCGCGGTCTACAATTTCGACATGATTGCCTGGAGCACGCTTGCCCCGGCCTCCTTTGGGGTGCATACCCGCGTGACCTCCCATCCGCAGTTCGCCACCGACTTGGTCCTCGCGCAATTGTATACCAATGTCATGGCGACGTATGGCTTGGCCGGCGCCGCGGCCAGTATTGTCGCCGACGGCGAAACGGCCAGCGACCATTCGTCATTCTGGGATGTGGGCTATCCGGCGGTGTTGACCATTGAAAATCTGGATGACTTCAATGCGTACTATCACACGGCGAACGACCGGCTGCAAAATTGCAATCTGGCCTATTACACGACGATCGTCAAGGGCGCGGTCGGCACGGCGGCGCATGCCGCCCAACTTGTGCCGGAGCCGGGCAGCTTGTTGTATGCCGCGTTTATGTGTATGCTATGGCGCCTGCGCGCGGTAACCCACGCCTACTCACCTCGATGAAAATCACAATCCGTCACCTATGTCTGGTTGGTCTGGTCTGCGGCTGCACCGTTGCCCGGACGAATGCCGCCGATGACACCGCCCTTGCGCGCGTTGAGATGACGGCGGCGGTACAAACCAACGGCTTGGCGGTGCATGAATTGCTGCAGGACGCCCAGGGCCGGGATTATGCCTTGGTGCTTGCGCCCGTTGCGGCGCTGCGCACCAGTGGCTGCGCGTTTCAAGTGCTGGCGACGAATGCCGCGCCGCATGCATGGGTCGTCGCCCGGACGCGCCGGCCCGCGACGCATGCCCAGCTCGCGCAGTTGCCCGAATGCGTCTATGACGACGGGCGCCACCTCATCCTGCGCCGCAGCCCCGCATTCATGGCGCGCCGTGCAGACTATCATGCCATCGTGCGGCCCGTGCCGCCGGCGCCCATGCGCTGGGACGCGCCGGCCCGCGCCGCGCGCAGCACCACGACGTTCACCTGCACCTTCGACCCGGCCATTGCCACCATGATCAGTCAAGTCAGCTCCAGTCGCATTTGGCGGCTGATCGCCCAATTGAGCGGCGAAGCCAACTTCACGGTTGGCGCCGCCACCTACTCGATGTTCAGCCGCCACACCGACTACGGTTCGCCGTTTCAAAAAGACGCCGCCTTCATTTTCCAGACCATGACGAACCTGCAGTACCAAACCCGCTACTTCCGCTGGAGCGCGGATGGTTATGTCAGCAGCAATGTCATTGCGACGAAAACCGGCACGACCCATTCCAATGAAATCGTCTTGCTGCTCGCACATCTGGACAATATCAACGACGATGACGAGAGCGGCCGCACGCCCGGCGCAGATGACAACGCCAGCGGTTGCACTGCCTTGCTGCTGGCCGCCGAGCAACTGGGTCCGCACGTCTTTGAGCGCACCCTGCAACTCGTCTTTGTCACCGGCGAAGAACAGGATTTGTACGGCAGCGCGGCGTATGCGGCGGCCATGGCGGCGCAGTCAGCCACCATCGTCGCCGTCTACAATTTCGACGTGATCGCCTACAGCACCATTGCCGCGCCCGTGGTCGGCGTGCATACGCATGTGAAATCCTCGCCGCGCTTCGCCGCCGACCTGCCGCTCGCGCAACTCTATACCAACGTGATGGCAACCTATCATGTGACCGGCGTCACCCCCAGCATCGTCGCCGACAGTGAACCGTACAGTGATCATGCCTCGTTCTGGGATGAAGGCTATCCCGCCGTCCTGACGATTGAAAACTACGATGACTATAACGACGACTACTGTCACACCGGCGACGACAAGATCCAATACTGCAATATCGCCTATTGCACCACGGTGGTGAAAGGCGGGATTGGCACGGTGGCCCATGCGGCCCAGCTCGTGCCGGAGCCGTGCAGCGTGTTATCGGCCCTATGCATTTGTATTTTCTGGCGCGCACGCGCCTACTAACACACCACTTACCACTCTTATGAAAATCCTGATTGCAGACAAACTCTCGAACAGCGCGGTCAAAGCCTTGGAACAATTGGGCGCGACGGTCACGGTGAATCCGGACGCCAGCGCGCAGACATTGCCCGGTGTCATCGGCGACGCGGAAGTGCTGGTGGTGCGTTCGACGCAGGTCACGGCGGCCACGATCGAGGCCGCGCCGGCATTGTCCTTGATTATTCGCGCCGGCGCGGGCGTCAACACGATTGATCTCGCCGCCGCCAACAGCCGCGGCATTCATGTGGCGAATTGTCCCGGCAAAAACAATGACGCGGTGGCTGAATTGGCCATCGGGTTGATGATCGCGGCCGACCGCCGGATTGTCGACGCCACGGTCGAGTTGCGCGCCGGCACGTGGAACAAGAAGGAATACAGCAAGGCGCGCGGCTTGAAAGGCCGCACGCTGGGCATTATCGGCTTGGGCGCGATCGGCAAGTCGGTCGCGCGCCGCGCGCGCGGGCTGGAGATGAACGTCATCGCCTGGTCGCGCAGTTTGACGCCCGCAGTCGCGGAAGAACTCAAGATCGGCTGGTGCGCCACGCCGCGCGATGTCGCCGCGCAGGCTGACGTGATCAGCGTCCACGTCGCCGGCAACAAAGAGACCAGGCAGATGCTGGATGCCGCATTCTTTGCGGCACTGAAAAAAGGCGCGCTGTTCATCAACACCTCGCGCGGCGATGTGGTCAATACCGCCGCGCTGAAAGCGGCGATCAAGGAGAAAGGACTGCGCGTCGCACTGGATGTGTTCGAGAACGAGCCGGCGCCGGGCGTCGCGCCGTTTGCAGATTGCGAGCTGGCGGCCATGACGGTCTGCACGCCGCACATTGGCGCCTCCACGGACCAGTCATCCGAAGCCATCGCGGACGAAGTCGTCAACATCGTGCGCAGCTACAGCGCGACGGGCAAGCCGCTCAACGCCGTCAACATTCGCGCCAAGTCATGCGCGACGATCAGCCTGGTCGTGCGGCACTACAATCGCGTGGGCGTGCTGGCCGGCGTGCTTGATGAACTGCGTAATCAAGGCGTCAACATTGAAGAAATGGAAAACATGATTTTCGAGGGCGGCGCGACGGCGTCATGCACCTTGCGGCTGGACGACATGCCGTCGGCGGCCGTGCTGGCGGCGATCAAGCAGAACGCCGACATCATTCAACTTTCGCTCAAAAGCGCGTAGGCGGAACGGTGTTTCGCGTGATGTGCTGCACGCCGCACGCCGTGCGTCGGCTACGGGCGGAGGGAGGTATCGACCGTCGTAGGTTTTTTGCGTCCGTGATGTAGCCGCGGAACGGCGTTCCGCGCGATGTGCTGCACGCCGTGCGGCGAAGGGAGCGCCGATCGTCCCGCCGTTGGCGGGACTGAAGGTAGCTGCGATCGCCCGATCGCAGCATCTGACGGATGGCACCGCGCACGGAACCGCCTGCAATTTCTTCAGCACTGCCACCATAAATTCTCGCGCCGCGCGAGAATTTAGTGATGTGCTGCACGCCGCAAGCCGTGCGGCGGCTACGGGCAGAGGTACCGACCGCTGTATGCGTTTCCGCATCCGAGATGTGCGCACGCCGTAAGGTGGCTGCGGGCAGAACCGCACGCCGCACAGCGAACGGCGCGGCGATCACCCCTTACGCAGGCGTGCCTGGCCCGCCCGTCATAATGCGCACTTCACTTGTCCCCGGGGCGCAGGTGACAGCGCAGAAGGTCGCGCGGCCGGTGCAGGCGCCGCCGGCATAGCTGGCGCCTTTGTTCCACGCGCGTTTGGCCGCCGGCTTGCCGTCCATCATCACGTTCTTGATCTCGTCTTCCGGCGCCAGCCAGACATTCACCACCACCGTGCGATCACGGCATTGGCCCGCCAGCGCGCCGCGCGGCCGATCCAGTCGTACCGTGATGCGGTCCGCCGTCTTGGTGCAGGTGAATTTTGTGCGCGCCCAGGTGTTGTTCTCATGCGCATTGGTCTCACCGTCATCCTGATAAAAGTCCAGTTCTGCCGCAGTAAACGGATCGGGATAGACATCCAGATAGAGCGTGTCATTCAGTTCCGCCTGCGAGGTCAAGCCCGGCTTTTGATGCGGAATGATCGATCCCAACCGATAAAAAACAGGGATTTCATCGAGGGGAATGTGAATCGTGCGCTCGCCATAGCCGCGGAAATACTCGCCCGTCTGCGGCCGGACCCACGTGCCCTCGGGCACAAACCAGGTGCGCGTGTTGGCCGTGCCTTCGAGATAGCCCGGCACCACCAGCACATCGCGCCCCAGCAGGTATTGGTATTTATTGGTATACGAATAGCGCAGATTCGGATAATGCAGGTACATCGGGCGGCAGAGTGGCAGGCCCGTCTCGTGGGCCTCGCGCGCCAGCTGGTAATAATAGGGAATCATCGCATAGCGTTGATTGACCACCTGCCGGAATACCGCGTACGCTTGCGGCGAATATTCAAACGGCTCGCGCGTGCCAAACGCCGAATGGGTGCGGAAGACCGGGCTGAACGCGCCGAACTGAATCCAGCGAATATAGAGTTCATCCTTGATTTTGCGGTCATGAAAGCCGCCAATGTCGTGCGACCAATAGCACGCGCCGGCGCCGCCGGAATCCGCAGTAAAGGCGATTTGATGTTTGAGCGTGTCCCACGTGGACTGGGTGTCGCCGGAGAACTGCACCGGATAGCGATGCGAGCCCCAGCCGCCCCAGCGCGAGAGAATCAAGCCGCGTTTTTTCGTCGCCGTGCAGGCAATGTCATAATAGTGGAGATTCATCCAGAACTGGCCGCTCAGCCGGCGAAACGGCCATTCCGCCCAGCCATCCACCCACCAGAAATCCATGCCGTCCTTGAACGGCTTCGCGAGACAGATGTTCTTCCATGCCTCGACGCATTTCCGGGATGACCAGTCGCAGGCCCACAAGCCCTGGCGCGGCGGCGCACCGAGCGCTTTCTTCAACTGCGGCAGCGTGGCATCGCCACTGGGCAGTGGGTCGGGCTTGTTATAGCCGGGATGATCATTGAACGGCACAATCAAGCCCATGCGTTTTAATTCATGCATCATGGCTTTATGCTTCTTGAAGCGCGTGGGATGCCAGTTATAGCCGTTCCAGCCCTGCTCGCGCCATTCCGTGTCAATCACCATCACATCCATCGGCAGCTTGGCCGCGCGGTATTTTTTCGCGATGGCCAGAATATCGTCGGCGGTGTACTCAAACCAGCGCGAGTACCAAAAGCCAAAGACCCAGCGCGGCACCAGCGGAATGCTGCCGAACAGCGCCACAAAATCGCGCAATGCGCCGACATAATCCCGGCCATAACCGAAAAACCACCAATCCTGGCCGCGCCGGTCTTCCGCCGTGACGTCAACCCAATTGTTGTCGCGGGTGCGATACATTTGGGCATCGTCCACAATCAATTTCCGCCCGTTTTCATCCAGCAGGCCGGTGTGTTCTTCGCGCACAAAATGCTCGTGCTGCGGCCAGACATCGCATGAACGGACCATTTCGACCAGCGGCTTGTCCGCATCGCCGGGGTGCCATGTGCCGCGGCTGTTTTCAAACGGATGCTCAACCGCAAGATTCTCGCGCGTGAACCCCGCCCCGTTGTCGGTATAGGTCAGTGTCAGCGTGGCCGTTGTGATGGTAATGGTCTTGCCGGCCATCGTCACCGCCGCGCGGCACGGCTTGGGCAGGCGCGCTGCCGTCATAATTGAGGGCGTGATTGGAAATGTCTTGTGCTGGTTGTATTCCAGACGGATGACGCCGGGCGCATACACCGTAAAACGTGCATTGCCAAAACAGACCGGGGTTTTACTTTCAGCCATATGAGTTCCGTTTGAGTAAATGGTTGCCTAACTGTAGCAAATGCAGCCGGCGGCGTCAAGGAGTGCGCAGGAGTACTGAAATTCCGATATAGGTGAAAATGCGAATCTGATGTGGTCAAATCTGTTGTGGGTCCTGCGCGTGCGTGGCCGGAGGCTGAGGTAGGGCGGTCAGGCCCTGACCGCCGTTGCTGCCTGCGCGCGCACGCCGGTGCTACAATGGCGCAACGACGATCGCGGCGGTCAAGGGTCTGACCGCCCTACCTGTCTGCGCGCTCTACGCCGGCGGCGTCAAGGGAGGCCACGGGCCACGGGCGCGGGCTTCAGCGCCGCACGCACCGAAACCGCCATTCTTGGCGAGTCGCGTGCAGGCGTGCCGTGCGTGCATTTCGCGGCAAATGCTACAATAGTGCCAACACTTTTAAGGACA
>JAPLST010000407.1 GCA_026398485.1 bacterium
AACCAGTTACGGGTCGGGCAAGTGCTGCGCGTGCCATGAGGAAAGTCTGACAGGTCTGACAGGTCTGACAAGTCTGACAGATCAGGCGCGCAGTTGGCGCTCGGCGTCCACGACGCCGCGGTCGAGCATGAGGCGCGCGTCGCGCGCGGTGGCGCGCAGCTTGTCGGAGGTGAAAGGCGCCTGCTGCAATTGGCGCAGCAATTGAATGACCATGCGCAGGTAGCGCACCAATTCGCCCTCATCAATGCCGCAGGCCTCGACGGCGTCGGTAAAATCGCCGCCTTTAATCCACAATTCGATGGCGCCGCCCAACTGCGGTTTGGGCGGTGGCGCGCCGGGGTCGATGTCATGCTGATCTTCGATGGCATGGATGGCGTGGAAAGTGCGGCTGAGCTCACGCGCGACCCAGCTGAACTGGTGCGGCAGGCCGCGCGCGAATTGGACATTGGGGCGCGGCTCGAATACCAGGCATGACAGCGCGAAGGCCAGTTCGTGCTGCGAGAAACGATCGAGCAAGCCCTGCTCGAACAAGTGCGCCAAATACAATTCATAGCCAAACATCCAGCGGGCGAAATTGCCTTTGCTGGTCAGCTTTTCATGGCGGATGCAGCCGGCATCCTTGAGGACATTGAGGCGGTCGAGGAAGCGCTGGCGCGCGCGTTTGCGCTGCTGCTTTGAGGCTTGAAAACAATGCAGTGTGCGGGGGTACAGATCGAGCACGCGCTCGCCATAGCGTTCATACAGGTTGAGAATGGTGGCGTACGAGGCGTTGAACTGGCTGATGACCGGCTCGGGCTGGCCGAAGAGCGAGTAGTTCACTTCGTCGAGCTTGACCTGGGTGGGCACGAGGCGGACATAGACAAAGCCCTCGGTATCCATGCCGCGGCGCCCGGCGCGCCCGGCCATCTGGTGGAAATCGCGCGGGCGCAAGGGGCCGAAACCGGTGGCGTAGTATTTGCGCAACGAGTCGAAAATGACCGTGCGGGCCGGCATGTTGATGCCCAGCGCGAACGTTTCGGTGGTGAAAATCAAGGGGATCAATTTGGCGTTGAACAATTGCTCGACGATTTCCTTGAGGGTCGGCAACATGCCGGCGTGGTGATAGGCGACGCCGTGGTGGATGAAGGTGTGCAGCCGTTTGGCGGAGGGCTCGTTCAGCACGCCATAGCGTTCACACAGCAGGCGATAGCGCTGCTCGATCTCGACCTGTTGTTCGGGCGACAGGAAGGTGTAGCCGAGGACTTCGTCGGCGAGCTCCTCAGTGCGCCGCCGCCCAAACGCAAAATAAATGCAGGGCAGTTCATCCTGGGTGCGGATGGCCTTGACCAATTGACTGAGCCGGTTCGGGATGACGTGGCGTTCGAGCCCGCGCTCATACCGACCGCCGCGGAAATGGCGGTAGCCATGCTCCTTGACATCCTTCCAGCGCGTGAAAATCTCACCCTGGCATTGGTACCGAATTTGGAGTGGCACCGGGCGCTTGGTCTCGATCACCACCGTGGTGGGCCGCTCCAGCACCTGTTCCATCCAGGCGGCCAACTCGTCCACATTGGGCACGGTGGCGCTCAGGCACAACATGCGGGTGCGCGGCGGGGTGAGCATGAGCGATTCTTCCCAGACGGTGCCGCGCTGTTCGTCATCGAGATAATGGACTTCGTCAAAGATGACCCAGGCGGCGTCCTCGATCTGGTCGGGCTGGTCGAGCAGGGTATTGCGATAGATTTCGGTGGTCATGATGCGCAAGGGGGCGCGCGCATTGATCGCCACGTCGCCGGTGACAATGCCGACCAAGTCGCCGTACTGGGCGGAAAAGTCGCGATATTTCTGATTGCTGAGCGCCTTGATCGGTGCGGTATAGATGACCGGGCGCTGCTGCGCGAGGGCATCCGCGATGACATAATCGGCGATGACGGTTTTGCCGGCGCCGGTCGGCGCGGCCACCAGCAGCGAGGTCGTGCCGGCGACGGCCGCGATGGCCTCGCGCTGATAGGCGTCATACGGGAAGTCGTGCAGGCGCACGAGCTGGGCGGCGGGCGTCGTGGCGAGGTCGCTCACAACGTGTCGGCCGCAATGCGCGGATACAATTCCGCCCACGCCTGGTCGGCGGTCGCGCCGCGCGCAAACAGCGTCTGCAGAAATTCGAGGCGCGGCCGCAAGCCGGTGTTGTTGGCCACCTGAATATTCAGGCCGGGGCGGGCGTTGGCCTCGATCATCATCGGGCCGTGCTGGGCGTCGAGCATCAGATCCACGCCGATGTAATTGAGCGGAATGTGCGCGGCCAGGCGGCGGGCGGCAGCAAGAGCCGCCGGCCAATCGGGCACCTGCAGGCCCAGCAGATTGGCGCCGGTATCGGGATGGCAGGTGATGTGGCCGTTGTGGCAGACGGCCGCGCTGCTGATGCCGGTGGCGATCGCGATGCCCAGCCCGACGGCGCCTTGATGCAAGTTGGCGCGGCCGTCCGAGCGGGTGGTCGGCAGGCGCATCATGGCCATGACCGGCACGGTGCGGAAGAGGATAATGCGCACATCGGGCGTGCCGCCGCAGGCGATATCCTTGAAAAACACATGCGGGAAGATGCGCTGCTCGATCAGGGTTTGGTCGGGCAACTCGCTGAGCGAATACAAGCCGGACAAGATCGAGGTGACATGAAAGTGCAGATCCATGGCGCGCATGCGGACGCCGCTGGGCTTGCGCCATTTGCCGTCCTTGTCGCGTTCGAGGACCAGGACGCCGCGGCCGGCGGCGCCGCGATTGGGCTTGATGACAAAGGTGTTGTAGGTGGTGGTGATGCGCGTCAGAATGCGCTTGATCTCGCCATAATAGGTCACCACGCCATAGGTTTCGGGGCAGGGGACGCCGGCTTCGGCGGCCAGTGTCTTGGTCTTGATTTTCTCATCCACCAAGCGGTAATGCTGGCGTGGATTGCCGGGCGCAATATAGCGGGCGTTGCGCCGGTTCATGCACAGAATATGATGGGCGCCGAGCAGGCGCAGGTACGCCTTAAGTTTTGTTCCCATTGGCCAGGGCGCGGAAGCGGATGAATTCAGCCAGGCGGAAGCCGGAATAGCGCCCGATCAAGAGCATGATCGCGATCACCGTCAGCAGCAGCTCCGGCATGGCGAACATCAGCGTGGTCAGGGTCTTCCAGCGGAAGACCAGGCAGATGACGACCACGGAGGAGAGCGTACCGAGCAGATGCTTGAACATGTTGACGAAGCCGTCTTCCAGCTCGAGCATCCAGCAGCGTTCGATGGACATGGTCAGGATGACGACCGGCAGCAGGCCGACGATCACGCCCAGCTCGGATTCGAACCGGTCGGTGATAATGACGAAGGCAATCATGCCGATGATGACAAAGGTCAGCATGACGGACAAGCGCGGCACCAGCAGCAATTTCAGGCCGTCGACCAGCCAGCGCACCAGCAGGCCCAGCCCGATAAACGCCAGCAGGGTCGCAATGCCCCAGCGCAGCGGGGCGAGATGGATGCCGATCGAGATCAGCACCGGGGCAAAGGTGCCGAGCGTGGGAATGCCGATGATATTGCGGATGATGCAGACGACCAGCGCGCCCAGCGGAATCAGGAGCAGAAAGCGCAGCGCCCACTGGCCGTTGGGCGACAAATGCGAAAACGAGGCGACCGTCGCGAGCTGTTGCCAGCGATTGGTGCCGACATTGGTGTCGCTCTCCAGCGCCGCCACGCGGAAAATAGTGAAGCTGTAGTTGAGCGCGTCCATGTAACGATGCCGGATCAGCGGATAGTCACCGCGGTACAAGAGCAGGTAATTGGAGGGCATGGTCTGATAGCGGCCATTCAGCGGGCAATACGGCACCCAGCGCTCGTTCTGCCAGACTTCGACCCAGACATGCGATTCGCGCTTGACACTTTCATTCAAAATCAACCCGCCGATGACGCGGGCGGGGATGCCGCACGCGCGACAGAGCGCGACCATCAGCCGGCTCTTGCCGCCGCAATCGCTCGCGCCGGTGGTCAACGCGGTGATGGCGTCCACCGTGCCGGGCACGTAATTGTTGAGAATGCGATAGGCGCAGAAATCATAGATGGCATCCACCTTCTTGTCCGGGTTGCTGATGTCCTTGGTCAGTTCACGCGCTTTTTGCTGGATCAGCGGGGCTGAGGCCTGAATCTGATCCGTGCTGGCCAGGCATTCCTGCAGCAACTTGGCGCGCTGTTTGGCGGCGGGGGGCGGGGAGGGCTGCTGATTCGGCTGCGCTTGCACGACAAACGTGACGGCCATCTCCTTGGGGCCTTTGACGCTGGTGTTCTGCCACAGGGCAACCCGGTTGCGCTCGTTGCCCTCGGTCACAAAATGGTGGGTCAAGCCGGATTCCTTGAACTCCTCGGCCGTGATTTGCTGGGCGTCGGATTTGGCCGGCACCAGCAGCTTGACATACGACTCTTTGCGTTTGGCATCGGCATTGATGCGGATGTTGACGCGCCAGCGCGCGTCCTTGGTCAGGCCCGACAAATCGCCGCCAAGCAGCCAGTAGCGCGTGCCCGCCAAGGCGCCGCTCAACGCCAGCAAGAAACATGCGCTAATGACGACAATACGAGTTGGACGATCCATAAAACGTGGTGGTGGAGTAGTTCAGCGACCCTGCAGAGAACCTGCAGTACAACAACGGCGAGGGAACCGGCGGATGCCGCCCGTGCGGGCCGTGCGGGCGCGGGCGCCCGCCGCGGGCCTACGCATCGTCTTCCTCGTCGAGCTCCGCCTCGCGCCAGTTCACCCAGAATGAACAGAACTGATGCCATGCGTCCGGACACTCGACAAAGAACTCACCCAAGACTTCGAGCAGTGTGTCCACGTCCTCGTCGACTTGGGCCAACAAGTCCTGCAACCCGTCGTGCGGATCCTCGCTTATGCCATGATCAGAAAACATCCATTCATTCATGCTGGCAACCTCGGGAAAACATAGTAAAACAGCATATCTGTGTTCATCATAACATATAAAAAATCAAAAAGCAAACCGCATGGCGCGGGCGCGGGTTTGGCGCGTTGTTCATGCCGCGCCCCGGCACCGGGCCGCACGGATGGCATTGCGCAACAGCATCGCGATGGTCATCGGGCCAATCCCGCCCGGTACCGGCGTGATGGCGCCCGCCACGGCACTGACACCCGCAAAATCAACATCGCCGACCAGGCGATAGCCCGCCTTGGCGCCGGGATCGTCCACGCGGTTGATGCCGACGTCCACGACCACCGCGCCGGGCCGCACCATGGCGGCAGTCAGCGTGTTGGGCCGTCCGATTGCGGCGACGACGATGTCGGCTTGGCGCGTGTACTGCGCCAGGTCGCGCGTGCCGGTGTGGCACAGTGTCACGGTCGCGTTCGCCCCGGCCCGCTTTTGCACCAGCAGATTCGCCAGCGGCTTGCCGACAATGTTCGAGCGGCCCATGATGACCACGTGCGCGCCGGCCACGTCAATGCCGTTCTCCTGCAGCAACACGACCACGCCGTACGGTGTGCAGGGGAAAAACCCGTCGGTGTCGCCAATGCACAACTTGCCGACGTTGACCGGATGAAAGCAGTCCACGTCCTTGCGCGGGTCAATCGCGGCAATGATCGTCGTTTCATCAATGTGTTTGGGCAGCGGCAACTGGACAATGTAGCCGTCCATCGCCGGATCGGCATTCAGCTGCGCGATGAGCTGCAGCAGCCCGGCCTGCGTTGTGCCGGCCGGCAGCTCATAATTGTGCGAAAGGATGCCGACTTCGGCGCAGGCCTTTTTCTTCATGCGAATGTAGGCCTGCGACGCGGGATTCTCGCCGACCAGCACGAAGCCCAAGCCGGGGGTGACGCCACGCGCAGCCAACTGCGCGACTTCCTGCGCCATCTGCGCGCGCAGCCGGCGCGCGGTTTCGTTGCCATCCAAAATGCGGGCGGACATGCCGGCTCCTTACTGCTTGCCGTCGCGCGCGGCGGTGATGTACTCCATGCAATACTCGTCCAGGCCGGTGATCGCGCGGGTGGCGGCCATGATGCCCATCATGCCCTCGGCGGTCGGGTCGATGATCGCGCCATCCAAGCCGGCTTCGACCAGCAGCACAAAAAATGCGCGATTGACGTGAATCCGGTTGGGCAAGCCGTACGAGACGTTGCTCAAGCCGACCATCGTGTGCGCGTCCGGGTACTTCGCCTTGATATAGCGCACGCCCTCGATGGTCATGCGCGCCTGCTCGGGATTGGTCGAGATCGGGCGCACCAGCGGGTCAATATACAGCCGGTCGAGCGCGATGCCCTCGGCGGTCATGCGCGCGCACAACTCGTCAACAATAGCCTGGCGGCCAGCGAGCGTCTCGGGCATGCCGGCATCGTTCATCGTCAGGGCGATGATGCCCGTGTTGTACTTTTTCACCAGCGGCAGTGTGTCGGCCAGGCGCGCAGTCTCGGCCGTGGTCGAGTTGATGATCGTGCCGGGCCGGTTGCACACTTGCAGCCCGGCTTCCAGCACCTGCGTCTGGGCGGAGTCGAACGACAAGGGCATCTCGGTGGCGCCGCTGACGATTTCGGCCAGCCAGCGCATGTCTTCGAGCTCCTTGGCCGGATCGGCGCCGGCATTGACATCAATATGGGTGGCGCCGCGCGCCTCCTGCTGGCGTACTTCGTTGCGGATAAACTCGGCATCACGCGCCCAGGCTTTCTCGCGGATGGACTTGCGCGTCATGTTGATGCGCTCGGCTATAATCGTCATCATGGCGTGGTACTCTCAAATGGTTATCGGTGACGCAAGCAAAACTACAAGTACGCTGGCACAAGTATACCAAAATCAATGCGGATGCGTTGTCAAGTGGCATTGCAGTGCCGCCCCGCTTGCGCTATACTATTGGCCATGACGTATCCGACAGTCTATGACGTGATCGTGATTGGCGCGGGCCATGCCGGCTGCGAGGCGGCGCATGCCGCCGCGCGCATGGGTTGTCACACCCTGCTGTTGACGATGCAGCTTGACACCATCGCGCAAATGTCCTGCAATCCGGCCATCGGCGGCTTGGGCAAAAGCAATCTGGTGCGCGAAGTCGACGCACTCGGCGGCCTGATGGGCTTTGTCGCCGACCACACCGGCATTCAATTTCGCATGCTGAACACCAGCAAAGGCCCGGCCGTCCAAGCCCTGCGCGCGCAGACCGACCGGCATGCCTACAGTCGCATGATGAAGCGCTGCCTCGAGACCACGCCGCGGCTCGATCTCAAACAGGGCATGGCGACCGCGCTGCTGACCGATGCGCACGGCGTGACCGGCGTCGTCTGCGCCGGCGACGTCGCCTTCACTGCGCGCGCCGTCGTTGTCACCACCGGCACTTTTCTGCACGGCATGCTGCACATTGGCACGCTGATGCTGCCGGGCGGCCGCGGCGGCGAGCCGCCGGCTGTCGGCTTGTCGGACTCCTTGCGCGCGCTGGGCTTGCAACTCGGCCGGCTCAAGACCGGCACGCCGCCGCGCCTGGATGCGCGGACCATTGATTTTACGCGCATGCGCGCCCAAGCCGGCGATCCCGAACCGGCCGCGTTTTCTTTTCAGCATCGCGTGCCGCCCGCCCTCGCGCTCATGCCGCAAGTGGCGTGTCATATCACCCACACCAGCGCGCAGACCAAGGACATCATTGAGCGCAATTTGTCGCGCGCCCCACTCTACACCGGCCAGATTCAGGGCGTCGGCCCGCGCTACTGCCCCTCGATCGAGGACAAAATCAAGCGCTTCGCCGACAAGGATACGCACTTGGTGTTCATCGAGCCCGAGGGCTGCGCCACCAACGAAGTCTACCCGAACGGACACAACGAAAAATAAAAAATGGCTGGTGTTGGTGGGGCGGCCGTCCCTGGCCGCCTCTCGCTGGCGGGCACGGAGGCCCGCCCCACCGGGTTTTTTTCATATAAATTGAACGTCAAACCTATCGTATTGAACTGACGAAAATATGCGAGGGGAGAAGTTGGTAGCCGCAGGCT
>JAPLST010000347.1 GCA_026398485.1 bacterium
CGGGCACGTGGCGGGTGGCGCGCTATAGTTTCAAATAAGCGCACCTGTTTTTTAACCTTACTTACCGGAGCGTTTGTATGACAAGAATTTTCCTTCGATTCATGCCATTGCTGGTGGTGGTTCTGCTGGTGTCGGCCGTGGCGGCGCCGGCGGCGACGTTCCAGTGGGCGGTCGACGGCTTCATATCCGTAATGCAAATTGTCGCGGACGGCAAGGGCGGTTGTGCCGTCCTGGGTGCCTATCCCGGCGGCATGTGCGTGGTGTGGATTGACAAGAAAGGCGCCAAGCTCTACGACAAGACACTGACGGGCACCTCGTCAATGGGTATTCTATCGTTTGACGGCAAGACCTTGATCTACCCACTCACAACCTCGCCAATGTCGCTCGTCGCCGTCGACAAGAAAGGCGTCGAGACGAGCGTGTCGGATGCGGCCTACAGCATGTACGGCGTCTTTCTCGGGATGCCGTATCAGCCGAACGTGCCGCGCGACAGCAAGGGTTTCTTCACGGTTCAGACGCCGACCGGCCCGGGCACATGGCGCGTCGCGCGTTACACGATCAAATAGCAAATACATTAGCGCGCGGCACGCTAATGAACGCGGCCAAGGGCCGCATGGCCGCAGCACTAGCCCGTGCCGGCGATGCATGCGTGTCGATGTACTTGCAGCTTCGCGTCAGGCACCTTTTTATATGTCAAGTGTTCACGCCTGCCCAGATCCGGCGGTGCAAACACAGAAGCAAAGGCAAACATAGTAAAAACACGGCGAACGCAAGTGCGCATACAAGTTGAGCGGGTGGGTGCGCCTGAGGCCCCCACGACCTTGCGTCGTGGGTGAATAAGATTGAGTAAAAAGGCGCGCCGGCGTCCTTTTTTCAATCTTTGCTTCCACCGAGGCAAGCTCGGTGGGGAGCAACAACACATACCAACCGCCGGATCTGGGGCTTGCCCCCGAATACTGAAAACCAAAAAACAGAAATCTTCTGCCCGTACGCCACGCGCTCCGCGCGGGGCATGCTTCTGCTGCAATGCTGGTTGGCGGTTTGCCGGGCCCGTTCCAGAGATGATCCAGCCGAGTAGGGCAGGCTCCCCAGCCTGCCATCCCTGTTCCACGAAAATTCGTAATGCCTAGAGGTTCAGCAGTGACAGGCTGGGTAGTCTGCCCTACCTCGGGTTTGTAGCCACATGGTGTGCAAGCAAGTGTGCCCCTACGTTGACGCGCATGCGCCAGCGGCGGAACCGGTGGGGGAGCCGGCACTGTACAACAAGGAAAGGCATTTGCATTTCGCGCGCCAGTCGGGTATAATTCATTTAATTAGAAGGACACTGCCTTATGCCATTGCCTGATTTTAAGAAAGAACTGAATCCGGTGCAGTACGAGGCCGTCACGCATGGTGACGGCCCGTTGCTGATTGTCGCGGGCGCCGGCAGCGGCAAGACCCGCATTCTCACCTACCGCATCGCCCACTTGGTTGCCCATGGCATTGCGCCGCACCGCATTTTGGCGGTGACCTTTACCAACAAAGCCGCCGACGAGATGGCGCGGCGGGTGGACAAGCTGGTGCAGCAGTACGTGCCGGTTTCGACCTTCCACTCGTTCTGCCTGCGCACCCTGCGCCAGGAAATCGCGCACCTTCCCTATCAGCCGAATTTCGTGGTGTATGACAAGAGCGACCAGGTGACCTTGGTCAAGGAATGCATGCGCCATGTCAATGTGACCGAGAAGCAGCTCAAGCCCAAGGCGATCTGCACCGCCATCAGTCGCGCAAAAGACAAACTGCTGGCGGCCGACCAGTACGCCGCGGCGGTCAGCAGCTACCTGGATGAGGTGATTGGCAATGTCTACAAGGAGTATGAGGCCGCGCTGCGCAAGGCGAACGCCATGGATTTCGATGATTTGCTGATGCAATGCGTGGCACTGTTCGCGCAACACCCGGCCGTGCTGGCGACATACCAAGAGCGCTTTGTGCATGTGCTGGTGGACGAATTTCAGGATACCAATCACGCCCAGTACGCCTTGATGAAGCAATTGGTGAAGCCGCGCCGCAACATCAGCGTGGTGGGCGATCCGGATCAATCGATTTACCGGTTCCGCGGCGCGAACATCCGCAACATCCTTGATTTCGAGAAGGACTTCAAAGGCGCGCGCGTGATTGTCCTCGAGCAAAACTATCGTTCGACGGCGACCATCCTGGCCGCGGCCAACCACGTGGTGGCCCACAACATTGAGCGCAAAGAGAAAAAGCTGTGGACCAAGAACGACATCGGCGTGCCGATTCAGGTCTATCGCGCGGGCGATGAACATGATGAGGCCAACCACATTGTGACGACGATCCGCAGGCTGCAGGAGAGCGGCGCGCTGGCCTCGCTGCAAGACGTGGTGATTTTCTACCGGGTGCATGCGCTCTCGCGCGTGATCGAGGACACCTTGCGGGCGGCGCGCGTGCCGTATGTCATCGTCGGCGATGTCAGTTTCTACAATCGGCGCGAGATCAA
>JAPLST010000309.1 GCA_026398485.1 bacterium
ATGGCCGATTTTACTGTGCAAAACGGGCTTTTAAGGCCTAAAAAGCACCAGCTGTGAAGATCAACTCATTCCACAGCAAGGATTTGTTGTGGTCCGACCCGAATGGATAGCCGAATGGATAGATTTGTTGTGGTCCGACCCGAATGGATAGACCGCCGCGGTAGAGCGCGCAGACAAGGTAGGGCGGTCAGGCCCTTGACCGCCGCAGTCGTCGCTGCGCCAGCAGCAACGGCGGTCAGGGCCTGACCGCCCTACCTCACCCTCCGGCCACGCATGCGCAGGACCCACAACAGATTTGGCTACGTCCTGCTCCCAACTTTTATTGTACCCAACGCAGCTGCCGTTGCTCGCGCACAGCGATATTTCGGTATTTAAGTACCACTTTTGTTTTATTGTCCAACTTTGGTTGTACCACTCGCGCGACCCGCTTTGTGACGCATGTATATAAACGGCAATATTTTAGATGTCTTTTTGACTATCTGGCATCCCCTGTGCTTTCTTGTCTATATTATGAATGCTTTACCGCACTTTGATTAAGGATGGATCGGATGAAAAAAATATCCCCCGCGAACGTAACTTGGCTGCGTGTACTTCTGTTGGCCGGTGCAGTCGCCCTACCGGCGACATGGGCTCTGGCCGGCACGGTCACGCTTAGTGTTGTTGACGGCAACGGCGGGCCGGTTAGCGGCTTCCGCTGGTTGCTTGAGGAAGACACCACCATCGTTGCCGTGCCGGGCGTGCAGGTTGCGGACAGCATCGGGCTGAGCATTCACCAGAGTTACTGCCCGGTGGTGAGCACGGGCTATGTGGCGGGCGCCTCGGCCGCGATCCCAGTGCCGCCGAGCAACAACTATGTTGTGTCCATCCTGCCGGACGCGGGCTACACGATGTCGTCCGGGATTATTCCGAACGGACAGACCTCGCTGACGATTGTGGTCAATGCCACGCCGGTGCCGACGGCACAGATCAAGGTGCGCGCATTTCTGGATCACAATCCCATCAATAATGCGCAGGACTTGGACGAGCCGGGCTTGGCGGGCTTCGCCGTCGTGCTGCGCGACAATGTGGGTCAGGTGTCGCAGGATGCATTTGGCAAGCCGCTGGGCACAACCTACCAGCAGGACACCAACGGCAATTTCATCACGGATGGCAATGGCATGCCGGTGGTGGACATGCCGGGCAGCGGTGTGGTGCTGACGGACACCAACGGCGATGCGCTGGTCAAGTACATGATGCCGGCGCGCTATCAGATTGAGGTTATTCCGCCAAAGGGCCAGACATGGTATCAAACCAGCACGATTGACGGCACGCCGTTCATTGATGCGTGGGTGAAGCTGAACGAGCCGCCGAATCTGATCGAATTTGGCATGGTTGCGCCGCATGTCTCCTACGGTTTTGTCAATCCCGACATGTTGCCGTGGGCAGTGAGCGCGCCGGCGAGTGGTGCGACCGTGACCGGCCGGCTGGTGGACGATCACTTCTCGAAGCCGCCGCTGATCAACGCGAGTTTCCCCGGCGCACCCGTGCCTGAGGGCATCATCGGGCTGAACGATGCGGCGTCGGGGGCCGGCTTGTATGCGGCTGTATGCAATCCGGACGGAACCTTCACCATTCCGAGCGTGCCGCCGGGCACGTATGACCTGATCACCTGGGACAAATCTTTGGATCTGACCATCGGCTTCAACACCTTGATTGTGAACGCGGGCGACACGACCGTTGCCTTGGGCGACGTGCCGTGCTTGCGCTGGCACGCCTGGTTGAGGGGCAGCGTGTTTTACGATGCGAATTCAAACGGCTTTCGTGATGCGGGTGAAACCGGCATGGCCGAGCAGGCGTTGAACATCCGCAATCGCGACGGCACGATCGCGCAGTCCGTGCTCACGGACGACGCGGGCGACTACATGTTCCGCGAGATTCCCATTTTCTTCAAATGGTATGTGGCCGAGGTGAACTACGATCGCTACAGACCGACGGGGATCACGGCGGCGATGGATGACGGCGGCGTGATTCCGCCGGCCAATGGGTGGACTACTCCCTCGTTTGGCATCCTGAACCCACAGCCGCAGTACGAGACCGATCCGGTCACGGGCTTGCTCGACACCAACCTGCCGATCATCAATCCGAACACGGGCAACAATTTGTCCCGGACGGAGACCGGCCCGGTCCTGCTCGAGTCAATGATGAACTTCCAAGCCAATGTGATTGACTGGGGTAAAGTCAGTTATGCGGGGAACGAGAACGGCGGGATCGTCGGCATTGTCTACTATGACACGACCCGCGCCGAGGACGACCCGCGCGACGGCGTGGGCGAGCCGTGGGAACCCGGCATTCCCCGCGTGCAGGTGAACCTCTATCAGGATGCAAACAACGACAAGGTCATCGACGATCTGAACGGCGATGGCAACGTGACGCTGGCGGACGTGGACAATTATCCCTTTGGCTGGCAAGACGGCTCGGCGCCGCGCGGTCCGGAAGACGTTGACCGCAACACCAATGATGTCTTCAACGCCGGCGACGCGCTGCAGATCGTCCATTCGGACAGTTGGGACGACAACATGCCGGCGGGCTCGATTCAGGAAAATCCCGTCAAATCGCACGGCATGCCGATCAAGCCGGGCTACGACAACTTCGGCACGTGGGACCAAGTGCGGCCGGGCGTGTTCGACGGCGGCTACTGGTTCAATTCGTATTTCCCGGGCGGGATGGCCAACACCACCAACGAAGTGGAGGGCCTGCCGCAGGGCCAGTACATCGTCGAGGCGGCAATGCCGCCCGGCTACCAAGTGGTCAAGTCGCAAGACCGGAACGTCCTGAACGGCGATGCCTACACGCCGGGCCTGTTGATGCTGAAGCCCGAATGTGTCGGCGACGAATACGTCGTGCCACAATATCTGGCGCTCTTTCCCGGTATGCTGATGCCGGCCACTTTTGCGGGCGCCACCAATCATCTGGCCGACCGCAAAACGGTCGTGGTCAATCCCGCGCGCAATGCGAACTGCGACTTTTTCTTCTTCACGGAAGTGCCGAAAGCGGCCCGCGCCGTCGGCCTGGTGACGGACGATCTGCACGCAAACTTCGACCAGAGCCACCCATTCTACGGCGAGAAAGCGACGCCGTCGTGGATTCCGGTGTCCTTCCAGGATTATGCCGGGCATGAAGTCGCGCGGGTCTATTGCGATGAGTATGGCATCTACAACGCAATGGTGCCCTCGACCTATTCGGTGAACGTGCCGATGCCGAGCGGCGTGTCGCCCATGATGCTGATGGTGGTGTTGAACGACCCGACCATGCCGGCCACGCATGCGCCGGGCCAGCGCGTTCCAGATCCGTATTACGATCCGGACTACAGCACCGAGACGACCACGCTTGATTTCTGGCCGGCCGCGACCACCTATCCGGACACGCCGATTTTGCCGCAGGGCGCGTTCGTCGGTTATCCTTATGGCCGGATGGACGTCGAACCGGCCAGCGGCACGCCCGTCATCCGCGCGGCCCAGGGGCCTGACGGCGGGCCGTTACTGCTGAATGCATCGGCCGTGCTGACGATTTCTTCAATGGGGCCAACCCAAGTGCCGAATCCGCAGCACAACGCGACCAACAGCGCGCCGTTGATGATCACGCGCGATTTTGGCTTTGGCAGTGTCACCGGCGCCGTGACGGTCAACGGCATTGCCTTGAACATTCTGAGTTGGAGCGACGGCACGATCACCGCCACCGCCCCGACGAATGCGCCCACTGGTCAGTTGATGGTGACGCGCGGGGACAATGGCGTGACGACCCGCATCGGCCTGACGCTGACCGTCGGCGCGTCATCGGCGCACGTGCATCATGTTTCCGCCGCGGCCTATCCGGCGCATCCAATCCAGGATGCGATTGATGCAGCCAATCCGGGCGACCTGATCCTGATTGGCCCGGGCGACTACAACGAGAATCCGATCATGTGGAAGCCGGTGAAGCTGCAGGGCTCGGGCGCCCAGTCCACTTTCATCAAAGCCGTGATGAATCCAACCGAGCGGCTCCCGGCATGGCACGCCAAGGTGCAGCAAATTCTGGGCACGCCGGGGACGGATCCGTTCTCCGCGGCCGATGCGCCGGGCATTTTGGTGATGGGCACCGCCGGCTTGCCGTTCACGGCGGCGACGGCCGCACGCATTGACGGCCTGTTCATCAGCGGCGCGGCAGTGGGCGGCGGCATCATGGTCTACCGCAATGCGCAGTACACCCAGATCAGCAACAACCGGCTGAAAGGCAACAACGGCAGTTACGCGGGCGGCATTTCCGTCGGCATGCCCGGCGGCGTCGGCATGTGCAACGACCGGGTAACAATCCGCTACAACGAGGTGTTGAAAAATTCGTCGGCGGGCCGGGCGGGTGTGTCCGGCGTGGGCGGCATCGGCATGTATGCCTGCGCGGACGATTACGAGGTGTGCGACAATTTCATCATGGGCAACCTGGGCACCGCCAATGGCGCGGGCATCTGCCATCTGGGCCTGAGTCAGCGCGGCCAAATTTGTCACAACAAGATCCTGTTCAACGAAGTGGTGTCGGATCTGGTCGGCGTGGGTGAGGGCGGCGGCATCTATGTTGCCGGCGACCCGCTGGCCGGCCAACTCACGCTCGGCGCGGGCACGCTGACGATTGACGGCAACCTGATCCAGGGCAACTTGTCAGGCGCGGCCTTCGGCGGCGGCATTCGCGTGGACGCCTTCAACGGCCAGGACGTGGCGGCCTCGCCGGGCAACTCAAACAATTGGTACGCGCTCCATATTTTCAACAACATCATCGTCAACAATGTGGCGGGCTATGCCGGCGCGGGCATTTCCCTGCAGGATGTCGCGCGGGCCTACATCATTCACAACACGATCGCGAACAACGACAGCACCGCCACGGCCGCCGCGGCGCTCCCGGCCGGCGCCACCGCCTCGACACCGCAGGGCGCGGGCCTTGTGGCGCATGCGCACAGCGCCCTGCTGGCCGCCGCATCCGGGCAGGCCTACGCCAAGCCGACGCTGTATGACAACATTCTCTGGCACAACCGCTCGTATTATCTGGATACCACGCTCAACGGCGGCGTGGGCGGCCTGGTGCTGAATGCGTATTGGGATCTGCAAGTGTGGGGCACGGTTGGCAAACTTGATCCGCGCTCGTGCATCTTGACCGCAACGAACGGCTACCATTCGTCCAACCGGGCGCTTGATCCGCGCTTTGCCAATGAGTACGTAAACTCGCAGATGACCGCGTCGGTGCCGGACGAGGGCGGCAACGCCGTGTCCGTCCGGTTCCAGCCGATTTATCAGACGGGCGATTACCACATCGCCGTCAACTCGCCGGCCATTGACGGCGCCGAATCAAGTTTCTTGTCGAGATTTTCCGCGCTGCACAGTGACTGGGATACCCAGTATCGTCCGCAGATTTCGCTGCCAGATATTGGCGCCGACGAGTATCCAAAAACGGCGGGCGTCTCGGCCAGCAATGACAGCTATTTCGTGGTGGAGAACGGCTTCCTGATCGTGGCAGCGTCTGGCGTGCTGACCAACGACAAAGGCCCGGGCCCGCTCACGGCCGCGCTCGTCGACGGCACCACGCACGGTGTCCTGTCGCTGTTCAGCAACGGCTCGTTTGCCTACCGGCCCAACACCAATTTCTTCGGCACCGACCTGTTCACCTACCGCGCCAAGTCAGGCGCGACGAACAGCCTGCCGGCACTGGTGACCATCACTGTCCGGCTGACCAACGCGCCACCGGTGGCGCTTGACGACACCTACCCGGTGAACGGCAATGGCACGATCACGGTGCCCGCGCCGGGTGTGTTAGCCAATGACTATGATCCGAACTATCTGCCGCTGACTGCGGCCTGGATCATCGGTCCGGGCAACGGTGCGCTGGCGTTCAATGCCGACGGCTCGTTCACCTACACGCCGAACAACGGGTTCCAAGGTGACGACACCTTCTTCTACGCGGCCTCCAACGGGGTGTTCGCCAGTTCGCCGGCCGCAGTGACACTGCATGTAACCACGCCGCTGCCCGACTTTGCGGTGACCGCCATCCAGCTTGATCCCATGAGCGTCGACACGGGCATGACCTTCACCGCCTACGTGACGGTAACCAACCAAGGCACGAGCGGCAGCAGTGCGGGCCGCCTGTCCATCTGGCGCGACCAGCCGGGCGCCGATGTGCCGTTTGGCACCGCGGGCGATGCCTTCGTTGACCTCGGATCGTTGGCAACCGGCGCGGTGACCACCATCACTTTCAGCGCGCTTGCGGCGCCACCCATACCGCCGGATACCGATCCGTACCCGGCCACGTTTCGCGCGTTCATCAACTCAACCGGCGCCCAGGCCGAGTTCCAAACCAACAACAACCAGCGCACGCAAATGTACGAGGCGATGGTGGGCATGGTGGAAGACTGTCCGCCGGATCTGGACGGCATCGACACGGATGGCGACGGCGATGTCAGCAATGACTATGTTTGCGCGCACCTGACTGCCGGCGACGGATTCGTCAGGATGGCGGACGGCCGCGATCTGTATTGTTTCGGCTTCTCCGACGTGACGCACATGTCGGACAGAAATGTCCTGATGAACGGCATGCTCGCGGCCGAGGCGCCGGCGCCGCCGCTGGTGTTCAAGGAAGGCCAGCGCGTCTTCCTGAAGCTGACCAACGTGGGCATGATGATGCGCCCCGATCTGTTCGACCCGCACAGCGTCCACTTCCACGGCTTCCCCAACGCGGCGCCGATCTTTGACGGCGAGCCGATGGCGTCCGTGGCGGTCAACATGGGCGCAACCTTCACCTATTACTATGAACTCATCGAGCCGGGCACGTTCATGTACCACTGCCACGTCGAGGCGGCCGAACACATGCAGATGGGCATGCTGGGCATTCTTTATGTGCAGCCGATCCAGAACATGCTGCCCGACGGCACGAACCTGAACGGCTTCATCCATCACACCGGGTACAAGTACGCCTACAACGATGGCGACGGTTCGACTTATTACGACCGCGACATTCCGTTGCAGATTACCGGCTTCGATAGTTTCTTCCATGACCAGGAGCTGGCGGTCCAGCCGCCGGCGCTGGCCGAGATGAAAGATGACTATCCGCTGCTCAACGGGCGCGGCTATCCCGACACCATCAACACCGGCGTCATTGTGAACGTGAACGGGCGGGCGTCGCAGAAAGTCAATGCGAAACTCGTCGTCACGGCGGGCCAGAAAATCCTGTTGCGGATATCAAGTCTCGCCACCGTTGAGTTTACCACGCTGGCGTCATCGCTGCCGATGAAAGTGGTCGGCCGGAGCGCGCGGTTGCTGCGCGGCCCTGCGCCCAGTGGCGGCGGTAACGGCAAAAATTTGTATTACATGACCTCGTCGGTGACGCTGGGCGGCGGCGAGAGTTATGACGCCATCGTGGACACGACCGGTGTGCCGGCCGGCACCTATTTCGTCTATTCCTCCAACCTGAGCCAGTTGAACAACGGGACGGAAGAATGCGGCGGCATTATGACAGAAATTCAAATCCAGTGACGAAGGAGCTTCAATGACAACACGCATCACGCGACTCTACCTTGTGTTGGCGACGGGACTGCTGGCCTTGACGGCCCAGGCGGCCATTGACGGCATCACCAACACCGTCATCAATCTGACGGCAACCAGCGGCCATATCATCACGCCGGACGGCGGCAGCTATTATTTCTGGGGCTATGCCCACGGGCTGAATGCAGCGCAATATCCCGGTCCGACCATCATCCTCAACCAGGGGGATACGGTGCAGATCAACCTGCAGAACGCGCTGCCGGTGCCGACCTCGCTCGTGTTCCCGGGCCAGACTGGCGTTGTCGCAACCGGCGGTGTCCCCGGCCTGCTGACGCGCGAGGTCACCGGCCCGGTCATGACCGTCACCTACACCTTCACCGCCAGCCAACCGGGCACATATTTGTACAACAGCGGCACCCAGCCCGAGCTGCAAGTGGAGATGGGATTGCTCGGCGCCATCATCGTCCGGCCGGCGGCAACTACCCAGGCGTACAACCATGTGGCCACGGTCTTCGACGACGAGTTTCTGTTTCTACTGACCGAAATGGATCCGCGCTTCCACGATTTGGTGGAGCAGGGCCGGATGGCCGAGGTCGACACCACCACGTTTTTCCCGGCCTACTGGTTCATCAATGGCCGGTGCGGCCCGGACACGTTGGCCGAGGCAAATGTCGCCTGGCTGCCGAACCAGCCCTACAATTGCGCGCCCATGATGTTCCCCGGCCAGAAAATCCTGATGCGCCTGATTGGCGCCGGCCGCGATCTTCATCCGTTCCATTTTCACGGGAATAATGCATGGGTCATTGCCCGCGACGGCCGCATGCTCGAAAGCGTTCCCAGCAGTTCCGGCCCCGATCTTGCGGAATCAGACTTCACCATCACGGTCCACCCGGGCGGCACCGCCGACGCGCTCTTCACCTGGACCGGCGAGAAACTGGGCTGGGACATTTATGGCCACATGCCTGGCGACCCGTTGATGCCCTACGAATACGCGCCCGACCATGGCAAACAGATCCCCGTCACAATCCCCGGGTCGCAGGATCTGGCCTATGGCGAACATTTTGGTGGCAGTCCCTTTTTGGGCACGCCCGGCTATATTCCCCCCGGCACGCTCAACTTGAATGCCGGCGGCGCCTACATGTACATGTGGCACTCGCACACCGAAAAAGAAATCTGCAACAACAATGTATTCCCGGGCGGCATGATGACCATGATGATGATCATGGCGCCGGAACCGATGATGCCCTAGCTGGTTGGCAACAAGGAAATGACTATGAACAGACAAATACTGACAGCGGCACGCAGGATGCTTTTCATCGTGGCGGTGTGCCTGATGGCATGCACCCCGGCCCGTGGCGCGGAATTCTTCCTGCGCACGGGCGTGCTCACCAACCAGCTTCCGAATGGCGGCGGCCCGCTGGTCATGTGGGGCTTTGCCAAGGACTCGGCCTTCGGCGCACTCGACGGCCTGCTCACGGTCCCCGGCCCAACCCTCGTCATACCGCCCGGCGACACCAGCCTGGTCATCCATCTGGACAACAACCTGGCCGTGCCGGCGTCAGTCGTGATTCCCGGCTGTGCCGGCACAATCGGCCCGGTGCCCACTCGCAGCATGACGGACGGGCGGGCCTTGTCGTTCACGCATGAGGCCACACCCAACAACACTGCGCCCGAGGACTATGCCTGGAACAACATCGCGCCCGGCACCCTCCTCTACTTCAGTGGCTCGCGCGCGGCTGTTCAAGTCCAGATGGGCTTGTACGGCGCCATTACGAAAAATGCCGGCAGCGGCTTGGCCTATCCCGGCGTGCCGTATGACACAGAAGTGCTGCTGCTGTTCAGCGAAATCGATCCGGCCCTGCATAACGCGGTCGCCACCGGCAACTACGGCCCGGGCAAGGCGATGTCCAGCACGGTCACGTATGCGCCCAAATATTTTCTGATCAACGGCGCGGCCTACACCAATGGCTTGCCGCCCATTTCCGCCGGCCTGGCCAACGGCCGCATTCTTCTGCGCTTCTTGAATGCCGGCCTGGCCAGCCGGGTGCCGGTCATCAACAACGCCTTTCTCCAGCAGGTCGCCGAGGATGGCAACAAGAGCCCGTACCCAAGGCAAATCTATTCGGCCTTGTTGGGCTCGCTCAAAACAATGGATGCCATCCTGCGCGTGTCTGAATCCAATATGTATGCCGTGTATGACCGGCGACTTGGCTTGGTGAACGCGACCAGCGGCGCCGGCGGCATGCTCACCTATCTGGCCGTGAACGCGCCCGCGCCACCCGCCGCGCCGTTTGTCGACATCACCAATGCCGCGCCCCAGACGGTGACCGGCCCGCTCGTCAATATTTTCGGCACCAATAACGCCGAGACAATTGGCCTGACCGTGTCCAACGCCACCATGGGCGGCGCACGCACTGCCTTTGCATGGGGCAACGCCGTGAGCCTGATTCCCGGTTTGAACACCATTGCTGTGTATGGCTCCAACAGTGTGGGCGCGCTGGCGAGCGACAGCCACGCGGTGACCTATGCCGCCGCGCCGGTCATTATCATCACCAACGCGGATTTCTCGGTTGAGAACGCGGTTGTCAGCGCAACCATCGCTGGCACCAGTCTTTTCTGCGTCGGCAATCTGACTTACGAATGCTACTCGAACGCGCTGGCCGGGCCAATCGTCGACACCGGCAGCACGCCCGCCGCCGCCGCCTGGCAGCTCACCGTCAATAATCTGGTGCAGGGCCCGAATGTCGTCGCCGTGTTCGGCACCAATGCGGCCGGCGCGCAAAACTTCGACACGCTCACGATCACCCGGCAAGCCCCGACCGGCACGCCGGTCGACGTCACCCTGTTCAGCATCAGCCTGTCGGGCGGCGTGGTCAACCTTTCATGGAACAGCGGCAATGTCGGCGTGCTGGCTTGCACCAACCGCTATTACTCGACCAATCCGGCCGACTGGTTTGTGCTGGCCGCCGCGGTGGTCTCGCCCTGGTCGCATGGCGCCGCCTCGAACTATCCGTCCATCTATTACCGCTTGGCGACCGGCGCGTACACCAGCCAGTACGACGTGGGCGCCTTCAGCCTGGCCATCAAGCAGTCGGACGGCGTGCTCTTCCGCGAAGACTGGGTGTCCTCACCACTTGATTTTCTCGACGCCAGTGGCGCCAGCGTGCCGTTCAAATCGTTCGACGAGTTGCAGGTCGCGGCATGCTTGACCGCGGAAACCGGCCTGCTCAGCCGGCGCGACCGGGTCCAGAGTCAGGAACCGGTCGGCGGCGACACCTTCACTGCCTCGCGCGGCAATGGCGTCTGGTTCGTCGATGCGCCGGCGGCCACCAATTGGTACGCCCACAAGATGTACCGGGTGCTGATCAACCCGCTCCACACCGGCCCGGACAAGCGGTTGACCTTTGTCGGCAAAGTCCGCACCGCGGCCACGCAGACGGTCGCCGGCATCCTCAAGTCGGATGGCGTGCTCGTGCGCGAAAACTGGGTGGGCTATCCGTATCCGGCCCGCACGTCGTTCGACCAGGGCGCGCTTGCCACGGTCCTGACCGACCAAAGCGGCCTGCTCAACAGCCGCGACAAAGTGCAAAGCCAGGAACCGGTCGGTGGCGACACCTTCACCGCTTCGCGCGGCGTGGGCGCCTGGTTCTATGACAATCCGGCCGCCACCAACCTGGTGGCCGGCAAGGGCTACCTTATCCACATTAACCCACTGCATATCGGCGCAACGACCAACTGGGTTGTGCCGAAACCATATTGAATACCTATGTTCATGCACCACAGGAACACTGCGATGAAAGCGATACAATGGATCACTCTTGGTTGCGTGGCTGTGCTGGCCACCACGGCGCTGGCGGACACAAAGGCGTTCTATGTCACCGACGAGGCAGTCGACTACCAGCACCTGGTCCGCATGAAGGATCTGACGGCCGCGCCGGTCGGCCTCTATGTCCAGAAATGCGTCTCGGGTGCCAATGCGGCGGACGACTACGCCGCACCCACCAACTGGGGCTGGGCGGCCACCGGCAATGCCTTCACCAATTACCTGCCGCCCACTTGTTACGAGTACCAAGTCGGCACATGTAACATGGGCGATGACGATGCCGGGGTCGGCTTTACGGTCGGCAAGCCCGGCCAAGTCAGCGGCATGATCGGCTCGTCCGATACGACCCGGCGCGGCTGGTTGCGCTGCCTCTCGGGCACGCACCCCACCAACAGCGCCTATTACGGCGACACGCCCGGCAGCACCACCGCACGCACCTTGAGCGGCGCAACGGATGCTTATCAGTGGCCAAGCGACCCCTTGATTACCAATATCAATCCAGCCTACGTGATCCCGTTCACGCAGCCGCCGCCAACCCAGTCGTTCAGCGTGACGATCAGTGGCAGGATTGCGGTGGGCACCGGCAACAACGTGCTGCCGGCGTCGTCCCTGCTGGTGGAATACCGCGACCAGTCCGGCGGCGCATGGAGTGTTCTGCCAGCCACCGTCGCGCCCGACGGATTGTTTACTGGCGCCGTCAGCGGGCCGTATCCACGGGTGATTTTTGTGCGCGCCCGTGTGGTCGACGCCGTCACGCCGCAACCCGGCTTGCCCATCAGCGAAAATTATCCGGTCAGCATTCCCATCCCCGAACCGCTGGCCTGGCTGGCCTTGCTGCTGCCGTTTGCGATTCGTCACTACCGTGCCGGCCGCAACGTATGACGCGCCGGCCATTCCCATTGCGCGCATGGAGTGCTGCCGTCATCCTGCTGCTGCTAACTGCCGGCACCGGTCGCGCCGGCACCACCAACAGTGTTGCATCCAACGCCGCACTGTTGCGCGAACAATGGGGCGTTGAAATAACCAGTCTGCGCCTCTCTGCCCACGGCCGCATGGTGGATTTTCGCTATCGCGTCCTCGATCCCGTCAAGGCCGCCACGCTGGCCAAGCGCGAGTTCAAACCACAGTTGCTTGACCAAGCCACCGGCGTCATCCTGACGGTGCCCAACACGCCCAAACTCGGCCCGTTGCGTCAATCAGCCGCGCGGCTCATCCAAGGGAAAATATATTTCGCCCTCTTCGCCAATACCCGCTGCATGGTCAAGTCCGGCAGCCACGTGACGGTGGTGATCGGCCCGCTCCGCGCCGAAAATTTGACGGTGCAATAAAAACGAATTGCCGCACTTCATTTTGTACAAAATGGTTGTGCAGCAAAACCATTTTTCTCTGCAACCTCAATCCGCGCCGTGGGCGGGATCGCCGCCGCGGGCGGGACTAGCCAAGCCAGCTCCAAGCCGGCGCCCGCAGCCACATCTGCATTGTAGCCGCCCGCGGTGAGGGCGGCTTCTGCAACCGCGGTCAGCGCCCGCGGCTACATATATGTTTCAATCGACAAAAAATGTCGATTGAACCGGCAGACTGAGCGATTTTGGCCACCAAGACGGCGGCGCTACTCGTAGCGCCTGCGTCCCGCGGGCAATGCTGCGCAGCGAGTCGCCGGAACCGGGCACCGCATTCCGCTTGACCTCCCGCCTTCTGCTCGCTATAATGGCTGCGTCTTTAGCGTAACGCACAACCAGGCAGACACGCATGGCGGCACCGGCAGAACTACAGCGGCTCGTCGACACCTTCGACCGCAATCGCGACACCTATCGCGCTGGCGGCATCGGCGAAACCGAAGCGCGCGTCCAATTCATTGACCCGCTCTTCGAACTCTTCGGCTGGGACATGCGCAACACGCGCGGCTATGCCGAGTCCTTCAAGGATGTCGTCCACGAGGATGCGGTCAAGATTGACGGCTTCACCAAAGCGCCCGACTATTGCTTTCGCGTCGGCGGCCAGCGCGTCTTTTTCCTCGAAGCCAAAAAGCCCTCCGTCAATCTCAAAGATGACACCGTGCCGGCCTTCCAATTGCGCCGCTATGCCTGGTCCGCCAAGCTGCCGCTTAGCATTCTGACCGACTTCGAGGAACTCGCCGTCTACGATTGCCGCCGCAAGCCCGACAAAAAAGACGCTGCTGCCGTCGCCCGCCTGACCTATCTGCACTATCAGGACTATGCCGCGCATTGGGACGAACTCTGCGCCGTCTTCTCGAAAGAAGCCGTGCTGCAAGGCTCATTCCACAAATACGCCGAGGCCACCAAAGGCAAGAAAGGCACCACCGAGGTGGACGCCGCCTTCCTCGAGGAAATCTCGAACTGGCGCGACGTGCTGGCGCGCACCATCGCCCTGCGCAATCCCAGCTTGTCGCAATGCGAGCTCAACTTCGCCGTGCAAAAAACGATTGACCGGATTGTCTTCCTGCGCATGTGCGAAGACCGCGGCATTGAACCCCACGGCCAATTGCTCGCCCTGACCAACGGCGCGCACATCTACCCGCGCTTGGTCGAACTGTTTGTCAAAGCCGATCAACGCTACAACTCCGGCCTGTTTCATTTTAATGTAGCGCCGGCGTCCCGCCGGCACGGCATAGCCGCCGAGACGGCGGCGCTACCGGAGAGTGCCGATGACCTCACCCCGCGCCTCGTCCTTGACGACAAGCCGCTCAAGGATATTTTCCAGAATCTCTACTATCCCGATTGCCCGTATCAGTTTTCGGTCCTGCCCATTCAGATTCTCGGCGATGTCTACGAGCAATTCCTCGGCAAAGTCATCCGCCTGACCGCCGGCCACCAAGCCAAAATCGAGGAAAAACCCGAAGTCAAGAAAGCCGGCGGCGTCAAATACACGCCCGCGTTTGTCACGGCCAACATCGTCAAGAACACCGTCGGCGCACTGATCGAGAAGATTGTGGACGACTGCGGCAACGCCATCAAGGACGCGGGCAAACTCTACACCACCGTGCTCGCCGCCGTCGCCGCGCTGAAAATCTGCGACCCGGCCTGCGGTTCCGGCTCGTTCCTGATCGCCGCGTACCAATATCTGCTCGACTGGTA
Source organism: bacterium (assembly GCA_026398485.1). Lineage (GTDB taxonomy): Bacteria > Auribacterota > UBA3054 > UBA3054 > JAPLST01 > JAPLST01. The sequence goes on from JAPLST010000309.1 coordinate 14,454, forward strand.
TCTGCAATGGCACGTGCAGCACGAGGCGCTCGCGCTGAAAATGAAGCCGGCGCCGATCTACATAGTAGGGAGCAAGGGAGAAGCGGCCAGGGTTCAGGGTTCAGGGTTTGGGATCACGGCAACGCCGGATCTGTCTCCTACCGAAGCACCGATGCACCGATGCACTGGCGCACCTAATTTCCGCCTGACCACCGCCGAGAAAAAACGCATCCTGCTCAACAATATTTTCGGCGTGGACATTGACGGCCAAGCCGTTGAAGTCACCAAACTGAGCTTGCTGCTGAAAGTGCTCGAGGGCGAGAATCAAGACACACTCGAACGCCAGCTCAGCTTGTTCCACGAGCGTGCCTTGCCCGACTTGTCCAGCAACATCAAATGCGGCAATTCGCTGATCGGCCCCGAGTTCTACGAACACCAGCAAATGACATTGCTGAACGATGACGAGCGCCGGCGCATCAATGTCTTCGACTGGCACGCCGCGTTCCCGCAGGTCTTCCGTAGCGCCGGCGTC
>JAPLST010000158.1 GCA_026398485.1 bacterium
ATTGCTGGTCAATCACCGCCAGCGAGGTGGCAAAGCCTTTGCGCGTGGGCAGGGCGTGCGCCGTTGCGGGCAGGATTTTATCGCCGCCGCCGTGCGCGAGCCCGGCATTGGTGACGGTGCCGCCAAAATCCTCGCTGGGCGTGACGCCGCCGAGACCCCACTTGCCAACGAGCGCTGTCTGGTAGCTTTGGCATGTGAGCGCTTCGGCGAAGGTGTGCTCGTTGGTTGCGAGCGGGAGATTCGGCGAGGCGTTGCGATCAATGGTGCCGTGGCCGGTATGCAGCCCGGTCAGGAGCACGGCGCGGGACGGCGCGCAGACGGGAGCGCCGGAATAGAAATGCGTGAAGCGCATGCCTTGGGCCGCCATGCGATCGAGGCGCGGCGTGCGGATGCGGCGCTGGCCGTAGCAGCCGAGGTCGCCGTAGCCGAGGTCGTCGGCGACAATTAAGATGATGTTCGGCTTGGTGCGCTTGGCACCGGGCGCCGACGCGGGCGGCGGCGGCGCCACCGCGACGGACACCACGGGCCGCAAGAGCAACGCCGCCAGGACGGCGCGCAACACATGACGGGGCATGACTGAGCAGAGCAGTGCACACACGCGGCGGGCGATCATTCGTAGATCCATTTGGTCATCCAAGGGTCATTGGTTTGTTCCATGAAAGCGCGCACTTTGTTTTGCATGCGCACAAGTGCGGCTTGATAATGCGGATTGCTTGCAAGATTGCACACTTCATCCGGATCGGTTTCAATATCGTACAATTCCCACGCTGGCCGATGCAGATATGCCGCAACCGAGCGCGGGCCAAAATGCGTGGCGTGGTCGCGCAGCACAGCCTGCCATGTTTGCGAATGATACAAATCGGCGGCCGCCGGGAACGTCAGCGGATGCGCAATATTCCAAATCAATTTGAGGCGCCGTTCGCGCAGGGCGCGCATGGGATAGTACATTTGGATTTCGTGAAACGAATGCGATGCGTAGACTTCGTCCCAGCCGGCGGGCGCCTCCTCGTGCAACGCGTCGAGAAATGAGCGGCCGTGCAGCACAACGCCATCCGGCAGCGGCACCTGCGCAAAGTCAAGGATGGTCGGCGTAAGGTCGGTAAAACTTACCATGGCGGCACAGGCGTGCCCGTGTTGTTCCTGAAACGGATTGCGCACGACCAGCGGCAGGCGGATGCCCGGCTCGTACAAATTGGTTTTCGCGCCGGGAAAGGCGATGCCGTTGTCCGAGAGATAGAGCACGAGAGTGTCGTCCCAATGCCCGGTTTCCTTGAGAATGCGGATCAGGCGCGCGAGGCCCGTGTCGGCTTGTTCGACCGACGCATAGTACTCGGCCAGCTCGGCGCGGCATTCCGGCGCGTCGGGCAGGAACGATGGGACAATGACCTGCTCCGGTCGCCAGCGCGATTGTTCACGCAGCCAGAAGGGGCGGTGCGGCTCGCGCATTGCGAACACCAGGAAAAACGGGTTGGCGCCTGGGTCGGCAATCACCGCGCGGCACGCGTCGGCCATGTCGGCCGGCATGCCAATGCCCGCGGAATAATCCTTGTTGATCACGGTCGCGAACGGATAGACCGCATCGGGCGCCACATGGCATTTGCCGCACAGGGCCGTGCGGTAGCCGGCCTGGCCCAGCATGGCGGGCAGCGAATGCACCGTTGGCAACGTGCTGAAATTGTAGGGCGGCTGCGAATGGCCGAATTGGCCGTTGGCGTGATTGTGCAGCCCGGTAAGGATCACCGAGCGGCTCGCACTGCAGGAGGGCGATGTGCAGAAGGCGTGGGTCATGCGCACCCCGCCGGCGGCCAGCTCGTC
>JAPLST010000073.1 GCA_026398485.1 bacterium
AACCGTGAACCGTGAACCGTGAACCGTGAACCGTGAACCGTGAACCGTAAACCGTAAACCGTGAACCGTGAACCGTGAACCGTGAACCGTAAACCGTGAACCGTGAACCGTAAACCGTGAACCGTGAACCGTGAACCGTGAACCGTGAACCGTAAACCGTGAACCTGTCGCAACCTAACACCTTTCAACCTTAAACCTAAAACTGCACAGCAGCAGCGGCAGCAGCAGCGCCGGCTCGGGAATGGCCGCGAAGTCCTGGCCCGGCTGGTCCGCGCCGTTCACCGTCACCGACCGCGTCACCGGCCTGAAGGTGTAGTCGAACAGCGTCGGCGTCAGCGTGTACACGCCGTTCGGCACGTTCGTGATGGCATACGCGCCGCCGCTATCGGTGACCGCGCTGCGCGTGCCGCTGCTGACGACAACCGCGACCACCGCAGCGCCGGTCGCGGCGTTGGTGATCGTGCCGCTGATCGTGTAGCTGACCGTCACGACCGTGCCGCTGATCAGCACGCCGGTGAACGTCGCCGTCGCGCTGCTGTTCAACGCGCCGGAGTTGAGCAACAGGCCAAAGTGCATGCGGCGGTCCAGCTTGCTGCGCGAGAGGTAGTCCGCATCGCCCGTGCCGGCCGTGACGTGCGCGTAGAAGTCCGTGCGGTAAATCTGCGTCCAACTGCCCGGGCCCACCGTGGATTTATAGGCCGTGAACACGCTGCCTTGGCGCTGCAAGCGCAGCCAGAGCGGCACCGTGTTGCCGGCCGAGGCCACCATGTCCGAGGGCTTGTTGTAACTCTGCCAATCGTAACTGGAACTGATCACCCGCCCGTTGGACAGCACGATGATGTGCTCGGTATTCGGCGCTTCATCCAGCGCAATGATCACGCCCACCTGATTTACCCCGTTGGCGCTGGCCACCTGGGCGCTGATTTCGCCGTCGCCGTCCACCGTCTGCCATGCCTGCACGCGCCCGCTGCGGCCCAGATTGCCGTCATAATTGTAAATCGGCAGCCCGCCGCCTTGCAGCGTGAAGACGCTCGTATTGGTGTCGTAACTGGCCGCGCAGCCGGTGGTCACCTGGCCGAACGCGCCTTTCTTCCAGTTGGCCGGCAGGCCGGGCGCGCTGAAATCAGGATCGCCGAGGAAGTCCACCGGCATGGCGCTGTCCTGCACATAGACCTTGTCGGTGTCGCCCAGCAGGCCGGTGGCGTAGGCGGTAATCGTCACCGTCTGTTCCCCGCCGGCAACGGTCTGGGCCGTGACCACAAAATCGGCATACACGGCATTCGCCGGAATGCTGACGCTGGCGGGCAGTGACACTGCGGCGGGCAGGTTGTTGGACAAAGACACCGTGAGCGCGGTGTTGGTCGCGCTCTGCACGCGCGTGACGCGGAAGGTGGTTGCGCCGGTGGTTTCGGGCAGGACGGTGGATTGCAGCGGCACGAGGACCAGCCGGGCGAGCGCGGCATTGGCGCGTTCCCAGTCGAAGATAGACGCGGCGTTCGGTGCCGGGTCGGGCAGCGGGCCGGCGAAGGCGCTGCGCCGGTTGTTGAATTGCAGCTGCGGCCGGCTGTTGCCCTGGGCCACAAGGCCATTGCATCCCTTGACGACGTTGTCGCGCACGTCCCAGCCGTAACACGTGGCATTGTTGAAATTGATGAAAGGCAGATTCGTGCTGGCCTGCACGACGTTGCCGCGCATGATGCCGTCCCACGAGCGATCCTTGATGATGAACGTCGAATACTTCTGTGCGTCGTCCGTCACCCACGCCTTGTTGTAGGCAATGATATGCCCTTCCACGCCGCCCCAAATCTCAAAGCTGCCCCGACCGTTGGTGAAGGTGTTGCCATACAGCACAAAGCGCGGCCCCTCGACGCCGTGGCGCAGCGAGGCCATGCCGTCCACCTGCTGGGCCGAGCCGGGCGTGTTGAACGTGGTGCCTTCGATCAAACAATCGCTCGGCAACTGCCCGTGCAACTGCGGTGAGGCGATGGTCGCGCCGCTGAAATTGCAATTGCGTATCACGCAGCGGATCGCGCCCTGGAAGATGCCCATGTGGCGCAGGTCGTTGGCCGCGCAGTTCTCCATCAGGCAATCGACCGGGTAGCCGCTCCAGCCCAGATACGCCGTGCTGCCGTTGTTGATGTTGGCCCACGTGCCGCTAAAGACGCAGTCGCGCACTTCGCAGTTCAACAGGTTGTAGCCGTTGGCGATCGGCCAGTTGAGCGCCTTGGCGATATACACGTGCTTGATCCAGCAATTGCGCGCCATCAACCATTCCACCGGATTGAGCTGGCAACTGGCCGAGTCAGTCTCAATGCGCAAATCCTGCAGGCCGCACCCGCTGAGCATGTCGGCCCGGCGCACCTGCAGCGACTCGTCGGCATACATGTCATGCACAAAGGGCCGGTCCACCGTGATGGTGGCGCCGCTGATCGCCGTGATGCGAGCCAGATTCACCCGCCCAAAGTGCATGTTGTTCTGGTTATGGTAGATGACGTCGGACGCGGGCCAGTTGTAGCGCACGCTCATCGTGGCGTTGGTGGGCAGACTGGTGGCGGTCGGTAGGTACGTTTGCAGATACATGATGTTGCCGACGGCGTAGCCGCTCGCCGAGTCAACCGTGACGTTGGTCGCCCCGCGCGGGACGAAAGCCGGGGTGCGGTAGGGCGCGTTCCATGTGGTGCCACCATTGAATTTAATCAGCGACCCGGCCGTCGAGCCGACGCCAATCTGGAGCGTGGTGGCACTGCGGCCCGCGCCCTGCACCACGACGTTGCTGGCCGTGATCGCCGGCAGGGCACTGGTGAAATTGAAGATGCCGGCCGGGAAATAGATGATGCTCTTGCCGCCGCCGCTGGCGTTGGCAAGCGCGGCATTGAACGCGAGTGTCGCCGCGGCATCGTCGGCCACGCCGTCATTGGCCACTGCGCCATAGTTCGTGACAGTATAGATGGTGTAGCTGGCACGGATCGCGGTATTGGTGATGTCCGGTATGCCGCCTTCGACACCGGCACGCCGCCAGTCGGGATAGACGATGCCGTCGGGGCCGACGACATCGCCGGCGGTCAGCTTGGCCGTTTCCCACGGCATGATTTTGTACTGGGCGGGCCAATTTGTCAGATCAGTGGCCAACCCGCGCAGGGCTGCCAGCAGCAGCACTGCGGTGAGCAGCCCGGCCGGCTTGCATCGTCTTGTTGTGCTCATCTTGGCTCGCGGTTGCGTTCTGTTTGACAAGTCCGACAAGTCTGACTGATCCGACAAGTCCGACACCATTATGAAAACGGGCGGCCCGCCCGGCAGGCCGCCCGCTCGATTGCTTCACTTGACTGTTCCCCGTGTGTGGATGGGCGCTGCGCGCCCGTTCTTCCTCACTGCATCCGGCCTCGGAGAGGCCAGCCACATCTGCACCGCTCCTTGTTCTCCCGTCTGCCATTTCAGCTTTCTACTTTCAGCTTTCCGCTTTTCCCCTAACCCCTAAAACCTTTCACCCTTAAACCTAAAACCAGCAGCGCCAGCAGGCCGAACGCCGCCGGCTCGGGGATCAGCAGCACGCCAATACTCTTGCCATCCGCCATCTGCACCAATTGGCCAGTCCAATCGGGCTTCTGGCTCAAATCCAGCACCAGATTCTCGAAGCCCGTCAACGTGCCACTCACTTGGTAAATGGTGTTGGTGACCGCCGGCCCGTCCGGCGTGGCGCCCGTCAACGGCAGGACGCGAATCGTGACCGGATAGCTAATGTTCAGATCGCCATTGACCACCGTCTTGTCCGCCACATTCACACCCGTGCCTTTTTCCCAATTATTCGTGCTGTTGGCGTTCATGGTCAAGGCGCCGACCGTCAACGTGCCGACGCTGCTGCCCGGTGCCAGCGTGCCACCGTTCTCAACAATCGTCAAGGCACCCGTGACAATGCCCGCGCCGCCAAGGGTCGCGCCGCTCTTGATCATCAACGTGCCCCTGCCCGTGGCGCTGCCGCTCGTGTTGTTCACCAGCAACGCGCCAACCCCGAAGACGGTGGTGGTGCCATTGTAGTTGTTACCTGCAGCACGGTTCAGGTTCACGCTGCCTGATCCGGTGACGGTCACGTTGCGTGCATTGGCCCCGACGCCGCTGTCCTTGATTTGGGTCGTCACCGCAAGCGTGCCCGCCGCGGTGTTGCCACTGTGGAATTGAAGGCCGGTAATCGCGGCCGCAGTAAACCAATTCAAGTCGAGGGCGGTGGCATTGTTCAAGGATACCAAGCCGGCGTTGCCATCAGCCAAGCCGATTTTGACAATGTTGTTTTCAGCTGCAGAGCTGGAGTTGCCTTGAAGCGTGATCAAGGAGGTATCAGTATCTGCGACGCCATAGAGCAGACTGATAGTAGTGTTGGCTGCAGCGCGAAGCATCACACCACCGCCCAAGCCGCCTACTTTATTGACAATGAACGTGCCACCGCTATCGGAGCGGAACTGGCCGGTCCACGTGTTGGCGCCCGCGCCGGCAAGCACGAGCGTGCCGAGGTTGAGGTTGGCGCGGTTCCAGTTGCCCAAAACGCCGGAGATCACGCCGTTCAGCGTGACGTTCATGGTGCTATTCTGAAGGCTGAAGCACTCGGCACTGCCGCTCGCATTCGAACTTAAGTCGAAGTCGTTGGAGTGAACCTGCGTGGGGTGGCTTGTATCAACCCGAAAGGCGATCCCATTATTGCCTCCGACTGGTGATGAAACGCGCGTGACTTTGCCGGTGCCCAAGGCGGCAGACGCATTAATCCGAAGCAGCGTATTGGAACCAACCGTGACGCCGCCGGCAAATGTGCTGCTGGCAGCCTGAAGGTCATAGCGAGCGGCGCTGCCGCCACTGCCGGTATTGGCAAGCAACAAACCAGCGTTGCCGGAAATGAGACCTGTAAATGTGACTAGTGCGCTGCCGCTGGAAACTATATTGCGGATTTCCAAGGTGTCGTTCAGCGTCAAGGGGGTGTTGACCGTCATGCTCGTGCCTGTGGTCGCGTTGCCATTGGAGAGGTCGAAGAGGGCATTGCCGGTGGTCACATCGAAGGTCAGATTGCCCGATGAGGTGAGCAGCGTCCTGCCGCTGTATGCGCCGCCGGCGGTGATGGTGCCCACAATGTAGGTGCCGTTGACCGTGATGTTGCCGGTGCCAGCCGCGATGTTGGCGACGGCATCAATGGCATTGGGGACGCCGGTGCCGTTCCAACCCGGATTGACATTGGAATTCCAGTTGGCGCCACCGCCGGTCCACGTGCTGGCGGCCAGTGGCAATGCCACGGTGATCAATGCGATGGTGATGATGAGTGTTGCGAGAGTCTTCATGCGGCTGCTCCAAAGGTGATTGAGTGAGATGCAGTCGGCGGCGCGGCAATGGCCGCGCCGCTGACTGCGCCAGCGTTATGCAACCATTATAGTCTAACTGCGCGGATTATTCTATAAGGATAGTCCGCATTATTACACAATAGTTCATGTTGGGCAGATGCCGGGGCGGGGCGAAACGAAGTTGCGAGGTTGGGAAGATGGGAAGTTGAGACGTGAATCGTTTCCGGTGCCTGGCGCGGTTTTAGCACTTAAGGAAATTCGCGCGCCGCGCGGGAATGTAATGTGGCTGGGCGCTATGC
>JAPLST010000417.1 GCA_026398485.1 bacterium
CAGGGCCTGACCGCCCTACCTCACCCTCCGGCCACGCACGCGCAGGACCCACAACAGATTTAGATAGTCAGGTTCGCATTTTCTCTTATATCGGAATTTTGGTCAGTTCAGTAAAATTTGACAGAATCCTGTGGTTGTGGTATAATAAGCGCCAGTTTGTTTGCTGACCATGGCCACAGATAACCACAACGTTAAGACACCCATGAACGCACTCGCACCCCTCACGCGTATCGTCATCCTGTTTTTTGTTTTAGCGGCGGGCCTTACGACGGCGGCCAGGTACATGCCGGTTGCCTTGCCCGCGGCAGAGGCCGGGCAGCCACGCACACGCTGTGTCTCAATGGCAGGCGCTGACGCACCGTTGTTGGGCATGCGATCAGGCGGGCCGGCGCTTGAACCAAGTTTGTATTTCACACGGTATTGGGCGGATGTGTTGCCCGGCACCAACTGTGCATTCTATATGATCCCCTACGGCGTGACCAATGCCATTAACTGGATTGCCATGGCACCCGCGCCGAAATATGTGCAAGAGCCGCCGTCGTGGTTTGAGACAAATTTGATGCAGACGTGGGCCGGCAACGGCATGTCGTATGGCGAAGCGAACGGCACGCGCTACCTCTTCATGTTCGGTTCCATTGCCAAAGGCGGCACCGGTGAAGATATTGGCCGAGATTTACTGGGCTACAGCATTGATTCTAATCAGTGGCAGATCGTCACCAATCGCTACGACAGCGGCGGCACCGATGCGGCCTGCACTTTCGTCGCCAGCAACAGCATTTATGGTTTCTGGACCGGTTGGACGCCGATGCAGCGCTGGACGTGGGACAAGAATTCGCTGGGGATTGTGCAGCAGACCACCGTTGGCAGCGCCGCGCTGCATCCAATCGCCGGCACGCGCGTGGGCAATCTCGGCGTCTTTGTGGTATTTCAGAGCGGCTTGGCCTCTGCGCGCTTGATGGCCAATACGGCCGGCACGATTGATAATGTGACTCTCTCCACCACCTTGCCGTGGAATGTCGGCATGGGCTGCGCCATCCAGCGTGTGCCGGCCGCCTCCACCCTCTCCGGCCTTGATGAACTCTGGATTCTGCGCGGCGGCAGCGGCGACAATTCCGGCGATGGCTTGGCCAACAACACGCCCAATGCCGACGTGCTCGTGCTGGCATTCACGAATACCGCGACCAGCATCGCCATCGTGGGGCAACGCCAAATTCGCCTGCCGTTCCTGACGGGCGGCGAAGGCAGTGACATGGCATGCGTCAGCAATCTGATGTATTTCCTGCGCTACAACGGCGCCATCAATCCTGAGCTGTATGCCATTGCCACCACCTACCAAGCGCAAGATCCGCCTACCACACCTTGGCCGCTCAACGGCAACAACAAACAACGGCAGGGCTGGTACACCAACGGCTGGGTGATGACCGGCGGCAAAATTATGTGGACCAACCAAACCCAGACGGGCGTTGGCATTTACGGCAGCGGCGTGACCGACGGCCAGCGCTTCTATCTGCCGGTCGATCCCGCGCCGGGCAACAACAACAAGGAACTTCTCGCGATTGATGTCAATGGCGGCACGAATGTCTGGGCAATTGACTTGATGGATTGGGCCAATGGCACGCCCGCGCTGTCGCAGGACCGGGTCTATATTGGTGACAACGCGAGTTATGTGTATGCCATCAACAAGCTCACCGGCGCAATCATTTGGAGCAACAACCTCGGTGCCGGCTCGTGCAATGGTGGCGTCTTGCTCAACAACGATCGGGTCTACATCGAGTCGGACGGCAATGCCGGCGGCACGTTCTGCCTGAACGCCGACAGCGGCGCCGTGCTGTGGCACAACAATGCGCCGACCAATGCGGGCACGTGGTCGGGCAACGGCCCGTCACTCAGCCCGGATGGCGCCGCGGTCTATGTGCATACAGAAGGCGATCTGGGTGGCCAGATTTTCGCCATGGATGCCCTGACCGGCTCGACCCTCTGGTATCGCGTCTACGCCAGCGGCTGGGGCGGCCAGGAGCCGATCGTGGACAATGCCGGGAATATCTATTGCAACTTCGATGGCGTTGCCACGCCGGCCGGCAACGATGTGCTGATCAGCTTCAAACCGAATGGCACGACCAACTGGATCTTCGACCTCGGCATGCATGATGCCTGGCACCATGGCGGCTACGCGCTCAGCCCGGATGGCGCCACGATCTATTGCAGCCGGCGCAGCGGCGGCGGCGCGACCGGCATCGGCCTCACCGCGGTCAACACCGCCACCGGCATCAAAAAATGGGATGCCGCGTGCGGCGACACCGGTGGCGGCTGCGTCGTCGGCGCGGGCAACCTTATTCTGGGCGTCTTCCAAACCGCCACGGGCCGGGCCGTCAAAGCGATTCAAGACAACGGCGCCAGCGGCGATGTCCTCTGGAGCACGCAGATTGCCAGCACGGGCGATACGTGGACATGGCCGACGCTGTTGCCCAATGGCGACGTGATTGCCATGACCGAATATGTCATCGCGCACATCACCCTGCCCACGCCCGCCCCACCGATCGGCTGGTGCAATCTGCAGTGGCCGTACACCTTGACCGTGGTCAATACCAACGGCCCGGGTGTCTCCGATAAAGTCTATGGCCAGATCTGGATTAACAACGTCACCTTGCAACCCGGGCCGACACCCGGGCTGAAAGCATGGCTCGGTTATGGCCCCAGTAATGCGCTGCCCAATGCGCTGTCGTGGCAATGGACGCCGGCTGACTTCAATGTGCAAGTCGGCGACAACGATGAGTTCTACACCAACTTCGTCATTGCGCAGGCGGTGCCGGCCGGCGTGTATGCCTACTGCTACTATTATGAGTATCAGACCAACGACGTGCCCAGCACGGGCTACGGGCAGAAGGATGGCGGGCCGCGCACCCTGGCCACCTACAATCCCGCCCAATCCGGCCTGCTGACCGTCGTGCCCGAACCGGCGCTGCTGGCGGGCTTGCTGACCGGCCTGGCGCTCTGGCTGCGCAAACGCTGAGCACTGCACAGTTTGTAAATGACAAGGAAGGCGGGGATTGCCCCCGCCTTCCTCTTTTAGTGGTGTTGGCGCCCCACCGAGCTTGTTGCGGTGGTCTGGCAGAAGAGATAATGAATATCCAATATTGAACACTCAATATCCAATTATTAATTTGTTCGCCGCGAACAAATTTTGCGCAGATGTAGCCGCGGAACGGCGTTCCGCGAGTTGTGCTGCACACCGCTCGCTGTGCAGCGAAGAGCGCGCCGGAACCGGGCACGCCCCTTTTTGACAGCCGCTTCGCAAAAGAGTACAATTGAAAAACACCAACGGAACCCGCACGTATTGTGTCCGGTTCCATTAAACTCGCTGGGAGACGTTCGATGAAAACAAACCTGCTTGTCCTGTTGATTGCAGCCGGCATGGCCACGGCACTCTATGGCGCCAGCACCTGGCCGCATTGGAAGCGTGACAGCGCCAACACCGCCGCTGCGTTGCACGGCACGCGCGCCGTGCCCACGCCCCTGTGGCAATACCCGGTGCCCGGCATTAATGACGGGCAGCAGGGCGTCGTGCTGGATGCATCCAACAACGTCATCTTCCTGACAACCAGCACGGGCGAGATCATCTCGATGAGCCCCGCCGGCACCAACTGGATCACCAAGATTGGCGGCAGCGGCAACTGGGGCGGCGTCTGCTATGGCAACAATAACACCGTCTATGGCACGCCCTACAGCAGCACCTCCGGCGTCTATGCCATCAATGCGGCGAATGGTGCTATCAAGTGGTCGTATATCAATGCCGGCGACAGCGACAATGTTCCTTCTGTCGGTCCCGATGGCACGATTTACGCCCTCAATGGCGCCGCGCAATTGGTGGCCTTGACCGACCTTGGCGGCAGCTATACCGTGAAATGGACGCGCGCCATCGGCGGCGGCGGCTATGAAGGCGCCGGCGCGGTGCCGGTCTGGCAGGATCCCGTCGGCAGCGGCATTTATCTGTGGGTCAACACCGAAGGCAGTGCCGCCGGCGTCAACAACATGACCATCCTGCGCGACGACGGCACCCATGCCACCGTCCTGGCAACCCTGCCGGTCGGCAAGTCGTGGAGCAAAGGCGCCGTGCGCGATGGCGTGTGCTACCTGTCAACGTTCACCGACTATGGCACGTCAAATCTTTATTGCTTGAACACCACCGGACTTGTCTGGCAGACCGTCACGGGCGTCAACATGTTCAACAGCCCGGCGCTGGGCGCCAATGGCCGGATCTATCTCGCTGGCCAAGGCGGCATCGTCGCGGCGTTCGACTACCTGGGTGTGCGCCAGTGGATCACCAATTATGGCACGGATGAGATTGTCGCGGCGCCGACCGTGTTGAACAATGGCATTGTGTATGTCATGTCCAAGACGGCGGGCATCGTCTATTGCATCAAGGACACTGGCAGTGCGGCCCAGCTGCTGTGGACCTACAGCGCCGGCTCCGGCCTGGGCGGCGCGCCGGCCATTGGCAATGACGGCACGCTGTATCTCGCCGCCAATCTGCGCACCATCGCGCTCGCGCCGTATGTGCCGCCGCAATTCGCGGCCTATGACGCCATGAATTACCCGGTGGGCAGTCTCGGCGGCCAGACCGGCGGCTATGGCTGGGGCAGCGCGTGGGACGGCAGCAAGCCCGTCGTGGCGAACGGCTTGACCTATGAACAAGGCGGCCAGCGCCTCGTCACGGCCGGTAACAAGATCAGCGTCGCCTCGGGCAGCGATACCAATCGCCGCTTGCTGACCAACGACTTTGCGCATCTGCTCACCCCCGCCGGCGGTTTCTGCGCCGATGGCAAGACGCTCTGGCTGAGCTTGCTGCTGCAAGATGGATCAGCAACCGTAGATGCCTATGGCGGCTTGTGGCTGAACAACCTTGCGGGCACAGCCCAGACCGGTTGGGACATTACCCGCAACTGGGGTGCCTACCGCTGGTACATTGAAACGCCCGACACCGGCACGTCCGTTCTGCACACGGCGTTTTACACGACGAATCAACCGCAGGCCACGCTGTTCGTTGCCAAAATGGAGTTCCTCCCCGGCAACGAGTTGTGCTCGTTCTGGTTCAACCCGCCGCTCTCAAACGCGCCGCCCGCCCCGGATTATGTCCTGTCCGTCAGCAATTTCAGCTTCTCGGGCGTGCATCTGTCCGGCAGTGATCTCATCTATGACGATGAAGTCCGCGTCGGCGAAACATGGCAGTCCATCGTGCCCATCACCGCCCCGCCGATCGGCTGGTGCAGCTTGCAGTGGCCGTACACCTTGACCGTGGTCAACACCAACGGCCCGGGCATCTCCGACAAAGTTTATGGCCAGATCTGGATTGACCAGGTGACGTCACAACCCGGGCCGACTCCCGGGCTGAAAGCATGGCTGGGCTATGGCCCCACCAATGCCTTGCCGAATGCGCCGTCGTGGCAATGGACCCCGGCCGACTTCAATGTGCAAGTCGGCAATAATGATGAGTTCTACACCAACCTCGTCATTGCGCAGGCGGTGCCGGCCGGCGACTATGCTTACTGTTACTATTATGAGTACCAGACCAACGCCATGCCCAGTACGGGTTATGGCCAGAAAGATGGCGGGCCGCGCACCCTGGCCACTTACAATCCGGCCCAATCCGGCCTGCTGACGGTCGTGCCCGAACCGGCGCTGCTGCTGGGCCTGATGGTTGGTCTGACATTTGTGTTGCGCAAGCAGTAAGCAACGCCAGTCGATGGAACATTGCAGAAAGGTGGGGCACTCCTCCACCTTTCTTTTTGTGGATGCTACGACGGCTCGAAAATTTTTGTATATTCCTCGCTTACCGAAAGTTGACGACCCGAAGCTGGTTTTGCTACACTACACCATGGCTCGTTGATAATGGTCATGCTGCCCGTACTGGAGATTAACATGAATGTCATCACACGCTCTATCCATATCATGCTCATCGTTGGTGCCGCGGCAGTCGCTGTTGTGCGGGCCACCAAGTACACGCCAGTCGCTTTGCCAACCGCGGAAGCCGGTCGGCTGAATCCGGGCAATGGGCAAGCAAATACCAACTCGTCTAGTGACCAAGCCATCCTACCGCGTCATGATGGTGTGGCGAACCCGGAACTGTACTCTCTGCCGCAAAATTACACAGAGTCATTTGCAGCCTACGAGGGTTTCGATTATCCCCCGTCAATTTTCTGGTTTAACTCGGGCGGGTATGGNNNTCGGGCGGGTATGGGTGGGGTGGCCCGTGGACGGGTCAGAAGACCGTCGCCAGTGGCAGTTTGTCCTACGCGTGGGAAGACAAGCGACTTGCCACGAGTGGCAACAAGCTGAACCTCAACACAGATGGTGGTAACGGCGCGAGCCGCGCATTAATGACGAGCGGTTTCGAGGAGTTGCTGACGCCAAGCGGTGGATTCTGCAGAGATGGAAACACGCTCTGGTTAAGTTTGCTCCTTAAAGACGATTCTACAAGAGCAGACACCTATGGTGGTCTTTGGCTGAACAACGCCGATGGATCAGGCCAGATCGGATGGGACATTACGCGCAACTGGGGGGCGTTTCACTGGTACATCGAGACTCCAGGGACTGGAACAAACATCCTGCACACTGCGTTTTACACGACGAACCAGCCGCAGGCTACCTTCTTTGTTGCGAAAATGGAGTTTTTGCCTGGAAATGAATTGTGTTCGTTCTGGTTCAATCCGCCATTGTCGAACGACCCGCCGCCACCGGACTACGTGCTATCCGTGAGTAATTTCAGCTTCAAAGGCGTCCATGTGGCCGGCGGGTATGGTCATGCAAACATATACGATGATGAATTCCGGGTCGGAGCGACATGGAAATCAGTCACCCCGGTCGCGGCCCCGCCGATCGGCTGGTGCAATCTGCAGTGGCCACCTGCACTGCTGGTCTCGAATGTCGGCGCGCCGGGCGTCTCCGACAAGATTTACGGCCAGATCTGGATTGACGGCGTGACGTCAAACACCGGGCCGACCCCCGGCCTGAAGGCGTGGGTGGGCTATGGCCCCAGCAACGCCTTGCCCAATGCGCCGTCGTGGTCTTGGACCCCGGCCGACTTCAACGTGCAAGTTGGCAACAACGATGAATTCCACACCAACTTCGTCATTGCGCAGGCGGTCGCGGCCGGCGTGTATGCCTACTGCTACTATTACGAGTATCAAACCAACGACATGCCCAGCACGGGTTATGGCCAGAAAGATGGCGGGCCACGCACCCTGGCGACCTACAATCCGGCCCAATCCGGCCTGCTGACGGTCGTGCCCGAACCGGCACTGCTGGCGGGCTTGCTGGCCGGCTTGGCGCTCTGGCTGCGCAAGCGCTGAGCACCATCCGCAGCACACGTTTGTAAATGACAAGGAAGGCGGGGAAGTTCCCCGCCTTCCTCTTTTAGTGGTGTTGGCGCCCCACCGAGCTTGTTGCGGTGGTCTGGCAGAAGAGATAATGAATATCCAATATTGAACACTCAATATCCAAGGACGAAATATCTGCGCAGAACATCATCATTGGTTATTCCTTGCTGCTTGGAGTCCCGCCACCGGCGGGATTGGATATT
>JAPLST010000064.1 GCA_026398485.1 bacterium
ATCAGCGGGATCGGCTTGCCGCCCGGCGCATCGTAGCCCATTGACTTGCCCTTGCGCTGCGCCCAGGTCTTGAGCTTCACTTTGCTGCCGGAATCATCGTCCGTTTCGGCATCGGCCTCCGCGTCAGCGTCGGCTTCCTCTTCCTCGTCGTCTTTGCCCTTGCCCTTGGTAAAGCCGATCAGATCCCACGTCCCAGCCAGTTCCCGATCCGAAATGCCGCACGAGATGGCATACAGGATGCACGCGCCCGCCGGCGCATCATCCATGCCGAAGTCGTGCCGATGGAGCAGATAGTAGGCTGTCACCTCGTCCAGCCGGTCGGCGGCGGCCGAATCGTCGTCTCCCTCCTGGTCGCCCGAAAGCACGCGGCCAACCACAAAATCCACCACGATCCGCCGGACATGCGTAAGGAACTCGCTGACCGTCATCGGGCCGGGTTCATTGGCCTTCTTAACTACCGGATGCTTGCTGTATGCCTCCATCGCCGGTCCGGTGGCCGCCCAGACAAAGTCCTTGCCGCGAATGCCGGCGTCCCAGAACTCACGTAGCATCTCCCGGATGTTTGTCCGCATGTCTTCCAGAACTTGATTGTCCCACCCGGGCCGCGCCGTTGCAGGTCGCTTCCTGCATACGAGCCATACAGACGAAGCAAGTGCGGCGGATGACTGCGCACGCATCCTTGCCGCCTGTTCCGTTTGAATCGGCCAACTGCCATCAACAACAAACCCAGCACGGATTATGGCAGATACAAGGGTTTCCCAAGCGTCAGGATGTTTGTGCGCGAAGACAATCACCAGTCGCCCTGAGTCCGACAGGCTTCGGCAACACTGTTCGAACACTCGGGCCATTCCGTTCTCGTAGGTGGCCTTTGATTTCGCCCCATCACCGCCATGCCGGCTCGAGTCGTCAATCAATTCTCCATCGTTGTCGTCGTTCACCCACTTTGGCGATTGCGGCTGTTCAAAAGCCGCATCGAGGCTAGTTGACACTCCAAACAGAGTTCTGCGCAACCACATGTAGAAATAGTCCATCAAATCCGAATATGGGATCGCGTCATAGTAGGGCGGATCGGTCAAGACGATGTCATACTGCTCTGGTGAGGTTAGGCCAATTGCGCTTTGGTTCTGTGGCTTGGGAATAGGTGCGACCTCATTCGCCGCCTTGCTGATCGTATGGAGGCTTTCCATGCACGCCTCCAAGCACATATCCCATCCCCCTCGAACCGCATTGATTGTTGCCGCCTCGTTGTAGTCCCAAGTGATTGGCAGTGCGTATCGCACAAAGGTGTGGCCAATGGCTTCGACGCTCGTGAGCCAAGAGAGTCCCGTGGGGTTGAAATCTAACATTCTATCGAAGCCGCATGCGAGGTAGGTGGTGATTGCCTCTCGCCATTCCTTGCTATGCGTTGTTGGGCAAGTATCTCTGACTGTTCTGATGCACTTCACAAATGTTCCCAGCGCAAGGAGTTGACGGTGTGTGAAGAGTTTCTTCCATTGGTCAAAGCCGTAGCCATCGACTGAAAATGCACGGCTGGCACCATTCCCCCCCTTGGGCGTGGGTTCTTCTGGTATTCCGAAAGGAATCTGTGCGAACACCTTGGGCAGTGACTTCTCTGCTTCTGCGGCCATCTGAATGTCAGGGGATGCCGGCACCCGGTACTGCTTGCCATTCTGGCCGTCGACGGCGACCGCCGTCATAATCGAACAGAGTCGTCCAGCCTTGCCCTCTACCCGGATGTCCTCCATCGTCATGATCGTGCCGCAGCACGGGCACTTGGCCCCTGAACGCGACATGGTTCCGGCGGCGATACGCTTGTCGTGTTCGCGCCGTTGCGCCGCGTTGCCGCCCTTTACAGGGACGTTCGACTCGATGGCAAATACAACACCAGTCTTGTCACGGTTCGGCTCCATCGCGAGGAGGATACGCTTTCTGTCCTTTTTGCAGAGCCATCGTGTCTTGAGCAACGGAAGCATGGCACGGCAGTTCTTGCACGCGACAGTCCGGGCCCAGAAATAGGCGACGGTTGGCTTTGCCACCCAGCGCGGGTTATTCTTGTCCGCCAGGTACTCTTTGCTGAACTCCTTGTTCGGTGCATCGATGTCCGGTGTGCCGTCATCTTTGAGTGACACCAGTTGCATGGGCCGCTTTTCATAAGGCTTTGCGGCGCCAGTGTCTTTGGCGGTCAGTTTCAGGGTCTCAAAGTCGGCATAGGTGGGATAGAATTGGGCCAGTTCGCGCCGGGCTCGTTCGAGCACCCATTGGCCCCAGGCGCGGACGTGCCACGCCAGATTCGCCTTGGGTGCGCGGCCGGAATCGTCCTTGACCAGCGAGGGGAACATCCCGTCTTCGGCATCTTTCTGCTTTTTCGTTTTCTTGGTCCGGCCGACCAAGTGCGGGTGCGCCTTGTAGAAGGCATCCATGAATTCTTCATTGCCGAGAATAAAGTCTGGCAGCGGATGAGTCTTGCCAGCCAGCTTTTGCGGATATTCGAGGGTGCATTTCAGGATAAACCACGCGACCGGGTTGATGTCCACGGCAGTCGCCTCGCAGCCGAGGCGCATAGCTTCCAGCGGGATCGCGCCGCCGCCCGCGAAGGGATCGAGCACCTTGGGGGCCCGGCCGCCATACGCCTTCTTGATCTCCGCGCGAAACCAGTCAAGGTCGGCCTTGTTCGATGTTTCGCGTCCCCAATGCAGGATGCCGCCCTCGGTCTCTTCCTTCTCGCGCTCGACGATGCTGCCGTCGGGCATCTTCTTGCGTTCGATCTTCTTGACCAGTTTGCCGCCGATCTTCTCGCACAGTTCCTTGCGCTTCTCCGGCGTCCCGGGATCAGGCAACAGCGTGGCGATAAGCGCCGCCCGGCACGCCGCCAAAGGCCGTCGAGCGGGCCAGATGTGCAGCGTCGAGATATGCCCATGCCGAACATTCTTCTCATGGACCGAGTCCAAAGAAGCCTGCTTCAGCGGGAAGGCGTGTTCGATAAGTCTTGAGTGGTCGGTCATTTCTGCAACGCCGTGTGCGCAAGGAACTGTTGGCCCGTCGCCGCCGTCGGACACCGCGAACCAAGTTCGTGAATGAATTGAGATGTGATCGTTCTTGTCGTCGTGCCAACGGTGCGAGTCGTGCGTGCTCGCATCTTGAACGCCGCTGCAGTGGGCAAGCCAATTACCGATGAGAGGACGAGTGTCTGCCGGGTTCGGGTGATGGCCACATAGAAAAGCCGCCTCTGCTCCTCCAACGCCCGCTGCTGTTCCTGCGGACTGGCGTCAGTGCCGATACTAGGGATCAAACCCTGGATACATCCGCACACGACGACCAGATCTGCGTTAAGGCCCTTCGATTTGTGAAGGCTCATGACACGTACGTAATCCACATCGGTCGGCATTTCAGGTTGGGAGACATGCCGTCGAATCGTGTCAATGAGGTTCCGTGGGCCGAAGTCGTCTTCATCGATAGCTGTAGCGATTTCCACGAACGGAGCGGCCCATGGTTCCCTTGTCGGGAACACGGCGTCTACTAGGGCGTGTCCGGTCAAGCCGTTCAGGTTGGCGATCTGGAGTTTCAGTGCCTGACAGCGGGTGATGATGTGGCCCGTATATGGAATGGTCAGTGTTTCATCGTCCAGTTTCTTCAACGTCTGCCACGGAGTGTCGCCACTGGACTTGCAGTGTGCACGCAAACGCGCCCACCCAGCATCGGCCAAGGTGTTGTTGCCAAAGCCGCACCAGCACCGCAGTGCCACGCGATCATCCGGATTGGCCAGGAGGATCAGCAACGCCATCGCTTGCTGTGCCCGCGACTCATCGGTGTTCTTTGGATCCCCGTCCAGCAACTCCTCGCTGAAAAAGCTGTGCGCCGGAACGCCGAGGCCGTTGAGTTGATCGCGTACAAGATAGCCGAATTCGCGGCGAGGCGCGAGCACCAGCACGTTGCCTGACTCAACTACCCTTGCATCCACGCGGGACTTGATGAAAGAGGCGATTCCCTCTGCTTCATCCTGCATGTTCGACCATTGCACGCAATGAATCTCACCTGCGGGGTTTTCAAGCATTGGTTGAAGCTGTCGATTGCTGCGAGACACGTTGTGCGAAATCAGCGCATTCGCCAACCCCACGACTTGTTGCGGACATCGACGGCACTGGTCAAGACCAGCCTCCTCAGTGTTCGGATGTGTACCCGGGAACTCGACAATACCCTCGGGGTGTGCATGCTTGAATGAGTAGATCGACTGATCCTCGTCACCGACGACCACCAAGTTGCCGTTTGCCAGAAGATCGACGAGGTATTGCTCTGCGCGATTGAGATCTTGGTACTCATCAACCAACATGTGGTTGAACATGCTGCGGTATGGTGACTGAGGATTATTGCGCAAATACTTGATGCCTTCAGGAATCAACTCGCCAATAAGGATGGCCTCGTGAAACCGCAGCCACTCTAGCAACACTACTTGGTACCGCTGGTCCTCAACGTCGTGTGGCCATCCGGGTTGATCGTGCTGAAGGCGAGCCCAAGCCGCAGAGAAGGCCTTGAGCTTCTTGCCACAGGAACGAACACCTCCAAGCCCAACTTTGCAGAGGTCCTGAAGCAGGAACCGCTCCTCGAATCCTAACAGTGGCCGTGGCACGCGACCTGTTGCCTCCAATACGTCCTGCGCCGACAACATTGAGAAGCAAAAGCCGTGGACGGTCTGCGTACGAATGTTCTCTGCGCCAATGACCCCTAACCTAAGAATTGCGCGCGTAATGTCCTCAGCCGCTGTTCGTGTAAAGGTGCAAGCGAGGATGCGCTCTGGGGCGACATGATCAACCTCAAGCAGGCGAGTTAAACGGCGCATCAGCGCAAACGTCTTGCCCGTGCCTGGCCCAGCCACGACGCACAGTGGCGAGTTGGGCGATGCCGCGATCTGGAGTGCCTGACCTTGAAGTCCATCGTTCCAGTGCATTATGCGATATCCTGTGCTTCTTGCATCTGGGTTACACTGATTAACACACTTCCCTTTGCCTTTGCCAAGAGATTCCCGAACGGGTCTTGCACGCGGGCAAGTCGTGGGTTGGGCGTGGCGCAGTTGTAGACGGCATAGAGCCAGTAGTCTTGGCGCATGTTGCATGCCTTGGCCCATTCGTTGGTGGACACTTCGATGTCGCCGGTTGTGGCGCGGCCCTTAACCTCGATGGATCGCTTCTCGTTGCCTGGCCGAATGGAAAGCAGATCGAATCCCGGATTGTCAGGCAAGCCAGCACGCCGGGCGAGTTCGGGGGTATGCACGTCTAATACTGTGGCTCCGGCTGCTTCTTCAAAGACTTGTGCCAACTGCATGGCGATCATCTCGACATTGGCGTCGTGTTGCTCAATGTCCACCGGATCGGATGACGGCACAACGAGCGCGTGAGCCACGAATGTGACCGAACCCGGTGCGATCAGCTCCGGTTCACGGCAAAGGACGGCCAAGGCGTTCTGGCGGCGGACGGTGAGGTCGCGCTGCTGACGCTTGATCTCCTCCAACGCCTCCATCGCCTTGCGGTTACCGTTACGGGCCTTATCGGAATGCTTGGCGCGCGCGACAGCCAGTTCTGTTTCCTGATAATCGAATCCACGGCGAATGAATCCTTCGCGTTCCGGGATACTGTTGGCAAGGGTCTTCTTGCGTTCGAGGGCCATCACGCGAGCAATCCGCTCGGCCAGATAGGCACGGGCGAGTTCCTTCTCCTCGGCGGCTGCAACGGCAAGGCGTTGGCCCGAGGCTGGGAGTCCGTGTCCGCCTTTCAGAAGCAAAAGATGCTCGACCGGGCAGACTGCGATTTCGGCGCCTTCGTACTGGCGAATGCCAACAAGACGGCAGTCAAGGACTTCTTCCTGTGTAAGTTCGGGCAGTGTGGGGTCAGCTCTACGGACTACTGAGAGAAGCGCCATATGGAAAAGATAGGGCTTGGTGGCCGAGGTGTCAATGAAGACCGCCCCGCGTGTGCCAACATCTGCCAATTGTTCTGTTGCCAACGCGCGGAAACGTTCGAACACCGGCTCACCGGGATGGAGCCAGATCACGTCCTGGCGTTCCGATGGACGTGCCACCGAGAAGTTGTCCCTGCACTTTTCGGGGTAGAGTTCCAGAACCGGAAGCAACGGATCCATCGCGCCGAAACGGAGGGGGCGCAGCGAAAAGACACCGTCCATGTCGCCGTCGATCTCGATGTCCACTAAAGGAGCGGCCTGCTGGATGTACTGGCGAATGTAGCCGGGCAGCAGTCTGAAATAAACCTCTTGCTCAATGCTGACACGCAGGCGCGGCAGTTCTTTTGTCACGTCGCCACCCGTCCCATACAGGGATTTTTCGCGTTTGGCCAGAGCTTCGATCTGTTCCTTGGTCAGGCGGCCATCCAGTTGCAGAGCCACCGCGTCGGCGTCTTCCGTGACCGCCAGCTCCATGTAGCGTTTGATGGAGACGCCTTCGAACAGGCGGCCGATGCAATCAAAGACTTTGTCGGATTTGAGTTCTTTGCGGATTTTTTCCAGCTTGTCGAGGAGTACTTTCAGAACCTTGCCCTCGCGGGTCGAGGGGGCGACCAGATTCGTGATGACCACGGGGTCGTGCTTCTGGCCATAGCGGTGGATGCGGCCCATGCGTTGCTCGAGGCGGGCGGGGTTCCACGGCACGTCGTAATTGATCATGATCCAGCAGAACTGCAGATTGATGCCTTCGCCCGCGGCATCCGTGCAGATGAGAAATCGGGCGCCGCCCTCGTCCATCGGCTTGCGGAACCGCTCCACCTCGTCCTCGCGCTGGTTATACGGCATGCCGCCGTGAATCTGGGCGATCTGGCCGGTGTAACCCATGCCGCCAAGCCTGCGCACGAGGAATTCGAGCGTGTCCCGATGCTCCGTGAAGACAATAAACTTCTCGCCGATGAACCGTGAATCCGTCAGCACTTCGCGCAATTTGTCGAACTTTGATTCATGGCCGCCGTCATGGACTTTCCGCGCCAAGTCGAGCAGTTCCTTGACTTGCTCCTTCTCGGCCAGCAGGTCGGTCAGCGATGCCGCGACAACGCCTTGAAGAAGGCGATCTTCGGCGGCCTCATGGGCTTCGCCGTGCTCCTCGTCGCCTTCATCGTCCGCGCTGGTGGTGTCGAGAAGATCATCTTCATGGAGTCGTGCTTGGAGGGTCAGCATCTGTTCCGTGGTGATCTTCCCATCCTGAATGTCATCGATCAGCCCGTTCAGTTTCACCAGCCGGCGCTCGAACGATCGCAGGAGCGCATAGGTTGAACTGGCCAGACGCCGCTGAAATACGCTCATGGCAAGTCGCGCGGCTTCGCGATTCAGCAATTTGGCTTTGTTGTAGACAAAGCGCAAGTAATCGGTGGTCTCGTCATAGAGCTTTTGCTCACTGATATCGCCCTGACTGAGTTCGTAACCGAGCGTGTCGGACATGCGCTTCGGATAGAGCGGTCGGCCATCCAAGTAGACCATCTCCTCCTTGGTCCGCCGGATGAAGTGCGCTTGGCGATACTCGGCGGGAAACTCGTCAAAGGCATCCGGCGTCGCCAACATCTCCGGTTCAAGAAGCCGCCACAGGGCGTAGTAGGGATAGTCCTTGCCCATGTGGGGCGTGGCGGTCAGGAGAAGGAGGTGATGGGCACTCCAGCCCAACTGCCAATGTCCGGTTCCTGCCTGCGCCACGCCCAGTGGGACTGCAAGGTTGGATTGGACGCCCGCAAGCGCCTCGGCCAGGCAGTAGCGATCCGTCTTGCGAACGCG
This sequence comes from bacterium, assembly GCA_026398485.1. Taxonomy (GTDB): domain Bacteria; phylum Auribacterota; class UBA3054; order UBA3054; family JAPLST01; genus JAPLST01. The sequence goes on from JAPLST010000064.1 coordinate 7,756, forward strand.
CAAGTCGTTGCCCCGTTCCGCCGCCAGTTTGTGCGCCTCGTCGAAGATGACGAGGTCGTAGGGAACCACGGTCGTTTCCCGGAGACGTGCGAACATGCGGGGGCTGGCCAGCGTATCTACGCTGATGATGATCCGGTCGCCGGCCTCGCCCTGGAACGGGTTGTCTGCCCGCGCATCCGCTCCCGTGACAATCCGGAACGGAAGGTTGAACAACGTCAGCAGTTCGCGCCGCCAGTTGCCCACCAATCCGGCAGGGCTGACAATCAGAACCCGGCGCAACAGCCTGCGGGAGAGCATCTCGCGGATGTACAGGCCGGACATGATCGTCTTGCCTGCGCCCGCATCATCGGCCAGAAGAAACCGCAAACGAGGCTGCTTGAGCATGTGGTCGTAGACGGCGATGCGCTGGTGCGGCAAAGGATCAATGCTGGAGATTTCGGTGGCAAAGGTGGGGTTCATCAGGTGGCCGAACGAGAGCCGTTCGCCCTCGGCAAGAACTTTGACGACTTCCGGTTGTGCGGTGAAATCCAGGATTGCTGGTGGCTTTTCTTCCTGCTTACCGTATGGGGCCAGTTCATCGGCCAAGCGCAACTCAAGTTGCTGAAGCTGATTCCAGTACAGTTTGGACGGCTTCGTCTGCTGGTTTTCCCAACGATTGACGGTTGCGAAAGAGACACCAAGGCGTTCCGCGAGCGCCTCTTGGGTGAAGCCGACCTGCCCACGCAAGCGCTTGATACGCTTGGCGTAGTCTTTATCAGGCTTCAGCCCTGTCACATAGTGTTCTTTCATCGTCCCTGCTCAGAACAAAAGATACATCAGTTGGCAAAAAAGGTTATTATAACAGATGTTATATTTGCTGTCAAGGCGTGCAGAAAAGGCGTGCAGAAAAGCAAGCAAAACAACAGATAATCAACCGGCCATTTTGTCCAAATTTTGCTTTATAAAACAATGCAATTCATGGCTGCAAAATCGTGCAGCAAAATCACACACAGATTCGTATGTACAAGAGCCCATAATTTTCCAACGGATGAATCTCCATTGAAAGCCCACCCACATACCAATCCGCTAGCAATCATATGGTTCCGCCAAACCGCTTTATCAACACTTCAGCATCTGCATGCTTGCCACGTTCAAGCAGAACGGTCACAATCATTTTTGCCAATTCTATAGGTAATCGTTCCCCTATAGCCAGCTTAGTTAGATTCTCTGTCGTTGCATTATTAATCGCAACATTCAGCTCCTGCACTGTCGGGCACACATCATTACCAAAGCGCTCTATCAGCATTTCGCACTCTGCATAACTGCCACGAACAAGCAGCTTAACCATGACTGTTTTTGCCAATTCTATAGGCAATCGTTCCCAGATAGATAACTTAACCAAACTCTCTGTGCTGAGACTATTTATAGCACTATTCATTTCCTGCACTGGAGGATTCACGACATCACCAAAGCGCTCTACCAATCGCATAACACTCTCAACTTGGCCACAGGCGAGAAGAGCAGGAACCATATGCTTGGCCGACTCTGCAGGCAATCGTTCCCAGATAGATAACTTAATCAAACTCTCTGTGCTGAGATTTTTTATAGCAGTATTCAGTTCCTGCACTGTCGGACTCACGACATCACCAAAGCGCTCCACCAATCGCATAACACTCTCAACTTGGCCACGGGCGAGAAATACACAAACCATATGTTTGGCC
>JAPLST010000349.1 GCA_026398485.1 bacterium
TACCAAGCTGCCCGGCTGCCTCGCCACACGCCCACGCCGCGTCTTCACCCCACCAACAGGAGCAGTGCGCTTTTCCATTTTTTCGATAGTTAATGAATTTTCCAACGGAAATTCCGGAAGAGGCACAACGATAATCCGGCCTCAGCGCAGTTCATCCTGCAGCGCGGCCAGTTCATCGCGGTAGCGTACAATCGTTTCGTGCAACGTGTTGCTGCTCGCCGCCGCAAGCAGATCGAGACAGGCAACCGCGTCACCATGCGGCGTCTCATAAATCTTCTTGGCCGCGGCGGAAATCTTCGCATCGCCTTGCCGGCAGGCCTGTTGCACGAGCGTGCGCACGACGTTGTCGCGGTTGACGCCACCGCAGCGCAGCGCGGCGTCGAGGGCGCTCTCAATCCTTCGTTGGAGCAATGCCGCCAGTGTGGCATCGCTGGCTGGCCAATGACACAGCACCGCCACCAGCCATGCATTATCAGCCGGCTTGGGCGTCAAAGCCGCCAGCGCACGCAGGCACGCCGCGATATTGGTGGTCACGAATTGTTGCGGCCAGACCGACTCGAACTCGTACAGTTGTTCGATGGAACCAGGCCAGCCCTGGCGTTGGATTACATCCCACACAATCGGGCTGTCCAAACCAACCAATAGTGGCCATGACGAGAATCTGTTGGTGGCGACGGAAAACTTTTGCAGGAGCGCTTCATCATCCGCCGCTAACGGTGCGGAGCTCAACCCGCGCACCAGACAATACGCGCTGAAAACATCAGCGTAATCACGGGCATGCTCTGACGTTTGCGCCGCCGCGCGCCGATACGCCGGTAGTAATGGTGGCAGGGCCGCGGCGTAATCAACGGATCGGGTGGCAACGATCATCCCAGAGCGGAGAGCTTGTGCTATCTCAGCGGGATGTTGCCGCAGGTACCATTGGGTCAGGTGCTGTGCGGCCGGCACGCTGCTGCCCAATGTCTGTCCGCACACCATGTTCTGTGCAAAGGGGCTGAGGGCCGCCTGCACCATTTGCGCGGGCCAGGATTGCTGGAAAATGTTCCACGAGGGGCACTTGGTGACAAATGCATTGTTCGGCGCGGCGCGCATGATGGCGGTGGGCACCACGGCGTCACTGCGCACGCCGGAGGATCCTGATCCTCCCAGTGAGAATTTTCTAACGGCGGCACTCCAGTGTGTGAAATAGAATGCTGCTCGCGCAGATTGCTCGCGGGCCGGCAGGGCCGACCAGTAATTGCTGAACAAGGTTTGCACGCGTGCGTTAAAATGCAGGTTGGCCTCATTGAAATACATCACCAGCAACTCGACCAAGACGGTTTCGTTAGTCGTGACAAGAGCATGTGTGGCGCGCGGCCATGCAGCGTCCGCGAGCAGAAGTTTCTTGCGCACCTTGCGCGCGGTATCAATGACATACGGTGGCCGCACATAGCAAAACACGTCGAGCGCGCCGGAGCGGTCCGTCGTGCTGATCTCGCTTTGCAGCCACATGCCATTGCAGAAGAACTCCAGCGCGCCAAAGGGCCGCGACCACCAGTCGAGCCGGCGCAGTTGTGGAAAATCACTACCGGCCAGCGTGACGTGATTGGCGCCCACAACGCGCTTCTTCAGCGCAATGACGATATTGGTCATCGGATAAGCTGCCAGGCAACGAAGGTGTATGCGATGCGGCAACGGGTCGCCCGTGGAATAAGTGACGGTGACGGAAGGAATGAGACAACGGATCACGCCGAGAACGACAATCCCCGCCATCAGCGCCGAGAGCCTGACGCGGCCAAGCCCGCGTGGCAACGGCGTCAGGATACTATAGCGCAGTGGTGTGGCACACCGCGGGCAACGCGCCCGCCATGAATGCGTGCGCGCGTCACAGCCTGCACACAGAACCATCACGCTATCCGGCAGGCACAGCAGCCAGCCCAGCGCCCACCACAGATTCAACCCGCACGGCAATGCCAGCAGCGCCGCCAGCCAGCCGTTGCGCCTCAACGCTGAACTCGCGGTGCGCAGCGTCATCGCGTCATGCGGCCAGGGGTTGGGGGCGGGACACAGCCATGGTCCACAAGATGCCGCCGAGGCCCCGCCAGGCACAACCATGATGCACAGCGCCACAAAAATGACATAGCGCAGCAGGGCGCCCAGCCGCAGTGACGCCGGCCGTTGCGGCCGCAGCACAAGCGCATACACCAGCACGCACAACGGCCACAATGCCAACCCGCTGATCACCTGCGGGTCGAGCGCATACACGTTGAAAAGTGTAAACAAAAGCAGCGACGCGCCGAAGGCAACCGCGCCGGCTGCCAGCAACATGAATTGACCGATCCAGCCGATTTGGTTTGAGCGTGCATAACTGTTTGCCAAGGCAATGCCACTCAAGAAAATGGTCATGGCCGTCCACGTGCCCAGCACGCATGGCAGAAACATGCAGGCAGTGTAGCGCGCCGCGTACGGCAGCAGCGGCGCGCCATGCCACGCGCGCTGCACGGCCCAGTACGCGCCGCAGTCTGCCCACGCCACCAAAAATAATGGTGGCAACAATGCGCACACCAGCGGCAGGAGCACGCGCAGCACTTCGAGCTGCCAGCGCGGGCCGGGAAAGCGTGCCGTCACTTGCTCGCGCCGCAGGCCGACCAAGCCAACCAGCCGGTGCGTCAACCAGAGCGTTGCGCCCATGCCCGCGTACGGCAATACCACGAACAACAAGTTATTGCGCGTGGTGTTGTAGTGCGGCAACAGTGACAGCATGCAGCCAATCAGGCACTGCGCCAGCACCAGCAGACCGAACGGCACGCGACAAAAACGAAGAAGGTTTTTCATAACGTTATCAACCGTCTCATATTAGAACTACCATCTCTGAAGACCCCCACGACCTTGCGTCGTGGGTGAATAAGATTGAGTAACAACACGCCGGCCCTCCTTCCAATCTCTGCTCCCACCGAGGCAAGCTCGGTGGGGAGCCGGAAAGGCACAACATTGAAACAGGCGCTGAAGACCCCCACAATCCCGCCGTGGACGGTATCGTGGCTGAATAAGATTGAGTAACAGCTCTGTAGACCCCGAC
>JAPLST010000110.1:0-2660 GCA_026398485.1 bacterium
AGGCATGATTGGGCGGGGCATGGCGGCCGAGGCCGGTGGCAGTGGTATCTGGAGAACGCCGGCCGTGGACGGCAGCGCTTGCGCCGTGCAATCGCATGGCCACTGGCATCTGCGCTTGGCGCGCGCTCATCATGCTTGCTCAGCCGTCAACTTGCACCGCGTTGCTTTCTGAAATTCCGATATAAGGAAGTTAGCCGCAGCCGTGGCGCGGACAACCCCTTCGTTCGGCGCAGCCGAACCTTGGAGTGCGGGAGCCGTGCTCCCGCTTTACCATAGCCGAGCCGTGCTCGGCGTACGATGGTCAGCGCTCCCGGCAGCATGGCTGCCGCACCGAAAGCGGGAGCATGGCTCCCGCACTCCAAAGCGCCTGCGGCGCACCCGCGTGGCGAGCAAACCACGCCATGCGCTCAACGTCACAAGGGAATTTTTGGTGGAAATTTGGGAATTCGGGGTCGGACCAAAATAACATATTGGGGAATTCGGGGTCGGACCAAAATAACATATTGCGAGCAAGGTAGATAACCCCTAATGGCGGCCTCAAACAGTGCCTTAAACGGGCTTTTCGCGGCTGAAAACACGATTTAACATGTGAGAGCAGCTATGCCGCGGGTAAATAGATATCACGTCCCTGGTTTCGTCTGGCACCTGACGCATCGCTGCCATGATCGCGCGCATCTGTTATATTTTGCATGAGATTGCAAACGCTGGCACACCAAATGGTCACGCATCTGAGGTAGGGCAGGCTACCCAGCCTGCCATTGCTGCACCGTAAAGTTGACGCGCATGCGCCGCCGGCGGGATCGGCAGAAGCAGAGATTGAGAGAAGAATGCCGGCGCGCCTTTTACTCAATCTCATTCACCCACGGCGCCTGTCTGCCGTGCCCGGCACAGGCAGGCGAGGCCGTGGGGGTCTCTGCATGCAAAGAAGCCGGCAGCCGCGCACTGTGACGGCCTTATGCCGTCGTTTTCTTGAAGCGCGCGCTGGCCAAGGCGAGCGCCGCCGCGCCCAGCACAAACAAGGCTAGCAAGTTTGGCCACAACAATGCAACACCGGAACCCTTGAGAAAAATACAGCGGACGATCTCCACAAAATAGCGCATCGGGTTGACCAGCGTGACCCATTGTATCACGCGCGGCATGTTGGCAATCGGAAACATGAAACCGGAGAGCAGAATGGCCGGCATGAAAAACATGATGTTGGTCATGGTGGCCTGCTGCTGCGTGTGGCAGGTCGTTGAGATCAGCAGGCCGACACCCAGCATGCTCATGATGTAGAAGAGCGCGGCCAGCAGCAGCAGCCAGACACTGCCTTGAATCGGGATGCCAAACCAGAACACGGCGATGCACAGCACGATACCCAGCTCGACAAAACTGACGCAGGCAAACGGCGCGGTCTTGCCGATGATCAGCTCAATCGGCTTGATGGGCGTGACCATCAGCTGTTCAAGGGTGCCCAGCTCGCGTTCGCGCACGACGGCCATGCTGGTCAGCATCAGCGTGACCAGCCCGATGATCAAGGCCAGCATGCCGGGCACATAATAGGGCCGGCTTTCCAGGTTGACGTTGTACCATGTGCGCGTGTGCAGCGGGACGCGCTCGGGCTCGAGCGTCCCGCCGGTTGTGCGCGCATAGCGCTCCATCAGCACCTGCGACGAGTAGCGCTGGACAATGTCGTTGGCATAACCGAGGATGACCTTCGTCGTGGACGAATCCGTGCCGTCAACCACCAGTTGCATGGGTGCGGTGCGGCCGGCCCGGAGCGTCTGGGCAAAGCGCGGCTGCAGCGCAATGAACGCCTGAATCTGCTCGTGGTCAATCATGTCCTGCGCCACGCGTTCCGAAGCAGGATGCGCCACAATGTTAAAATACGGCGAGCCGGCAAAGCGGCTGACCAGCTCGCGGCTCTCCGGCGTGTTGTCGCGGTCGATCACCGCGATGCGGATGTTGGTGACATCCGTGGTGATCGCGTAACTCAGCACAATCAGCTGCACCACGGGTGCGACGAAAATCACGCCGCGCATGCGCGGGTCGCGCAGCACTTGGATGAGTTCCTTGACGAACATCTGGATGATGCGGTCGAACATACTAGTGTAGTGCCTCATAAATACCTTGCCAAATCAGAACTGTCCAAACAGGTTGCCTTCGTCATAACCAAAATCCCTCTTGCATCTCTCCCGCCGCTGGCGCATGCGCGTCAACTTAAGCGGCTGGAAGCCGCTTCTACGACCAGCGCCGCACGTAGACGCGGCATCTTGCCGCGTTGCTGAGATAAGCGGCTGGAAGCCGCTTCTACGACCAGCGCCGCACGTAGACGCGGCATCTTGCCGCGTTGCTGAGATAAGCGGCTGGAAGCCGCTTCTACGACAGATACACTCGCCATGTTGACGCGCATGCGCCGCTGGCGGGACTCCAAGCAGCTGCAAAACCAGCCACCCAAAGGGAGACCATCCAGCGCCTGCGCAAGTGCTCCGTCCCCCTTTGGAAAAGGGGGTTGGGGGATTTTCTGCACTATCCAGTACGGCCTTCGTCATTGTCCTAAATCCCTCTTGCATCTCCCTTTTCCAAAGGGAGACCTGCCTTGCCGCCAATCCGCCAACGGCGGTAGGGGTTGGGGGTCGCAGCCGTCCCCCTCTGGAAAAGGGGGTTGGGGGATTTCTTGC
>JAPLST010000110.1:2711-4339 GCA_026398485.1 bacterium
CGCAGCCGTCCCCCTTTGGAAAAGGGGGTTGGGGGATTTCTTGCGATTTTGCCGTAGTTGTCAAATATAAAATGAAGTGTTAGAGACACTACTTTATACCAGCTTTTTCCTGAACTTGCGCACCGAAAGGGCCAGCACGCCCGCCGCAAACAGCACCAGCAACAACGCATCGGGCCAGAGCACACGCAGGCCCAGCCCTTTCAGATACAAACCTTTCAACATCGTCACGAAGTAGCGCGCCGGCACGATGTGCGTCACCAGCTGGATGGGCGCCGGCATGTTGGGTATCGCCACAAAAAAGCCGGACAGCATCAGGGCCGGCATGTACGTCACCATCATCGCCGTCTGCACGGCCAATTGCACATTGCGCGTGGCAATGCTGATCAGCATGCCCAGCGCCATCGTGCCGGCAAGAAACACCATTGCAGCGGCGAACAGGAACACAAGGCTGCCGCGCAACGGCACCTGGAACACGTACCGGCCCAGCACGACGCACAAGATCAGGTCGCACAAGCCGAGCAGGAAATACGGGGCGAGCTTGCCCGCCACCAGCTCGTGGCGCTTGACCGGCGTGGCAATCAGTTGTTCCATGGTGCCCTGCTCCCATTCGCGCGCAACGGACACCGAGGTGAGCAGCGCGCCGATCACGGTCATGATCACGGCAATCAGGCCGGGCACGATGAAATTGCGCGACTCCATGTCTTCATTGAACCACACCCGCAGGCGCGCATCAACCGGCGGTTCAGGCCGGCGCATGCCCCGACGCTCGAACTCGTCAACGAGCACTTTGTTGGCATAGGTGGCCGCGGCTGCCTGGGCATACCCGCGGACGATGATCGCTTTGTTCGCATCACTGCCGTCAATCAGCACCTGCACGGGCGCCGGCCGGCCGGCCTGCACCAGCTGCTCGAAATTATAGGGAATCACAAGGCCGGCGATGGCGGTGCCCGTGTCAAGGGCATGTTCCACGTCATGGTGCGTAGTCGCGTGGCCGGCCAACGTGAAGTAGCGCGAGCCGATGAAATGACTGATCAATGCGCGACTGGCCGGCGTGCCGCTCTGGTCAAACACGGTCAGCGGCACATCGTTCACATCCAGCGACAGGGCGAAGCCGTACAGCAGCATCAGCATCACCGGAATGGCCAGGGTGATGATCAGGCTGCGCGGATCGCGCAGCACATGCAGCGCTTCCTTGCGCGCCACGGCGCTGACCCGCGCGAGGTTCATGGCGTGTCCGCCGGGCGCGCGCCGTTGCGGTCATGCGCCTCAATCAGTGACACAAAAACATCCTCCAGCGATGGCGTGATCACCTCGACGCGCCGCACCGTGCAGCCCGCGCCGTCAAGGGCCGAACGGATCGCCGCCGGCGCGGTCACTGCGTCACGCGCCACCACGTGCAGCTCGTTGCCGAACATGGCTGCCTCGCGCACCGCCGGGCAATGGGCCAGCACGTCCAGCGCGTCCTGCGGCCGCGCGCATGCGACCTCGACCACGGTCTCCTGCATGAACTGCGTTTTCAGCTCGTGCGGCGTGCCCAGCGCGATCAGCATGCCTTGATACACCAGCCCGACGCGGTCGCAATATTCAGCTTCATCCATGTAGTGCGTGGTGACAAACACCGTGACGCC
>JAPLST010000348.1 GCA_026398485.1 bacterium
TATTTTTTGTATTATCCGTATGGCGCGCAGCCGCTGATTTATGCCACAAACACTAATCTGCCGCCCTGTACGATTGACTATCCGTATGGCGCCGGCCGCATCCTGGCGACGCTGCAGCCGGTCGAGTGGTACAAGAGCTCGACCAATTATTGCGAGAACATGCTGCTGTACGCGGGCTACAACAACGTCGCCCTGCTGCAAGACAGTAATCCGTGGGATTTCCGTAAAAATCAGGATGTGCTGGCCTCGAACAATATTGCCTACACGATCTTCGGCTCGAACGAAATGGGCCGGGTTGACCTGACGCCGTTCGACAAAGTCATTGTGGTGTCCGACCAGTCCAGCATTTTCTATGCGTGCGTGACGAACAACCGCGCCTGGCTGGAAACGTATGTCGCGCAGGGCGGCCTGCTGGACTTGCATCTGGCCGTATCTTTCCAGTCCAGCCTCAATGCCATGCTGTTCCCCGGCAACATTGCCGCCGTCAAACTGTCGGGCAACACTGTCACCATTATTGACCCGGCCGCGCCGATTCTCACCACGCCGAATCCGATCAGCGGCGCTGCGCTGAATGGCTGGAATTCTTCGACGCACGGCTTCTTTACGGCCATCCCGGCCGGCGCGCATAGTATCATCGCCAACACCCTGAACGGCCAGCCCTGCGCCATGACCTTGCCCTATGGCTCCGGCAAGATATTCGCCACCGTGCAGCCGGTCGAATTTCTTAACTCTTCGTTCGGCTATCTTGAGAACACGATCCTCGACGGCGTGGTGCCGCCGCCCGCGCTCAACATTTTGGTGTATACCGATGATCCGCGCCACCCCGCGCCGAACACCTACGTCGAGCAAGCGCTGCGCTATCATGGCTTCCCCTACGCGCCGTTTTATAATGGTTCCTTCACGTTCTTCATCTGGGCATTAACCAACGGCACGCCCTGGGATCTGGTGCTCGTCGCCAGCGACAACTACGCGCTACCTGCCTATCTCTTGGATCTACTGCATAATTATGTCAATGGCGGCGGCAAACTTGCCCTGCACACTTGGGCCATGAGCTACGCTGCCACCAATCCGCTCTGGGCCGCGCTCGGCGCCGCATTCGTCACCAATGTTCCGAACGTGCCCGCCCCGATCTATTGGTGGGATTACAGCAATGCGCTCTTTGCCACACCAATCAGTGTGCCTATGTTCACCACGCCCGTGAATATGTACTACGGCAATTACGGGCAGCATCTGGCGCCCACCAATGGCGGCATCGCCGTGGCTGGCTATGCCGTCTTGCCCGATGCGACCAACGCCGCGCTGATCGTCGGCGCATCCGGCCGGACGGTGCTCAAGGGCTTTACTGATGCGCAATTCAGTGGGGATCTCAACGGCAACGGCCGCGCGGACGACGCCGATTTGTGGATCAATATTATTGACGGGCTGAATGTGCCGGAACCGGCGCTGCTGGGCCTGCTTGGCTGCGCCGCCCTGCTGCGGACGCGGCATATTCGACTACACTGTTACAATTAATGGAGTAGCTTCTTATGAAAACCATGCCCAATGCCTTGCTCACAAAAGCGACCTGCGTGTTGGTGCTTTGTCTGGCGCTGGCGTCGCGCTCTGCCACTGCCATGCAGATATTTGTAAAAACACCCGTGGGAAAAACCATCACCTTGGAAGTTGAACCCACCGACGCTATTGAAAACATCAAAGCCGGGATTACCGAAAAAGAAAACTACGCCGCAGCCAATCAGTTTCTCTACTATCAAGGGATTTTCCTTGAAGATGGCCGCACCCTTGGCGAGTACAATATCCAAAACGAATCCGTGCTTCAGTTGCAGGTCATCCAAACCTTGGTGCGCCCCGCTTTTAGCGCGCTCCCCGCCAGTATGAATCTGCCCATGCGCGATGCCGACGCGGCACCCGGCAGCGGCTGGATGACGTTCCAGTATGACACGGCAGTTGATTTGTCGAGTATGAGCACGGGCGCTTGCACGATTTCACTGTACACCTACGATCCGATCCTCCCCGGCGCGCTCGCCACGTTCGACGCCGCGCTGCCCTATGCCTGGACGATCATCACCGCCACCGGCGGCATCAGCGGCTTTGCTTCCAACCAGTTTGTCGTCAATACGACCTACTTCCTCAGCCCCATCACCGGCTCGTTTTCCGTGGCATGCAATACGGCGATCACGTTGCAGTACACGCCCGTGCCCGAGCCCGTTGCGTGGGCGTGGGCTGCCCTCGGCGCCATGGCATTGCGCCGCGCGCCGCGGATGCTGCCGCTGCTGAGTTTTAGGATGCTTGGAGTCCCGCCACCGGCGGGATTGAAAAGTTTTAGGTTTTAGGTTGCAGATAAATCGGCATTCAATGCCGCTGCCGCACCGCCACACCGACGTACTGATTACTGCCGCACCTCTGCAATGTGGCCACGCCGCTCAGGGTGGATGCTGTCGCCGCCTGCCGCTGCGCATAAATAAACCGGCTGACGAGGGTGCACGGTGAATAAGTTACAGAAACAAGAGCATTTCGGCGCGAAAGGGGCTTGACAACTGGTTTTTGTTGTGGTATAATGTTAAAGTAATATTACTTTGACAATTAACCACGTTCA
>JAPLST010000197.1 GCA_026398485.1 bacterium
CTCGCTAATGGTAAGGTCTGGCTGGCAACTTGATCACCAGCATTGTCAAAAACGTCACGAACTACCATTGTTACATTATGCATGCATGTAGCACAACGGAGCCGTAATGAAGAACACGATCAATAGAAGAGAATTCTGGCAACAGCTTAAGATGAAACATCCATGCTATGACAAATATTATTGGTTCACCGCCGCTCTCCATGATAATGCGGATTATGCCTACTATGAGACAAAAGGGGATCTGTCATTAGAGAGCATAGCCTGCATTACAAAGAGAGTGCTCAGGCTCATTCGTGCGAAATATCCCCTGATAATGTTCCCTGATGTAATGTGTGGATGGAAGAACACAGAGCGGCGCAACTCTTCTGTGCCTGTACGTATTGATTCGATAGGCCAGTTGCGCGACATCATCGACAGGCATGTCTATTTCCGCTCTGATGGCGGAATTGAAAACTATTACATAACAGATGCCAACCTCAAGTGGTTCATTGTTCTACATCATGAAGGCTGGTGGGTCTTCAGTGCACCGTGGGAGCTTGGATGCAGAGTGGAGATGGCGTGGAACAAACGCATATGTCCAGACGGCTCTCTTGAGCTTTGCCAACCAACACGCATTACGACCACTGTGGCATATAAAAGGAATGTTGCTTTGGGCAGGATAGCAGAAAAGCGTCGTGGCAAGTCGGTTCAAAACGACTTGAGCGTGAAAGGTGGACGCGCAAAATCACATCACATGGGCTCAAAGTTAAAAGGCCAGAATAGGGACATGCATTGACAAAAGATGCTGCAACTTAGCAAGCACAGTCATTGGTAAGTTGTAGTGTGAATCGTGTCAAGCGTGAACACTCGTCAATATTTGCTTCTTCGTGTCTTGGCGTCTTTGTGAGATAATTGCTGCTGCGGTAGGCCAGTCGAAATCCCCCAGCCCCCTTTTCAAAAGGGGGACGGCAACTGCAGCATGCCGCGCGCGGAGCGCGTGGCGTACCGGAAGGCAGACGGGTGCCTTTTGATGATGGACCTGTTGCGGTGCGGGCGCGATTGCGCTATACTATTTTATGATTATGTTGCGCCACCTCATCTGTCTGCCTCTGTTGGCGGTATGGCCGCTTTTGGCTGAGCCGCTCGCACTTTTAACGACTGACGCGCCCGCGGCGCGGCTGAACGTGCCCTACACGCTGAATCTGCTGGCCGCCGGCGGCGGCACGCCCTACACATGGGAGTTAGCCGGCACGAATGGGCCGCTGTGGCTTGAACTCGATTCCGAAACCGGCGTTTTGAACGGACTTCCCGACGAAGCCGGCAACACCAGGTTTGAAATCATTGTCAGTGACGCAGGGCTGCCCGCGCAACGGGTCACCAATCAATTTGTGCTGGTGGTTGACAACGATGACGGCAGTGTCTTTATCCAAACGGCCAATCTGCCGCCGGCCTTTTGCACTCAGCCATATCAGCAACCGATCCTTGTGCAAGGTGGGTGTGAACCTTACACATGGGAGCTGAGCAGTGGCGCGTTGCCGGATGGCATCACCTTGAGCAGTAACACGGGTTGGCTGGCGGGCATGCCCGTGGCCACCGGCGCGACTGCGTTTGCGGTGGCCGTTGTTGACGCGGGCGGCGCCACGGCGGAACGCGATTTTGCGCTGCATGTCTTCACCGTGGATACGAATGCGCCCGTCATTCTGCCGGCCGAGCTTGCGCCTGCGCGCGCCGGGCAACCAGTGACGGCGGCGTTGCGCGCGATTGGCTTGTCTGCACCGCTGGTGTGGGACACGCTGGATGATTTGCCGGAGGGCATCGCGCTGGATGAGGACAGCGGCGTGCTGTACGGCACGCCGACGACCGCCGAGGTGGTTTCCTTCACGGTGGATGTCAGCGATGGCAATGCGAGCGTCAGTCGCGTCTACAACTGGCAGATTAGCGCGGCGACCAGTGCGCTGGCCTTGATTGCGGCCGACCTGCCGGTCGGCTCGCCCGGCATTCCGTACACGCAGCAAGTCAATGCCCAAGGCGGCACACCGCCGTATATCTTTGCGATCGTTGAAGGCGCAGTGCCATCCGGCATGGTCTTTCACACCCAGACGGGCGGCATCCTCGGGCAAACCTTATCAGTCGGCGCGTTTCCGCTCACCGTCCGCGTGCGCGATCTTGGCGGCCTCGGCGCCACCGCGTACCAGCACTATCTGCTGCGCTTCAAATATGCCAGCATGCTCAAGATTGAAACGGCTTATTTGCCGACCGGCCGCATCCGTCATCCCTACAATCTTGCTTTGCAGCGCAGCGGTGGCATTTCACCCTACAACTGGTTCCTGGTCAATGGCGCAGTGCCGGCGGGCATTACCCTGGCACCGCAAGGCATTCTTTCCGGCACACCGGTGGAGACCGGCATGTTCTGGTGCACCCTTGGGCTCACGTCCGGTGATGCGCAAGCGGCGCAGCAATTCTATAGTTGGCAGATTCAGCCGGTGCCGGAAGCGCTGGCGTTTGACACAGTCATGCTACCGGACGGCACGGCGGGCAAGCAGTACGAAACCCGCATCGCGGTGCGCGGCGGCGTGGCGCCGCATACGTGGACGATCGTCACGGGCGCGCCGCCGGCGGGCATCGCCCTGATGCCGGAAACGGGCTTGCTGGGCGGCTTTCCGACCGAGACGGGCACGTTTCCATTTGTCTGTCATGTCAGTGACCAGACGGGCAACCGCATTGACCGCTCGTTTGCGATCCACGTCGCGCCGGCCGGCAGCGGACTCCGGTTTGTCACGGACATTCTGCCGCCGGCAGCCTTGGACATGTCCTATAGTGAGCAAATCAAGGTGACCGGCGGCGCCATGCCGTATCACTGGCAGGTTGTCGGCGGCAATCTGCCGCCCGGCATGACCTTCGGCACCAACAGCGGTGCGGTATTTGGCGCGCCCGGCGCGGCGGGCACCTCCACGTTTATTGTCGCCGTGCAGGATGCAACGGGCGCCAGTGTTGCGCGGCTCTTCACGTTGACGGTGGCCGCCCAGGAACAAAGATTAAGCATTGACACGGAAACATTTGACGATGGTGTGCAAGGCGAGCCCTATGCGGAAACAATCGACGTCCGTGGCGGACGCCTGCCGCTTACCTGGATGATCTCGTCCGGCACGCTGCCGCCCGGCTTGGCGCTCAGCCCGACCAGTGGCGAAATCACAGGAACGCCCACCACCTTCGGCGCCTGGGCCGTGACCGCGCGCGTGGTGGATAAATTGGGCAGCAATGTGGTGCAGAGCTACCTCGTGCGCATTCTCAACTCGAACGATCTTGCCATTGTGAGCGACACCCTGCCCTATGGCAAAGCCAACCACGCGTACAATTTTCAGCTGCAGGCGTCGGGTGGCAATCCGCCCTTGCACTGGCGCGTGGATGACGGCAGCTTGCCCGCCGGCTTGACGCTCTCGACCAATGACGGCCTGATCGCCGGCGTTATCACCAGTGCGACGAACGATGCGGCAACGTATTATGTGGATGTCACGGTGGAAGACGCCGCCCAGCAGCAGGACACCCTCTCACTGGCATTGGATTTGGACACCCTTGATCTGCAGCTCGTGCCCGCCGCCAATTTCAGCGTCAACTGGGATTACGACAAATGTGATATTGACAATGTCATGCTGCGCTTTACCGCCGCCTTGCCGGCCGGCTTCCAGCGTTTTGACAGCAAGACCGAGCTCAGCATCTGGTTCGCGGACTATGAAATCGCGATCGACAGCACCACCGCCTTTTTGTTCAACAAGAGTCTGCTGTGGAAATCCAAATACGGCGATGCGCGCATGGAGGAAGGGTCGCGCAATGATGTGCCGGTGGTCGCGGCGGCCCTCAGTGCCAATATCAAGAAAAAGTTGTTGACGGGCACTGCGCGGGTCCGTTTTGACGACGGCATCGGCAGCAGTTTCGATCTGGACGACACCATCGTGACCCTAATCACGAATTTTCCGGTGGAAGTCACGCTGACGGTTGGCAAACATGATTTCGTGGGGCATGCGAGCGTGCCGGTCAAGTATCAGCGCAATGCCAAAGGCACGGCCGGCTTCGCCCGCAGTTACAAGCAGAAGCCGTAAGCCACCGGCATCGTTGCAGAAATTGTTTCGGGCGTAAACCTTCCGCGGGAGGGTCGCCGGCCCGGCGACCAAGCATTCGAGCGAACGCACAGCGGACGCGGTGGCCCGCGTCCCTCCCGAAGAAACATGCTGCGGGAGGGTCGCCGGCCCGGCGACCAAGAATTCGAGCGCACACACAGCGGGCGCGGTGGCCCGCGTCCCTCCCGAAGAAACATGCTGCGGGAGGGTCGCCGGCCTGGCGATCAGCCCCGCGCTGGCGCGTGGGGCGCTATATGATTATGCCAGATCATGTTCATTTGTTCTGTGCACCTGCCTATGAGTCCGAACCAATAACCCGGTGGATTAAGTACTGGAAACGCTTGGTTAGCATAGCCGCACACATGCATGGTGGCTTGTGGGAACGCAGTTTTTGGGACACGCAATTGCGGCGAATGGAAGATTATGAACAAAAGAGTGGGTATGTTGCTAAAAACGCGGTAAGAAAAGGTCTGGTAAAGAATGCAGAAGACTGGCTGTTCCAAGGTGTAATCAATGATTTGTTGTGAACTATTCGGAGGACTCTGGAGACCATATGCACCCCAGACGCGGAGGCCCGCGTCCCTCCCAAAGAAACATGCGCACATACCGACGTAATACCTCTTCGGGAGGGTCGCCGGCCCGGCGACCAAGAATTCGAGCAAACACACACCGGACGCGGTGGCCCGCGTCCCTCCCGAAGAGGCATACACACACCAGACGCGGCGGCCCGCGTCCCTCCCGAAGAAAACTAGCGCACGACGCTGCCGGTCGGCATGTCGCGATCCAGGGTCAACAGCGCCAGCGTTTCGCCGTCATTGGCGGCCAGCAGCATGCCTTGCGATTGCACACCGCGCAACGTCGCCGGTGCCAGGTTCGCGACCAGCACCACTTTCTTGCCCAGCAACTGTTCCGGCGTGTACTGCTTTGCAATGCCGGCCACCACGGTGCGTTGCTCCGTGCCCAAGGACACGGTGAGTTTCAGCAACTTGGTGGCTTTGGGCACCGCCTCGGCCGCCACAATTTCGGCGATGCGCAATTCGACGCGGTTGAAATCATCAATGCCGATCGGCCGTCCGGCACCGGGCGTGGCGGGTGTTGGAGAAGAGGAGGGATGGAGGGCTGGAGGAATGGGCGGCGCGGCGGGCGTGGCTTGGGCGCGCTCTTTTTGCTCGATGCGCGCGATGGCCGCCGCCAGCGCATCCACCTCCGGCTGAATATCGGCGTCCTCGAATTTGCGGAACAGAATGGAAAGCGGGCCGAGCTTGATCCCGGCAATATTGCCCGGCCGATAGGCCTTGACCCAGCGCACATCCGTCTCGTGGCCTTCCAAGCCGAGCATCTGCCACAAGGTTGTCGCGCTGAACGGCATGAACGGGTGCATGAACACCGCCAAGGAGCGCAGCACCTGGCAGCAGACATGCAAGGAGGTCTTGCAGCGCTTGAGATCGCTGGTGCGCGTGGCCCACGGCTGGCTGGCGTCAAAATAGCGATTGGCGGCGCGGGCGAGGTCCATCATGCGCGCGGTCGCGGCGCGAATCTTGAACGTGTTGAGCAAGCCGCTGATCTCCTCGCCGGCGGTTTCGATCTCGGCCAGCATGGCGTTGTCGGCGGTGTTGAACGTGCCGGCCGGCGGAATGCAGCCGGCGCAGTGGCGCTGCACGAAGGTCAGCGTGCGATTGACCAGGTTGCCGAGAATGTCGGCCAATTCGTCATTGTTGCAGGATTGGAATTGCTTCCACGAAAAATCGGTGTCTTTCGTTTCCGGCAGATTGGCGGCCAGGGTGTAGCGCAGCACATCCGGCGGGAAGCGCTGCAAATAATCCGGCAACCAGACGGCAAAATTCTGGCTGGTCGACAATTTGCGGCCTTCGAGATTCAGAAACTCATTGGCCGGAATCTGGGTCGGCAAAATATAACCTTTCATGTCCATCAACATGGCCGGCCAGAAAATGGCATGAAAGACAATGTTGTCCTTGCCGATGAAATGCACCAGCTCGCAGGCGGGATTGCACCAATAGTCGCGCCAGCGGTCGGTCTCGCCAATCTTGGCGGCCCATTCCTTGGTGGCGGAGATGTAGCCGATCGGCGCCTCGAACCAGACATACAGGACTTTGCCTTTGGCTTCCGGCAAGGGCACCGGCACACCCCAGGTCAAGTCACGCGTGATCGCCCGCTCGCGCAGCCCTTCCTTGAACCAGCCATTGCAATAATTGCGGACATTGTCTTTCCAGTCCTTCTTTTCGGCCAGCCATGCTTCAAGTTGCGGCTGATACTCGCCCAGCGGCAGATACCAATGGGTCGTGGGCTTGATGATCGGGGTGGCGCCGCACATGGCGCAGAGCGGATTCTTGAGTGTTAGCGGGTCGAGCGACGAGCCGCATTTTTCACACTGGTCGCCCTTGGCGTCCGGGTTGCCGCAGACCGGGCAGGTGCCGCGCACATAGCGGTCGGACAGGAACATGGCATCCTGGGGGCAGAACAACTGGGTGGTTTCGTGCACGGCCAGTTTTTTCTTTTTGTGCAATGTCAGGAAAACATCCTGCGCGGTCTTGTGATGAACGGGCAGCGACGTGCGTGAAAAATTATCAAACAGAATGCCCAGGCCGGCAAAGCTGTCGCGATTGAGCGTGTAATACTTGTCAACCACTTGCTGGGGGGTGATGCCCTGCTGCATCGCCGCGATGGTAATCGCCACGCCGTGCTCGTCCGCGCCGCAAATGAAGACGACATCATGGCCGAGCTGGCGCAGATGCCGCACATAAATATCGGCCGGCAAGTAGGCGCCGGCCAGATGCCCGATATGGATCGGCCCGTTCGAATACGGCAACGCCGCCGTCACTAAAAGTTTACGTGCCATAGTTGTGGTTGCTGTCCTTATGTTACCGCGGAAAGTATAGCATAATTGTGGCGATTTTGCCACCAGTATTGCTGCCCGGATCCGGCGATTTGTGTGAGGTGTTATTCCCCCACCGAGCTTGCCTCGCTGCGCACCCAGCAACCAACCCGTATGCGCGCTTGTGTTCGCCGTGGTTACTTCGGTTTCCTTATGCGGAACGCCGTTAAATTCTCGCGCGGCGCGAGAATTTATGGTTGCAGAGGTGCAGAAGTTGGCGGCGTGTTGGTTGCGCCCGCCAGCAGTGCCAATTCGACATCCACCTCACCCACGCCAAATTCGCGCGCAATCCTGGCGCGGTAGTCATCCCGCACGTTCTGCTCGTATTCTGCGAGCCGCCGCCGATTGCGCACCACTTCAAGGCTGCCGGGGTATACCTTGGCCAGTTCCCGCGCATGTTGGCGTGAGAACGCGCGGATTTTCTGTTCGGCCTCGGCCATGCGGGCGCGCACGCGCGCGGCGGTCACGACCGTCAGTGCCGGCGCCGGCGCCAGCGCCGCCGCTTTTGCCTGAGGCGCGGCGGCGACCGGCACGGGCGCCGAGGCCGTGGCCGCGGCGGGTGCCACCACGCGCGCAACCAGCGAGGTGAAGCCCAGTGCCTCACTGGCCGGCACATCGGCCGGCATGACTACGGCGGCATCCGGTTCCGCCAGCCGCGCGTTGGCCGGCATGCTGGGCGTGCGGATGTCGGTCAGCCGCCACCAGCCGCCCCGGAGTTCAAACACCAAATGCTGTTGATTGTAGACCACCCGGAAGGTTGTCACATTGTCAAAAAAGGCCCGATGCACATTGCCGAGCGTGAGTGGCGTGCGTGCGGTTTCATGCGGCACGCCATCGGCAATCACGGCGCGCACGACGCATGGCGTCAGCGTGACGGCACTCTGGGGAAATTGCTCTTGCAGTGAGCGCAGCAGGCGCGGCTCGTCCATCCAGCGCCGCAGCCGCACCGGGTCTGCTTGCAACAGCCCTTTGCGCAGGTCGCTCGCGGCAAAATACGGAAAGGCAGCATAGACCAGTACGACGTCCAGCAACAATAACATGACCACCCGCAGCCAGCGCCGACGTTGCATGGGCATGCTCAACTGCGGCGGTTGATCTGCCAGAGGATCAGGTAGGTCACCACGCCAACGATTGCAAGCGCAATGGAGAAGACCAAGTACGACTTCCACCAGGCGATGTGCTGGGTCATCATGGAAAACTCGGACATGCCACCGATGCCGGTCAGCACGGCCATCGGCATGAAGATGACATTGATGGTCGCCAAGCGCTTCAGCGTCACATTCTGGTTATTCGAGATGAGCGACGCGAAGGCATCCATCATGCCGGTCAGGATGTTGCTGTAGATGTTCGACATTTCAATCGCCTGGCGCATTTCGACCATGACATCATCAAACAGATCCTGGTCATCCTCATTGAATTTGATCGATGGCAGTTTCTGCAAGCGCTCCATCATCAGTTCATTTGAGCGCAGCGAGGTGGTGAAGTAGACCAGGCTCTTTTCAAGCACCAGCAGGCTGATCAGATGCTTGTTGACCATCGACTTCTGCAACTTATCCTGCACGACGGCGGTATTCGAGTTGATCGCTTTCAGGTCGCGCAAATAGACCAGCGCCGTCCGCAGAAAAATCTGCAAGAGAAAGCGTGAATGATTGGCCGGGTTGAAGGCTTTGATGTGCTGCCGCGCGAACTCCTCCATGACTTCATTGTCTTTGCGGCAGATCGTGACAATCACACTGGCGGTGATAATAATACCGAGCGGCACGGTGAAGAAATGCGTGTGTTGCTCGGCGTTATCCACCGCCGGAATGCGCACAATGATAAAAACATAACCTTCATCGTAATCGCAGCGGGCGCGCTCGTCAATATCCAGCGCATCGGACAGCACATCGGCGGGAATGTTCGCATTTTGGGCGATGCGCACCAGCTCTTCGTGGGTCGGATTGGTGACATGACACCATGACCCCGCACTGAAGTGCGGCGTTGTGTGGAGTGGCCCCCCGTCGGTTGTATAGCTCGTCATCATAGGCGCTGAACTCAACGCTGAGTATAGCAGAATTGCCGGCGGATGGCAAACGGCATTTGGCGCCGTGCCGCAGCGGAACTGACAATCACGGCTGATTTGTGGTTGTCGTTGCGAGCCATCTCGGCTCGTGTGCAGCAAAAAACGCGGCAGGATGCCGCGACTGAGCGCAGCATGCGCCGCATGGAAGCGGCTCCCATTCTGGCAGCGGCTGGAGAGCGGGAGCGACCTCCGTGTCGCGAATCTGTCGTGGAATGAGCCATCCCGGCTCCGTTCGCTGCACGAAGAAAGGCGGCGGGACGCAGCGTCTACGACTGCGGCTACACGGCTGCGGCCCGCTAGTTCAGCTCCGGGCGCTCGAGCAAGCCGGCTTTGTGGGCCAGCTCGACAAACTCGCCGCGCTCCACGTCATCCAGTGTTTTGCCGCGCTTCTTCAGGTGTTCATTCAGCTTGATCGCGCCCTCGGTCATGCGCGCGTGGGTCGGCTCGGAGCCGCCCACCAGCAGGAAATTGGCGCCGCGCGTCAGGCGCTTGTGCTCGTCCTTGTTGTCCAGGCCGACGCCCAACAGCAGCGCTTTCTTGGTGCGTTTCTTCGCCATGATCGTGCGGGCCGGTTAGTCGGACGTGGCGGTGGCGCGCAAATACGCCTCGATGAACGCGTCAATCTCGCCGTCGAGGACGGCGGCGGCATTGCTGGTTTCAATGTTCGTGCGCACATCCTTGACCATCGTGTACGGATGCAAGACATACGAGCGAATCTGGCTGCCCCACTCTATTTTCTGCTTGTTTTCATACTGTTGCGCGGCTTTTTTCTCGCGCGCCTCGATTTCCAGCTGATACAATTTGGCGCGCAGCATTTTCATGGCCGTCCCGCGATTCTTGATCTGCGAGCGTTCGTTCTGGCAGGAGACGACCGTGCCGGTTGGCAAATGCGTGATGCGCACCGCCGAATCAGTCACATTCACATGCTGGCCGCCGGCGCCGCTTGAACGGTACGTGTCAATCCGCAGATCCTTGTCATTGATTTCGATGTCAATGTCATCGTTGACTTCGGCGATGACATCCGCCGAGGCAAACGAGGTGTGCCGGCGCTTGTTCGAGTCAAACGGCGAAATGCGCACGAGGCGGTGCACGCCGCGCTCGGCCTTGAGATAGCCAAAGGCATATTTGCCGGTGATGTGCAAGGTGGCGGACTTGTAGCCGGCGCCCTCACCGTCGAGGAAATCAATCAGGGCGACCTTGAGGTCATGGCGCTCACACCAGCGCATGTACATGCGCAGCAGCATCGAGGCCCAATCGCAGGCTTCGGTGCCGCCCGCGCCGGCATGAATCGCCAGGTAGGCATTGTTGCCGTCCAACTCGCCGCTCAAGGTGCGCGCGACTTCAAACTGCTGGTAGGCGCGTTCGAGGGCGGCCATGTCGCGCGTGATATCCTCGGCCACGCTGGCATCCTTTTCCTGGGCCGCCAAGGCGACAAAATCAAGCAGGCCGGCCACTTGCTGTTGCAGCGCGCGATACGCGCCAACCAGCAGTTGCAGGGCGTTTTGTTCCTGGAGCAGGCCGCGCGCGCGCGCGGAATCATTCCACAAATCCGGCGCGGCCGTCAGCTGCGCCAGTTCGGCCTGCCGGCCCGCCTTGGCCTCGAGTTTCATGCTCGTGACCAGATGCTCAAACTTGGCCTTGATCTCCTCGACGTGTTCCCGTTCTATTTCGTACATTGTCCATCAAAGGTATACATACTTATGGTACGCGGGCGCAATTCCACGAGAATTGCGCCGGACTGATCCGTGCGCAGCAACGGTATGCCGGCGGCGCGCAGCCGGTCGAGCACCGCATCGGCCGGCAGGCCAAAGCCATTGCGGCCGACACTCAGCGTGGCCAGCGCCGGCTGCACCGCCGCAAGATATTGCGGCGAACTCGAGCTGGCCGAACCGTGATGCGCAAGTTTCAGCACATCGCTGCGCACCGCATAGCCGGCATGCAACTGCAAGGCTTCGCTCAGCAGGGTTGCATCGCCGGTCGCCAGGAACGTGCGCGCGCCATCACTGATGCGCATGACCAGCGACCAGGTGTTGTCGCTGCGCAGCGCCACGCGCGCCGGCAAGCCGGTGATCGCCTGCGGCGGGTGCAACGCGCAGGCAGTGATCGTCCGCCAGACGCAGGTGGCACCGGCCGCAATCGTGCGCCATGGTGTGCCGCGCGCCGCCGCCATGGCGCGCAGTTCGTCCGCTTGCGGCGAGGGCGCGCCGAGCGGCGGTACCAGCACTTCGCGCACCCGCGTCATTTCCAGCACGTCGTACAAGCCACCGCAGTGGTCGCGATCGAAATGACTGCAGATGAGCGCGTCCACCGTGTTGACGCCCATGCAGTGCAGGTACGGCACCAGAATCCGTGCGCCGGCCGACCATAGTGCGTGGCGCACGCCGCCGTCAATCACCAGTGTTTCGCCGCCGCGCCCATGCACCACCGTGACATCACCCAGGCCGACATCCAGCATCACGATGCGCAACGCCTGGGGCATCCGCATATCGCGCGCAAGGATCAACCAAAAGATCAGCCACGCGGCGCTCATGCTCCACGCCACGGCGCGCCGCGCCCGGGGTGTGCCCGGCGTTGTTCCCGTAAGGTGCCGCAGCCACCACCACGTTACTGCCAATGCCAAATAGTAGCATAACATTGCCGCGGGCGTCAAGGACTTGATCACAAAATGGCTCAAGGCCGTGCTACTGATCAAATCCATGTAGCGCAGCATGCCGTGCAACAGCCCGAGATTCACGACCTGCACCAGCGCAGCCAGGCTGGCCGAGACCAGGCTGACCACCAGCGTGATGAAGCCCAGCGCCAGCACGACGGTCAGCAACGGCACCACGATCAAATTCGCCAGCCATGAGCAGGGCGTGACCATGTTGTTCTTGGTGACAATGATCGGCCAAGTCAGCGCCCAGATGGCCATCGTGCCGCACGCGATCTGCACAAAATAGCGCAGGACGACATGCGCCGGGCGCGTGGCGCGATGTTCGAGATCATACACCGCCGGCCCGCGCACCCAGCGCAGCCGCAGCATCAGGATGTCGAGCGGCGGCATGCCCATAATCAGGGCAAAGACCGAGAGAAAGGTCAATTGAGTGCCCAAGGACGCAATGTCGGCCGGCGCAATCAAGACATACATAAAGGCCGCCACCAGCAAGGTGTGACTGCCATTGTGCATCCGGCGCACCAGCGGCGCGGCGGCGAACACCGTGAACATCAGCATCGCGCGCACAACCGAGGACGCCAGGCCAACCATCAGCGCATAGACCCACAGCAACGGCAAGACCGCCAGCCCGCGCCAGCGCCCCGGCACCCCGGCCAGCCAGGCAAGGCAATA
>JAPLST010000251.1 GCA_026398485.1 bacterium
GCACGCCGGCTGTATTGGTTCCTGCTCGCCAGCGGTTGCAGGATTTCCGAGGCTATCGCGCTTGACGTGGCGGACGTTGGCGCGGACTTCATCCACTTCCATCGAGATTGCAAAGGCGGCTATGCGCGGCACGCTCCACGGCCTGCAATGCCCTTTGAGTTGCCGGCCAGCGGCCTTGTGTTCGCCTTGCATGGGCATCGGTGGCGGCGCGACGTGTTCGGTAATCTGCTATGGCGTGCGTGCCAGCGTTCCGGCGTCAAGCGGTTCAGTCCGCACTGCCTGCGGCACAGCCATGCCACCTACAGGCTTGCCAGCGGCGAGCCGGTCTACTCGCTCATGGCATCCTGCGGCTGGCGTTCGCTCGCCATTGTGCAACGGTATGTGAGCGTATCGTGCCGGTACCAAAACGCCGGCGAGTTCATCCCTCGGTGGGTGGGTGTGTTTTTGGCGTTGTGGTTGCAATTTCAAGAGGGAAATGGTAGCATTCATGGCAAGGTTTTAGGCAAGGTTTTGGGCCGGTGGGATGTGAAGTATTTGCCCAGTAGGAGCTTGCGCCACCCTTACAAGGTGGATGTCGCAGGTTCGAATCCTGCAATGCCCACCACTTTTTTGTATAATGAACAACTTGGTATGAATCAGCTTCAACACGTGCAGCAACTGTTCAGCGGCCGGCAGGGTGAGATCAGCTACGCCCTGTACGCACTCGTGTTTGTGGTTGCCTTGCTGCTGACCTATGGGCTGACGCTGATCTTGATCCGGCTGGCGCCGCGCCTGGGCGCCATGGCCCGGCCGAGCGCGCGCCATATTCATCTGCGCGCGGTGCCCAAGCTGGGCGGCGTGGCGATCTTCATTGCGGTGACCGCGGCGCTGGGGCTGGCGGCATTGCTCTGCCCGGTGGTCGCCCGGGATCTGATCAGCGCCAAATCCGTGGCGATCTTCACCGGCCTGCTGGTGATGCTCTGCCTGGGTGTCTATGACGATCTGCGCCACGCCAGTTGGCTGCCAAAATTCGCGTTTCAAATCGTGGCGGCCTGCATCGTCATCCATGAAAATCTGGTCATCAGCAAGATCACCAATCCATTCGGCCCAACCCTCGAACTGCCGATGATCGTCGCCCTGCTCTTCACCATCGTCTGGCTGGTCGGCATCACCAATGCCGTCAACCTGTCAGATGGCCTGGATGGCCTGGCGACCGGCATCGTCCTGATTGTCTGCGGCGTCACCTTTGCCAATTCGCTGCAACTGATGCAGACGCGCCCGGAGCAATACACGTTCTTTGTCTTTTCGGCGATCACCAGTGTGGCGGCCTTGGGTGCGTCCCTGGCGTTTTTACGTTTCAACTTTTATCCCGCCAAGATTTTTCTGGGTGATGCCGGCAGCTTGTGCCTTGGCTTTTTAATCGCCTGCACGGCCGTGCGCAGCGCGCAAATCAGCACGACGACCGTCGCCCTGATCGTGCCGGTCATTGCCCTGGGTTTGCCGATTCTGGATACCGTGCTGGCCTTTCTGCGCCGCACCGCGCGCCGCCGCAATCCCTTTCAAGCCGACCTCGAACATATCCACCACAAAATGATGGAGAGCGGCCTGTCGCACCCGGAAACCGTGCTGGTCTTGTACGGCTTTTGCCTGCTGCTGGGCGTGGCGGCCCTCGTGCTGGCCCTCAAGAAAAATCAATATGCCGGCATCGTCTTGTTTGTGCTGACGGTCATTACCTTGGCCGGCTTCAAGAAATTCGGCGTGCTGGATGTGACGCGCTTGTGGGGTACGCGCGGGCGCCACGACGAAACCGACCCCCATCAAAAATACCGCGGACCGCAAGGCCCGCGCCCGAACTGATATGGCGGCGCTATCGCTGTGTGCGCACCTGCGCGATTTCCTGATCCAGTCAGCGGCGGAAGGCGAGTATGACACGCTCTACCTTACCCGCCTGCCCGCGTTGCCCACGCCGCCCGCACCGCCCTTTCCTTCATCCCTCCGCCACGCCATTACTCCCTCGTCCGCCGCCGCCGCGCCGCCCATTCCTCCAGCCCTCCGTCACTCCGTTGCTCCTTCATCTGCCGCCGCCGCGCCGCTCGCGCCGGCATCCGCCGCGCCCGCGCTGCTGCATGATGCCCCGGCCGGTGATGCGCCGGTCAACTACGGCTTTGTGCGCCCGCCCGGCGACAAGCGCGCCCAGCTGGACGCGTTGCAGACCTTCATGGGCGCCTGCCCGCGCTGCGCCGCACTGGTGCGCAACCGCACCCGGCTCGTCTTTGGTTGCGGTAGTCCGGATGCGGAAATCATGTTCGTCGGCGAAGCGCCCGGCCAGGATGAAGACCAGCAGGGGATTCCCTTCGTCGGGCGCGCCGGGCAATTGCTGATGACCATTATCGAAAAAGGCATGAGCTTGTCCCGGGACAAGGTCTACATCGCCAACATTCTCAAGTGCCGCCCGCCCAACAATCGCGAACCGCAGCCGGACGAAGTGGCCAACTGCACACCTTTTCTCAATGTGCAGCTCGAGATCGTGCAGCCGCGCGTGATCGTGGCGCTGGGCGCTTACGCCGCCCATTTCCTGACCGGCGTGACCACCCCGATCAGCCGCATGCGCGGCGAATTCCACCACTACCGCGGCATTCCGGTCATGCCCACGTTTCATCCCGCGTACCTGTTGCGCAATTACACGCCCGAGCATCGCCGGCATGTGTGGGACGACATGAAAAAGGTGCTCGAATTCCTGAATTCCCACGCCGCGCAATAATTTCCAAGTTTTCTTCCGGATTTTCGCGCCGCGCGAGAATGTACCGAAACCCTGAATCCTGATGAATATCCAATATCCAACACTCAATATCCAATGATGAAGGGAAGGCCACGGAATAAGGATGAGAAAGCGCGAATGAACGCGAACGATTTCTTATTAATTTGTTCGCCGCGAACAAATTATTGGACATTCCTTGCTGCTTGGAGTCCCGTCAAAGGCGGGATTGGATATTCGATATTCCGCTGAATTTCAACCTGAACCCCGAACCCTGAACCCTGAATCTCGCCGCTGGCGGGACTCCAAGCAGCCCTGAACCCTGAACCCCAAACACTGGCTGCGGTCGCCCGCGTCCGCGTGGCCTTCGAGGGCCGCTTGGACCACCTGTATGATTACCGGGTGCCGGCGTCACTGGCCACGCTGATCTGCGTCGGCATGCGGGTGCAGGCCTCGCTCGGCCGCGCAACCCGCACCGGCTATGTCATCGCGCTGGATCCGCCCGCCGATGCGGCCATCACCTACAAAGACATCCTTTCCGTGTGCGAAGCGGAACCGGTGGTGACCGCGGCGCTGTTGAAGCTGGCGCAATTCATTGCCGAATATTACGCCAGCCCGTTGGGTAGTGTTTTGCGCAGTTGCCTGCCGGCGGCGGTGCGGCACCGCACGGCGTCGGCCGTGCATGTCCACGTGGTGCGGCCGGCGCGCCCGCTCGAGGAACTGCGCGCCCAAGCCGCCGCGCTGGGCCGGCGCGCGCCACGCCAGGCGGGTATCCTGCGCCAAGTGGCCGAGTTCTATGCCGCGCTGCCCACCCCTCCACCCCTCCACCGCTCCATCTCTCCTTGTCTGCCTGCCGCCGCGCCGGCCACGCCTCCATCCCTCCATCCCTCCACCCCTCCTTCATCCGCCGCCGCACCGGCTGACTCCGCGCTGCTGATGCGCCTGAGCGAACTGACCGCGCGCGCGGAATGCCAGATGCCCGCGGTGCGCGCCCTTGAACAGCAAGGCTGGCTCGCGATCTCACTCGAAAAACACTGGTGCGGCGAGGCCGAGGACAGCACCGTGCCGGCCGGCGTACCATCGCTGACCGCCGCGCAGCACTCCGCCGTGGAGGCGATTCTGGCCGCGCGCGATGCCTTCCGCGTCTTCCTCCTGCACGGCGTCACCGGCAGCGGCAAAACGGAAGTGTATCTGCGGGTGATCCACGATGCGCTGCAACGCGGCAAAGGCGCGCTCGTGCTGGTGCCGGAGATCGCGCTGACGCCGCAGACCGTCGAACGCTTTCGCGCCCGCTTCGGCGCGCGCGTCGCCGTCCTGCACAGTGAACTGTCCGAATTCGAGCGCTGCCGCCAATGGTGGAGCATTCGCGACGGCTTTGCGCGGATCGTCGTCGGCGCGCGCTCGGCCGTCTTCGCACCCGTCCATGACCTTGGCGTTATTGTCGTCGACGAGGAGCATGAGCACACCTACAAACAGGCCGAGGAACAGCCGCGCTATCACGCCCGCGATGTCGCCGTCATGCGCACCCAGTTCGAGGCATGCCCGGTCATTCTGGGCAGCGCGACCCCGGCGCTGGAAAGCATCCACAATGTGCGCAAGAAAAAATACACCCTGCTGTCCCTGCCCGAACGCGTCGCCGCGCGCGCCATGCCGGCCATCACCTTGGTCGACATGCGCGCCGAAGCGCGCGTCGCGCCGCAGTTGAGCGTCATTTCACGCCCGTTGCGCAGCGCCTTGGAGGACTGCCTGCAACAGCGCGAGCAGGCCCTGCTCTTCCTGAATCGCCGCGGCTATTGCCCGATCTTGTCATGCCCGGCCTGCGGCTTTGTCAAACGCTGCACCACCTGCGCCGTCTCGCTGACCTATCATGTCACGCGCCAGCGCTTGATGTGCCACCTGTGCGGCCATCACGAGGAATACCGCCCGCCGTATGTCTGCCCGGAGTGCCGTGCCAAACTGAATCTGTGCGGCTTCGGCACCCAACGCGTCGAAAAACACCTTGCCTATCTGTTTCCGCACGCCCGCATCGCCCGCATGGATCGTGATACCACCAGCACGCGCGGCAGTCACGCCCGCATTCTCAACGCCTTTGCCTTGGGCGAGATCGACTTGCTCCTCGGCACGCAAATGATTGCCAAAGGACTCGACTTCCCCAATGTCACCGTCGTCGGCGTCATCAACGCCGATATCTCGCTGCATGTGCCGGATTTCCGCTCGGCCGAAGTAACCTGCCAGTTGATCACCCAAGTGGCCGGCCGCGCCGGCCGCGGCAGCAAGCCCGGCATCGTCATTGTCCAGTCGTTCACGCCCGAGGCGCCCGCCGTCAGCATGGCCGTCGCCGGCGACTGGAACGGCTTTGCCAATGCCGAACTGCGCCTGCGCCGCGACGTCTCCTATCCGCCCTTTACCCATTTTGTCAATCTGATTGCCAAGGGCCGCGACGAAGCCGCCGTGGTCACCACCGCCCGCGACCTGGCCAACGATCTCACCGCCGCCATGGCCCGCCGCGACATCGCCCGCCATGGCATCTTCGGCGTGCTCGGCCCGGCGCCTGCGCCGCTGGCCTTGGCGCACAGTTTTCATCGCTGGCAATTGACGATCAAGACTCACGCCGTGCGCGCCGCCCTGGCCGAAATCATCCTGCCGGTGGTGCGCGCCACCCGCGTCGCCGGTGTCGAAATTATCGTCGATGCCGACCCCATTTGACATTCGGGCCCCGTTTTGCTATACTATCCCGCTCTAAACTGTAATTGATTTATGAACACTATGAATAAAACATTTTTGGCCAAATCAGAGGTGCTCAACCGCAAGTGGTTCCTGTTCGATGCAGAGAACAAAGTGCTGGGCCGCCTCGCCACGCGGATCGCGTTGATCCTGCGCGGCAAGAACAAACCGACCTTCACACCGCATGTGGATACCGGTGACTTTGTCGTCGTCATCAATGCCGGGAAAGTGCATCTGAGCGGCCGCAAGCCCGAGCACATGCACTATAATTCGCATTCCGGCTTCCCCGGCGGCTTCCGCGTGCGCACCGTGCAGGAAGTCCTCAAGAAGCATCCCGAGCGCGTCCTTGAACACGCCGTGCGCGGCATGCTGCCGAAAACCACGCTCGGCCGCCACATGTTCAAGAAACTAAAAGTGTATGCCGGCGCCGACCATCCCCACGGCGCCCAGAAACCTGTCGTCCTGCCTTAATCTGCGCCCGTCTATTTTTCGCGTATGACCGACAATCTTGATATCCAGTCCCTCGTTACTGAAACGCCCGCGCCGGCACCCGTGGTCACGCCGATCCCGCGCCGCGATGAGCGCGTCTTCACCGCCACCTATTCGGCCACCGGCCGCCGTAAATGCTCCACCGCCCGCGTGATCCTCACGCCCGGCGCCGGCACGATTATCATCAATGAAAAGCCGGTCGCGCAGTATCTGCCGATCGAGTCGTTGGTCACGATGGTCACCTCGCCGTTTGTGGTCACGCAATTGGCCGGCCGTTTCGATGTGCGCGTCAACGCCCAAGGCGGCGGTGTCTCCGGCCAGGCCGGCGCTGTGCGCCACGGCATTGCCCGTGCCCTCAGTTTGATTGACGACGCGACCCGCAAACAGCTCAAGGCGGCCGGCATGTTGACCCGTGATGCGCGCGAAAAAGAGCGCAAGAAATACGGTCAGGCCGGCGCCCGCAAGAAGTTCCAGTTCTCGAAGCGCTAAGCGTCTTTGCTTGGTTATAAATTTGTTTTGCCTGGCAAAACAAATTTCCTTGCGGGGGTAACTCAATTGGTAGAGTCACAGCCCTCCAAGCTGTTGGTCGCGGGTTCGAGTCCCGTCCCCCGCTGTCCCCTCTAAACAC
>JAPLST010000403.1 GCA_026398485.1 bacterium
CATGAAGGTCAGCGGTGCAAGCTGGGATCCCGAACGCGCACAGGCAATTCTCTGCCTGCGCTGCGCCTACCTCACGCGCCTAGACTTGCTCGACCAAGTCGCCTGACTCGACTTTGCAACTTTTACGCCGTGCACCCGCCGCGCGCGGCGGCTTTACAAATTGGCCGCTACGTGCTACAATTTCACCATTGATGGAGTAGCCCAATGCAACACCTGCAAGCATTCATAGCTGAGTTTGACGCGCTGCTGGCGCGCCGCCGCGCCGCCATGACGACGCCGGACGTGCGCGCCACGGTGGCCGAAATCATTGCCCGCGTGCGCGCCGACGGCGACGCGGCGTTGTGTGCGCTGACCGAACGCTTCGATGGCTGTGCCCTGACGCCCACCCAACTGCGCGTCGCGCCGGCGGAAGCTGCGCCACCAAGTGAGCCCGCACTGCAACGCGCCATTGCGCAGGCCAGCGCGAACATCCGCTTTTTTCACGAACAGCAATTGCGGCCGGCATGGTCGGCCTTGAATCCCGATGGCGGCCGCGTTGGTGAAATGTTCCGCCCGGTCGAGCGCGCCGGCGTGTACGTGCCGGGCGGCACCGCGCCATTGATCTCGACCGTGCTGATGACCGTCATTCCCGCGCAGGTGGCCGGTGTTACGCACATTTGCGTGGCCACGCCGCCGGATCGCAACGGCCAGATCAATCCTGGCATTCTGGCCGCCTGCCACGCCTGCGGCATCACTGAGATTTATCGCGTCGGCGGCGCGCAGGCCATTGCCGCACTGGCCTTCGGCACCGCAACCATCCCGCGCGTGGATGTCATCGCCGGGCCGGGCAACAAATATGTGACCGAGGCCAAGCGTCAGGTTTTTGGGCATGTCGGCGTGGACTTGCTGGCCGGCCCGAGTGAAAGCATGATCATCATTGACAACACCGCGAATCCCGCCTGGGTCGCCGCCGATATTCTCTCGCAGGCCGAGCATCTCGACAGCGCGACCTACATTGTCTCCGTGCCGGAAATGATCATGGATCGGGTCGAGGCCCACATTTATGCGCTGCTCAGCGAGCGCGGGGCCAGCAGCGCCTTGAAAAAAGCGGTGGCTGACCGCATGGTCTGCATTCATGTGCAATCGCTGGATGCGGCCGCCGATGTGGCCAATCTGATCGCGCCCGAACATCTGCAAATCATCACCGAGGACAACCCGCGCGTGCTGGCCCGCCTGCGCAATGCCGGCGCGGTCTTTCTCGGGCCGCATGCGCCAGTGCCGCTGGGCGATTTTGTCGCCGGCCCCAGTCACGTCTTGCCGACCGGCTGCGCGGCGCGCTTTTCGAGCGGGCTCTCGACCGACGTGTTTCGCAAACGCATCAGCGTGATGGAGTGCGATGCCGCCGCCTTCGCGCGCATGGCGGATGCCATTGTCGCGTTCGGCACGGCCGAGCAGTTGCCCGCCCACGCCCACACCGCCACCATCCGCCGCGCATGAAGCTGCGACTGTATTATGAGACGGATCCGATCCTGCGCCAGAAGGCCGTGCCGGTCGAGAAAGTCACCAATAAAATCCGCCGCTTGGTCGAGGACATGTTCGAGACCATGTACGCCGCCAAGGGCATCGGCCTGGCGGCCAATCAAGTGGGCATCCTGCAGCGCGTGATTATCCTCGACCTGCGCAAGCGCGGCATCAAGCCGATGGCGCTGATCAATCCGGAGATCGTCGTCCGCGCGGGTGAGTGTGACAACGAGGAGGGCTGTTTGAGCTGCCCGGGTTTGTTTGCCAAGGTGACCCGCGCGGCATGCGTGACGGTGCATGCCTTGGATACCGCCGGCGACGAGGTCGCGGTGGAAGCCACCGGCCTGCACGCCGCCGCCTTGCAGCACGAAATAGACCACCTCGACGGTATCCTTTTTCTAGACCGGCTCGATCCCACCGAGCGCATTCGCCTTGAACAACTGCGCGCCGCGCACCACCCCTTCTGACCGCATGACCAGCCCATCGCACATGCTCTTGCGCAATTGCACCGCGGTCGCCACCATGAACGACGCGCGCGCCGTGCTGCGCGATGTGGATGTGCTGATTGCCGGGCCGCGGATCAAGGCCATCGGCGCGGGGCTGCACGCCGAGGGCGCCGAGTGCATCGACTGCCGCGGCAAAGTTGTCCTGCCCGGCTTGGTCAACACGCATCATCATTTATATCAAGTGCTGACGCGCAACTTGCCGGCGGCGCAAAATGCCAAACTGTTTGACTGGCTGGTGTATCATTATGAAATCTGGCGCGGCATCACACCCGATGCCGTCTATGCCGCGGCGCGTTGCGGCTTGGCCGAGCTGCTCTTGACCGGCTGCACGACGTCGGCCGACCATCATTATTTGTTTCCGCGCGGCGCCAGCGCTTATTTGCTTGACGAGGAAATCCGCGCGGCGCGCGAACTCGGCATCCGCTTTCATCCCACCCGC
>JAPLST010000413.1 GCA_026398485.1 bacterium
CGCACGCCGGTGCTACAATGGCGCAGCGACGATCACGGCGGTCAAGGGCCTGACCGCCCTACCTGTCTGCGCGCTCTACGCCGGCTGCACCCCGGCGGGTAATTTTGACAGCCGCGATGAGATATGGTACACTACTAGTGCAACTTGTTTGCATTTTTGTTCACCATGAAACGGAGCAAGATCATGCGCGCATCACACACTCTCTCACTGTTCGGCGTTGTCGTCATGCTGTGCGGCATGGCTGCCCACGCCGTGGCTGCCACGCCCAGCGACTATCGCTTTGTCCGCGAATTCGGGCTGGCCGGCACGAATGTCAACCAGTTCAATGCCATGGACGGCATTGCCGTTGACCGTTTTGGCCATGTCTTCGTGACCGACACGATCCCGCCCGACTCTGCCCCCAGTGCGCGCAGCCTGGCCGGCACATCCAGCTTTGCCACCAACATGTGCGTCAAACGCTGGAGTACGGCGGGCACCTACGAGTTGTTCTGGCTTAACAACGAACTCTATCCTGAACTGCCCGCCGCCGGCATTGATTGCAGTTGTGACGGCGATCCCTTCTATGTCGCGCCGGCATATGTGATTGCGCCGTACGGCTCGAAGATTGTCCACGCCGATCCGCTCGGCACGGTGTATGAGAAATTCCCGAATTGGTTCAGCAACACGATGGGCTTCTATTTCCGCGACGTGGCCGTCAACGCGAATGGCGATGTGTATGGCATTCTCAATGGCGCCAGTTGGGGCGGCACCAGCACCATCTTCACCACCTATGTGGTGCGCTACGTCTGGACCGGCACGGTGTGGAGCAACGCCGCCGCCGTCAGCATCGCGCCGTTTGCCAAGCTGGGCGCGACGGCGTGGGGCATCGAGGCGGACGCGTGGCGCGACCGCGTCTATGTCAGCATTCTCGCGGGCACGGACGGCGCGGGCGGGATCAAGGTCTTTGATCTGAATCTCAATCCCATCGCGGCGTACGACCCGTGGGACTATAATGCCAGCCCGCTTGGTGTCGCAGTCGACCATCGCGACGGCAGCATTTTCGTCTGCGAGTCCGTCAGCAACATGATTTATAAATATGGCACGGACGGCACCCTGTTGACCAGTTGGGGCGGCCCGGGCGCGACGCCGTCGCTGTTCAACCGGCCCAGCGATCTGGATGTTGACCTGGACGGCTGGGTGTATGTCGCCGACGCCGACAATCACCGCGTGCAAGTCTTCGCCCCGCCCAGCAGTGGCAATCTGAACTTCATCGTTGACAAGGCCAATCTGGTGGTGCGCTGGAAACCACGGCTGAAAGGCAAGACCAATGACACGATTGCCGTCAGGGCCATCGCCGCCATTGATGCCTACACC
This sequence comes from bacterium, assembly GCA_026398485.1. Classification (GTDB taxonomy): domain Bacteria; phylum Auribacterota; class UBA3054; order UBA3054; family JAPLST01; genus JAPLST01. Next base: position 1,354 of record JAPLST010000413.1, read on the forward strand.
AACATCACCACCTTGGCGGGCATGCCGTTCAGCTTCCGCTTTGGCGGCGTTGACATCATTGCCGGGATGCTGCCGACCAAGGCGAACAAGAAGGGCACGCGCGCGATTTACCGGCCGGACAAGAACCACAAAATGGTGGTGGTGTTCCGCCCGCAGGGCGCCTTGCTCAAGCTGTCCGGGACGCTCAAGAAGGCCAATATTCCCGCGGCGCTCGGCATTACAGACGTCGCCGTGCAGCCGCCCTGGCTGTGGGTCAACGCGCAAATGACGTTATCCAATGAATATCTCGGCACCCACTATCTGCGCATGCTGAACAAGAACAAGGTCGGCAAAGTCTACAAGGCCTGGAAGAAATAGGCCGGCTGGTTTTCCTTCAGCAGATGCAGCAGTCCAAGCCGCGCGGCTTGGCCACACCACCTTACAGCGCGGCCACGTCCGCTTCCGACAGCAAGCGCACCTGCTTGCCCTGCAGCACCGTCACCGCCGCCTGGACGTCCTCGACGCGCATGACCACCAAGGCGCCCGTCCCGATTTTCTCGATGAACGCATACATGTATTCGACATTGATGTCCGCCGCCGCCAGCAGCTTGAGCGCACTGGCCAACCCGCCCGGCTGGTCGGGCACTTCCACGGCAATGACCTCGGTCGCTGAGGCGACAAACTTGGCGGCCTTGAGCGCCCGCAAGGCCGTGTCAGGCTGGTCGACAATGACGCGCAGCACGCCGAAGTCGGTGGCATCCGCCAAGGACAGCGCCCGCACATTCACGCCGTGCGCGCCGAGGCATTCACAGGCCTCATGCAATTGCCCCAAACTGTTTTCAAGAAACACTGACAGTTGTCGAATAGCCATGGCATCCATCCGTTATTCAGGCATAGCGCTCAATGAATCGGCGCACATCGCGTTCACGCTCCTGCGGCGCCTCGGCAATCAGGATCAAGCCGCGCGCGTCACCCAGCGTGTCGACAATCGTGTCAAAGCGCCGCGCCGTCTCGTCCCATGTGCCCGCGCCAAATATCTGGTCGAGCTTGCCGGCCGCGCGGATTTTCTTGTGGACCGCCGGCCATGCCTCACTCTGCGGCTGGCCGTCGCCCGGAATCCATTGCACACCCTTTAGTTCCGGAATACTCACCAGTGAATCCAGATGCGGCAATTGGCCCGGCCCGTCCAAGTGATAGAACGAATGGGCGATGCGCGCGCAGCTCGCCGCCAGTTCTGGCCTGACAAATTCATCAAACATGGCCGGGCCGATCATGTAGGCAAAATCGCATTGCAGCATATAATAGGGCTGCTCTGAAAAAATCGGCGACCAGGCGGTATAGCCCGGATTCACGGGCTGCAAGACCGCATTGATCTCCGCAAAATACTGGTGCCACCACGCGTGGATCTCCCATGTCAGGCGCTTGACCTGTTCGGGCTGGTCATACAAATCCAGCAGCAATGCTTCGCCCGGGCGAAAGGATGCCAGAATATCAAGGGTGCCGCCCAAGTCAGTCATGCCTACTTGCACCAGCCCCTGCCAGCGGCGCATCGCCGCCGCACAGATGTCTTTGACGCGCCGCAGCCAGACATTATCGGCGGCATACGCCAGGTGCACGTCCGCCAGCTCGACATCTTGCGGCGGGTGAAACCAGACCGTGTCATTGCCACACATCAACGTGGCGCCTAAAAACGCGGCCGCCACGCCCGGCCCGAAATTCGGCCAGATCACCGGAAAGGCATCGCCCAGAAACGCTTGTTGCGCCAAATGATAATCCCACGCATCCACGACGGCATCGGCGGCGATGCGCAGATCATAAAATGCAGCGAAAGGGTGATAGGGCTGGGCCGCGGCCGGCCGGCCGGCGGGGCGGCCGTTGAGGGTGATGTGCAGCAACGGCCGGGCGAGCGTGCCCGCCCACCACGCCGCATGGGCGGCCCGCAGCGCGGGCCATTGTTCGGGCGTGAACGCAATGCTCATGGAGAAAATCCCAGCAGGTTACGCGCATTCGCGCGGGTGACTTGGCGCAGTTGCGCGGCCGTCAGCAGTTCCAGCGCGGCGAGATGCTGCGCACATTCACCGAGCGTCGCGGCCGAGCCGGCCAGCGTGCCGGTGTCCGGCGACGACACGCGGCCATTGGCTTCCAGCACGACACGCATGCCCATGCAGTCATACGCGCCGGGCGGCAGGCCGGCGACCGGCGCGGCATCACTGACGACAATGAACTTGTCGACGCCTTTCGTGCGCAGCACCGTTTTGATGAACGCAGCATTGAGGTGATGCCCGTCGGTGATGCACATGGCGCTCAGCGCATCGCAACCGAGCAGCCACCACATGGCATTGTCGCGCGGATGCGCCGCGCGGGGAAAGGCATTGCCGAGATGCGTTGCACAGCGCGCCCCGGCCGCGACCGCGCGCAGGATTTGGTGCTCATTTGCATTGGTATGTCCCAGCGACACCACGATGCCCAAGGCGCATGCGCACTGGATGGTCTCGCAGGCGCCCGGCAGTTCCGGCGCAAGCGTCAGCAATTTGACGTGTCCGCGCGCCAGGGTCTGCCAGTGTTCGAGCAGTGCCGGCGCCGGCGCTTGCATCCATTCAACATGATGACACCCGCGCGCCCCCGGCTGCGGCGAGAGAAATGGCCCCTCGAGATGGATGCCCAACAACGACGACGCCAGCTCATCCGTCTCGCAGGCGGCGGCCAGCACCGGCAGATTTTGTTCGTAGACCGCCGCCGGCGCCGTGATAATCGTCGGGCAGAACGCAGCCGTGCCGCGCGCCGCCAGCGCCTGCGCCACGCGCCGCACCGCCGCCAGCGTCAGCCCCGCCGCCGAAAAATCCACGCCGGCATACCCGTTCACCTGCAGGTCGGCATACGCCCGGTCATTGGCAGCATCCACGTCAGCCTTCCGCATGCGGCATTGAATTTACCCAGCTGCCCCGTTCAGCGTGGCGGCGTCAAGACGCTCAGACGATGCGCCAGATATTCGAAGAATTCATTGGCGGATGCATTCTGGGCCGCCACATATTCCCCGGGCTTGCCGTTCGGCAAGGCGCGCGTGCGTTCAAACCGGTTGCTTTCGAGGACGCGCTTGTTGGCATCCGCCACAAGCTCGTATTTGACGCGAAACACGGCCACCCATTGTTTGCCGCGCTGGACTTGGTCAAAGGCGTCGATATACGTCGTGACAATCACTTGCACGTCATCCTTGTACATGCGCGGAGTGGTGGTGACATAGGCGCAGCGGCGGCCGAGGTAGGTCATGAGCGCCTCGGTCAGCATGTCGCACGGGTCTTCCGACCAGCGCGCATTGGGGTAGCTGTCCATGACATACGGCGCAGGGCTGACGACGATTTGCTCGCGCTTGTAGGCCGCGCTGCCATCACAGCGCTGAACCGCGACCCGCAGCCGGTTGGTGGGGCCGTGCGCGTCAGTGTCGGCATCCAGCTGAAAACGGGTGACCACGGGCGGGGTCACCGACGTGAGCGACATGCATCCGGCCAGCGTCAGCGCGAGCACGGTCAGATTGCCAGAAAGCAACAGGCGCTTATTCATTGATCCACTCCTTGGTCTTTTCGCCTTTGCCGCGGATAAGCGGGTGGCGGTTCAGATTAATCAGCAATTCATTGAGACTGTCGGTCGCCGCGCGGATGCTGTTGAGCGTGTCGTTGACCGTGGTCTGGTTTTGGGACATCATATCATTGGCGCTGTCCACCGCGCGCCGGACGGAAATCAAGGTGCCGCGCATGTCGGCCATGGTGTCCTTGATCTGGGCGGCATTGATGGCGATGCGCACATCGGCCAGGGTTTGGCGGAATTCCGCGGTGGCATTGGTCGCGTCGTGCTTGAGGATACTGTCAAATTGCAGGAGGATTGACGAGATGGCGCGGGAGTTTTCGGGGCTGAAGATATTATTGACATTGCTGATCAAGACGGAACTGCGCGAGGAAATCTCGGCCGCCTGCAAGAACATGTTGTCCAGCATCGAGCGTTCACCGCGGATGATATAGGATTGGTCGTTGGGCTTGATGACCACGGCACCCGGGCTGCCGGGCGTGATTTGAATGAAGCGGTTGCCGACGATCAAGGAATCCATGCCGAGGGTGGCGGTGCTGTCGTTTTTAATCGGGATGTTCTGCTGGACTTCAACGGTGACACGCGCTTTGCTGATGTTGCTCAAGGATCTGATCCGTTTGACTTTGCCGATCGCCACGCCGTTGTAGCGCACCTGCGAGCCGGGCGCGATCCCCTTGATTTCGTTGAAATCAATGTAATACGAATCCGTCTTTTCCATCCAGTCGCTGCCGACCAGGACAAGGATCAACGTGATGAAGAGGCTGATCGTCACCACAAGGAAGACGATCGCCTTGACTTTGTCGGAATGTGCAATAGCCATGGTTGTCGGCGCGGGTAGGGATATTAATGGCCTTCTTGGCGCATAAAGAAATTAATCACGCGGGCATCGCCGCTTTGCTCCATCTCGCGGATGCTGCCGGCGGCGACAATATGCTTGTCGGCAATCATGATGCCACGGTCGGCGATGCGCCGGATACTGGTCATGTCGTGGGTCACGACGACGACGGTGATATGCAGTTTCTCGCGCAGGCGCAGGATGGTGCGGTCGAGTTCGGCGGCCATGACGGGATCGAGCCCGGTGGTATGCTCATCGAAGAAGAGGACATCGGGATCCATGGCCATGGCGCGCGCGATGGCGGCGCGCTTTTGCATGCCACCACTCAAATCCGCGGGCATTTGGCTGGCGGCCGTCTCCATCGCCACCAGTTTCAGCTTGGCCAGGGCAATCAGCTCCTTGGCTTGGGTGGGCAAATCCGTGAACTCATCCAGCGGCAGTGTGACGTTCTCCAGGACCGTCAGCGAGCCGAACAGCGCGCCGCTTTGATACATCACGCCGAACTTGCGCAGGATGCGGATTCGGTCTTCGCCCTGGGCGGTAACCAGGTTGTCCGGGCCGAACCAAACCTCGCCGGCCATCGGCTCGTACAGGCCAATCATGTGCTTGAGCAAGGTACTCTTGCCGCAGCCCGACCCGCCCAGGATGACGAACACCTCGCCGCGCCGGACCTCGAAGTCGAGCTTCTCCAGGATCACCTTCTCCCCGTAGCCCACCGTGAGCGCTTTCACTGTGATGACGACTTCCTTCGTTTCGTTCATAGGTGCAGGAAGTAGAGCAGCACGGCGACGACCGCATCCGCCACGATTACGAGGAGGATGCCGGTCACCACGGAGCGCGTGGTGGATTCACCCACGGCGCTGGGACCTTGCCGGGTCTGCAGGCCGCGCAGGCAACCGACGCCCGCAATCAGCGCACCAAAAATGACCCCTTTGCCCACACCGATGAGAATGTCCTTATAGCCCAGCGTCTGGGCCATCTGATGGTAAATCGTCGCGAGCGGAAAGCCCATAGCCACCATGACTAATACGCCGCCCAGGATGGCGACGAAGATGGAGTAGATCGTCAGCAGCGGGGTGAGCAGGATGCCGGCCAGCACGCGCTGCACGACGAGAAAACGGATCGGGTTCAACCCGAAGGTTTCCAGCGCATTAAGTTCCTCGGTGACCTTCATCGTCCCCAATTCCGCCGCGAAGGCCGAACCGGAGCGGCCAGCCAAAATGATGGCGGTCATCAGCCCGCTGAGTTCGCGAGCCATGGTAATGCCGAGCAGGTTGGCAATGAAGATCTGCGCTCCAAACATGGCGAACGGTGATGCCGCCTCGAACGCGATGATCAATCCTATCAGCAGGCTGATCAGCGAGATGATCGGCAGCGCGTTAACTCCCGCCTGTTCAAAGACACGCAGCACTTCCCCCCAGCGCATGGCCTTGGGCCGCGCCAGGTTTGCCACCAGCCCCTGGGACACCTCGCCAATAAACGCCACCTCCTCTTCGATCTCGTTCGCCGCGGCCACCACTGCCCGGCCGACTTCCTCGGGGACGGAGTTTGGCTTCGGCGCCTGCGGCCGATTCCGCTGGTAATCCTCAGCCGTGAACCTCTGGTAGAGGTTCTGGAACTCAGGCCGCAGTCCCCGCACGGTTGCCTTGCCGCCCGGCGGCAACATCCCGCCCATGCTCAGGAAGTGCAGCAGCGCCAGGCCGGCGCCGTCGCAATACTCCACCCCAGCCGCGTCCACCTCCAGCGCCGTGCAGGGACGGTGCCGCAGCCGCGCGTCCAGGTCCTTCCACACGCTGGCCGTGGAGCGCGCATCCAGATGCCCGCTCAACGTCAGCGTGCCGACGCCGGGGCCGTTCGCCTTTAATTCAAACCGGGCGCTGGAATCGGGACGTGTGGTTGGCATGGAGAGGTCTCTCCGAAGCGGTTTGGACTCAGGCGGGTGCTCGTTGCTGTGTGATTGATGCTCCCTTTCGCGCGCTAGAAGCTCAGCAGGAGCTGCCAGATGTACCTATTGCCGAAGGCGTCAATGTCCTCCCAGATCCTCCGCACGAGCTCCGGGCTGCCGGTGATTTCGGGAAGGTCCTTGACGCGCTCTTCCCACGGGAAACAGACGCCGGGCCGCACACGCGGCTGCGGGCGGCCTTTCATGCCGTTGAGCTTCTGACGGTCCGCCACCGAGGCCGGCACTTCGCACGGCGGTGTGGCGACCGGCGCCTTATAGCTGCCCGCGCTATAAACGCCATCTTGCCGGGCCGTCTCGGTCATGACGCGGATGTTCTCGATGCTGGTATCGTCCTGCATGATGGCGCCCGCATCCATGATGTAGCCGCCGTCGCGCGCGACCTCGTCAATAACCCGCCGGCAGAAAGCGCGGACTTCGTCGGGTTTGCCGTAGCTGAGCATTGCATTGGGGATGCCACCGCTCAGGGCGAACTTGTCGTGCAGTTTGCGATGCGCGTGGAAGATGTCGTCCTGATCGCAGTGGAAGACGATGCTGCGGTCGGGCAGTTCGCGGAAGGCATCGAAGTGGTGGTGCCATTTGCCTTCGCCATAGAACAAGGTCTGATTTCCGTGCTTCCAGAACTCCTCGATGATGGGCTTGAGGGTCGGCCAATTGTGGGACGCGAATGTCTTCGGGTTGATGAAGGGCACGCAGCCGCGGTGCATCCAGAAGCCGATGGGAACTTGCTTGGCCGGGTCGGCGGTGCCGAGGCCCACCGCGCACAGATGGGGCATGAGCGCTTCGCACGCTTTGAGGACCTTGTCC
>JAPLST010000405.1 GCA_026398485.1 bacterium
CGGCACGGGCGACCCGAGCAAGATCATTGCCCAGCGCTATTTGCGGCATGACCAGGCCTTTGCGCGCTACATGGGCGAAAAGAAGTGGGCCGGGCCGGTGTACGAATCGGAAGTGTACCCCTTCGAGGAAACCTCGCGTTATTTCTGGCAGTACGTCGTGGATGACATCGGCATGGCGGGCGACACCAAGATTGGCGCCAATGGCGTGAAAGGCGTCTTTTTCCAAGTCGAGTTCCATGTGTATACCAAGGATCAGATCGACCAGGAGAAAGTGCCGCTGGGCCTCTCCATCATCCGCAGTGATCAAATGGAAAAGCCGTTTTTGCGCCAGGTCTTTCGCGTGCACAACCCGTATCCGGCGGTGAAATATGGCAAGAAGTAGGCCTGGCCGCGCGCGCGGCTTCACCTTGATCGAGGTGATGGTCGCGATTGCCATTCTCGGCATTCTGATGAGCGCCATCATGGTCGCGTTTCAGCAGACGATGAATGCCGTCGAGGGCGTGCAGCAGAATGCCGAATTGATGCAGAGCGTGCGGGCCGCGACCGAGCAGTTTCATCGCGAACTGTCGCAGGCGATCATCAACAACAACCGGCCCGATGGCGAGCAAGTCTACCTGCAGATCCGCCAGTTGTCCGCCGAGCAGAGCGTGCTGCGCTTTGGCTGCACGACCGAGCGCGGCCTGGTCGAGATTGGCTATCAAGTGAAGCCCGACCCGGAAGGCGCTTGGCAGCGCTATGAATTGTGGCGCCTGTACAAGACTGAAGGCATGTGGAATTACAACGAGCCCGGCTGGCCGGTGATGGATTTCCTGCCGCCGAACTGCGAGCCGTTTGCGTTCGGGATTGTGGGCTTCAAAGTCTTTTTCTGGAGCAGTCAGAAAGGCGATTGGGTCGCCGGTGATTGGGAGTCCATCCAGCGCAATGCCATGCCCAAGCGGATTCGCATTCGTTTGCAGGGCATGACCAAGAGTGCGGCCAAGGAAGCGCGCAACATCAAGGAATTGAAGGACGTGCCGGGCGTGGAAACAACGTTTATCGAAGTGAACCTGCCGCAGGCGCGGTAAGCACGAATGTCAAGCGGAGTAGTTTATTATTTCATGTAATGCAAGGAGTACCTGTATGAAGACAGTTGTAATCGGAGCACTGCTCCTGGTGGCGGCCAGCGTGTTTGCGGCAGTGGACGCGAACACCACCGCGAATGAAGCCAACACGATGAAGCAAGCGCGCACGGCGGACTTGTGGTTCGAGAAATGGGGCTTCAAAATGACCCGCGGCTTGATGAATAACGCGACCGGCTGGGTGGAACTGCCGCGCAACCTGTACGTGGAAACGTCGGACAATGCCGTCGTCGGCCCGGCCATCGGCTTTTTTAAAGGCATCGGCTTGACGGTCGTGCGCACCCTGGCGGGGGTCATGGACGTTGCCACGTTCGGCACCGTCGATGACACCTATACGATTTATGACCAGTACAGTTTTCCCTACTTTGCGTGGCAAGACTGGAACACCGCTGCCCACTAAAACCGGGTGAAATAATTTACCCCGTGGTGTAATTGGCAACACTAGGGTTTTTGGTACCCTTATTCCTGGTTCGAGTCCAGGCGGGGTAGTTTCGCCGGAATGTGTTTGGCGGCAGCGCTAATTAATATATTCAAGGTATGGTATGTCAACGATGCAAGAAATTGCGGAATGTTTGATCAAAGGCCAGGCGCCGAAAGTCAAGGAACTGGTGCAGTGCGCCATCAACAACGGCGTCACGCCGGGACAAGTCCTGACGGAAGGCCTGATCGCCGGCATGAATGTCATCGGCGAGCGCTTTAAGAAGAATGAAGTGTATGTGCCGGAAGTGCTGATCGCCGCGCGCGCCATGCATGCCGGGCTGGGCGTGCTGAAGCCCTTGCTGGCGGCCGCGGGCGTCGAGCCGATCGGCAAGGTGGTCATTGGCACGGTCAAGGGTGACCTGCATGACATCGGCAAGAATTTGGTGTGCATGATGCTGGAAGGCGCGGGCTTTCAAGTCATCGATTGCGGCATTGACTGCACCCCCGAAAAGTTCATCAAGGCCGCGACGGACAATGGTGCGACCATCATCGGCATGTCCGCCTTGCTGACCACCACGATGCCGTCCATGAAAGCCGTGTGCGAAGCCCTCGCGCAGGCCGGCCTGAAAGGCAAGATCAAGACGATGATTGGTGGCGCGCCGGTCACCCAGCGCTATGCCGACGAAATTGGCGCCGACGGCTATGCGCCGGATGCCGCCAGCGCCGTCGATATCGCCAAACAATTGATGCGTAATTAATTCCAGCCCCGGTCTGTGATGTATATTTTGATGGTGATGCTGCTGGTTATTGTCTGTGTCGGACTGATCGGCGTGGTGCTGCTCCAATCCGGGCGCGGCGATGGTTTGTCCGGCGCCTTTGGCATGGGTGAAGGCCAAGCCGTGTTCGGCAGCCGGGCTGGTGATGTCCTGACCAAGGCGACCAGTTGGTTTGCCATTGGCTTCATGGTGCTGTGCATCGCAGTGGCGTGGCTCAGCAAGCATGCCGGGGCTTCGGTGCTGACCGGCCGCCGCGGCCGCGCCCGGCCACCACGCGGGCGGGTTGCGCCCTTGATGTCCCTCGAAGAAACCGAGAAACGCGAGAAAAACAACGCCGCCAAAGCGACCAATGCAGTCGGCCCGGCCACGACCGCACCGGTTGCTGTTCCCCGTCCTGCGGCGCCCGCCACCACCAACTGAGGCGCGGCGCGCCGGTGCGATGATCACGATCGGCACCGATATTGTGGATGTCGCGCGGGTGCGCGACAAGCATGACGCCATTCTTTCCCGTGTCCTGACTGCGCGCGAACAGGCCTACTGCCAGACGCAGGCCGACCCGCCGCAACACATGGCCGGCCGCTTTGCCGCCAAAGAAGCCGTGTTCAAGGCGCTGCATGCGCCGTCGCCCAGCGGCATTTCCTGGCTTGACATTGACGTGCATAATGATGCCCACGGCGTGCCGCACGCAACTTTGTTTGGCGCGGCGGCGGCGTTCGCCACCCAGCAAGGCCTGCGCGGCTTGTACATCTCGATTGCGCATGTGCGCGATTTTGCAACGGCCACCGCCGTGTGTGAATGGCCCGACAAAACCTGATCCTGCTGACCGGCGCCAGCGGCTTTTTCGGCAAAATTGCACAGGCAATCTTTGCACGGCAGTACCCGACAATCGGCGTCTGCCACACCCATACCTGCAACGGTCGGTTCATCGCCGCGGATTTGACCGACCACGCCGCCCTTGCTGAGCTTCTGGACCGGCATGCCCCGGCCGTGATTGTTCACGCCGCCGCCGTGCGCGATCCGGACGCTTGCGAGCGCCAGCCGGAGTATGCCCAGCGCCTGCACGCCGGCGCCACCGCGCAGATGGCCGCGTGGTGCGCGGCGCATGACCGTTGCCTGGTCTATATTTCCACGGATTATGTCTTCGATGGCAGCGCGCCACCATACCATGAAGACGACCCGCCCACGCCCTTGAGTTTGTACGGCCGGACGAAAGCGGCAGGGGAGTCGGCCGCGTGCGCGTGTCCGCGCCATCTCATCGTGCGGATGCCCTTGCAATATGGTTTCTCGTGCGTGCCGGATGACGCGCTGCTCTTGAAAGTGTTGCACGCCTTGAACACCGGCGCGCTCCACCATCTGGATCATCACCAGGTGCGCTATCCGACGCTCAGCGATGATGTCGCCCGCGCAATTCTGTATCTGCTGGCCCGCGGCTGCACCGGCGTCATGCATCTGCGTGGCCGGACGCGCGCCACGCGTTTTCAAATCTGGCGCGCGATTGCGCACACGTTCGGCTATGATGCCACCCGCATTCTCCCGGCGCGTGGGCCGGCAACGGCGGATGCCCCGCGGCCCGCGGACAGTCGTTTGTCGATTGCGCGTGCGCGCGCCGCGCAGGTCGCCCCGTTTCACTCGCTGCAAAAAGGATTGCGGCACTGCCGCACGCTGATGGAACATGCCGGGGTGGATTGGCGCATACTCTGATGAGTACCCCGCGCTGCGAAGCA
>JAPLST010000364.1:0-606 GCA_026398485.1 bacterium
GGCCCGATGCCGCGCACCCGCCAGCCATGCCGGCGCGCCCACCACCACAAGCGCCAAGTCAGCACGCACACCAGCCAGGCATTCGCGCAATGCAGCGCAAGGTTCACCACGTGATAGCCAAAGACCGTCTCGCCCTGCAGCCGCGCATTCGCCCACAAACTCAAGACCACCAGCCAGCGGGTCGGATACAATTGCACAATCTCCGCGATGCTACGGCTCGCCAGGGCGTTGTTGCGCAGCATGTCGTAGTCGTCCAAATGCAGCGACGCCGGCATGCCCGGCCAGAATGCCAGCACGCACGCGCCCACGATCACTGCGGCCGCCAACAGCGGGCGCAGCCGCCGCAGCCAGTAGTGCAGTTTAGAGTTCAGGGTTCAGGGTTCAGGGTTCAGGGTTCAGGGTTCATCGTTCATCGTTCATCGTTCAATGCCGGGCTCAAACCAATTCAGCTCATCGCGCAGTCCGACGACATCGCCGATGACAATAATCGCCGGCATTTTCACCTGTAGTTTTTCGTTTTTGATCAACTCGGCAATCTCGCCGAGGGTGGAGGCGATCGTGCTTTGCGCGCGGGTCGTGCCGCAACTGACAATGGCGGTCGGCGTA
>JAPLST010000364.1:616-9284 GCA_026398485.1 bacterium
AATGGCGGTCGGCGTACGCGGGTCGCGCCCGTGCTCGATCATTTTGTGGACAATCATCGCCAGATTGCTGACGCCCATGAAGACCACCAGGGTCTGCATCCCGGTCGCCACTTTCTGCCAGTCGACATCCGTGTATTGCTTGTTCAAATCGGTGTGGCCGGTGGCAAAGGCGAGGGTCGAGGAATAGCCGCGATAGGTCAGGGGAATGCCGGCATAGGCGGCGGCGGCGATGGCCGAGGTGATGCCCGGCACGACCTCGAAGGGGATGCCTTCTTTGGCCGCCGCGCGCGCGATCTCGGCGCCCAGCCCGAAGATGAACGGATCGCCTTCCTGGACCACGCCGACAATCTGGCCGGCGCGCACCGCGGCGATGATCTGCGCGTTCATTTTGTCCAGCAAGAGCGGATCATCGCTGATGCTGTCCTCGATCCGGATCCGCGTCGTGCCCTTGCGGCAATGATCGAGAATGTACGGCGCCACAGTTGTGTCGTGGAACACCACGTCGCAGGCGCGAATGCATTTGTAGCCCTTGATCGTGATCAACTCCGGGTCGCCCGGCCCGGCGCCAATAATATAAACGCGTGCGTTGCTCATTGCTGCCATCCGCTGTGGTTACCCGCGTGTCGTTGCAGTAAATACAATGGTGATAGTATAGCAAAAAAGGCGGGATAGTGCGGCGCCCGCCGTGCGGCGGTGCTGTTTTGTTTTGTGGCGGAAAATGCCGGACAACGCGCGTCAGTGTGCCGGTGGCGTGGGCGGCAACGCCCGTTTTTTGCCAAGCGCGTTGACACACGCAAAGGTCACCAGGGTCGTAAACACCACGGTTTCTTTTTGCGCGCCCGGCGCGTCGGCATAGACGTTCACGACGTAGGTCACCGAGGTCGTGCCCTGGCGCTCGCGGATGACGTTGAAGCGCAGAATCGAACCGTTTTGAACCGGATGCTTGAAGGCAATGTTATTCATCGCCACGGTCACCAAGGGATACCCCGGATATTCGCGCGTGGCCGCCAGCCAGGCGTATTCATCGACCCATTTCAACATGCAGCCGCCAAACAAATAGCCGTGCTGATTCAGATGCTCCGGCCGTACCAAGGTAAACAAGTCCATATCTGTCCTCCAAACTGAAAACTGAAAACTGAAAACTACTGCAAATGACATTCCCCGCCAGTCTTTTCCAGATACTGCTGGTGATACTCCTCGGCCCGGTAAAAGTCCGGGGCCGGCACAATTTGTGTGGCGATGGGCCGCGCGTGTTTTCCGGATTTCTCCCGCTGCTCCTTGGCGGCCTGCGCCGCGCGCGCCTGTGCCGGCGTGCAATAGAAAATAACCGAGCGATATTGCGTGCCCCGATCCGGCCCCTGCCGGTTAACCTGGGTGGGATCGTGACAATCAAAAAACACTTGCAGCAGTTGTTCGTAGGATACTTGGGCGGGATCAAACACCACGCGCACCGCCTCGGCGTGCCCCGTGCGATCCGTGCATACGTCCTGATAAGTTGGTTTTTTCGTCTGACCGCCAAGGTAGCCCACTTCGGTATTGCAGACACCCTTGACCTTGCGGAAGGCCGCCTCAACGCCCCAGAAGCAGCCGGCGGCAAAGATGGCCACATTCGTCGGCGTTTCTGTAACGGCCGCACCAGCCGCGTTGGTCGCAGCCTGCTCGACAAACTGCAGCGCGGCGGAATTCAGGCAATAGCGCAAGCCGGTCGGCGGCGGGCCGTCGTCGAAGACATGCCCCAAATGGGCATCGCAGCGCGCACACAGAATTTCGGTGCGCACCATGCCATGACTGCGATCCGCCTGGGTGCGCACATGCGCCGGATCAATCGCCGTGAAGAAACTCGGCCAGCCCGTGCCGGAGTTGAACTTTGCCGTGGTGCTGAACAACGGCAGACCGCAGCAGACACAGGTGTAGATGCCGGGCTTTTTATGATCGTAAAACTGGCCGCAAAACGCCGGCTCGGTGCCTTTTTCGCGGGTAATGCGGTATTGTTCGGGCGTCAATTGTGCGCGCCACTCGGCATCCGTTTTTGTAATTTTTTCAAGCATGTTGGTTGATAGAGTTGTAGTGGCCGGCCCGGCCAGCACCGTCAGACTGCCCTGCATAGCCAGCCACGCTGCGCCAATGAACATAAGAGTTTTCATGGCTTTTAGTATACCATTATTGGCGCCTGAGCGCCATATCGTTTCACTGCGCCGCCCCCATCGGCGCAGCCGTCCCAAGGGATGATCCAGCTGAGTAGGGCAGGCTACCCAGCCTGCCATCTCCGTTCCTCAGCATAATTACAAGACCAGGCGCTTCAGCAGTGGCAGGCTGGGTAGCCTGCCCTACCTCAGATGCGCAACTTTGGTGTGCAGGCAAGTGCGCTCTGCGACAATCTGACTACACCGCCGCCGGTGGCGTTGCCATGAGCTGGCGCGCGATCGGCACATCGGCCGGCAGCAGGTCGTAGTCCAGCAGCGCCGCGCGCGGCACCCAGGCCAGCTCGGCATGCTCGCGTGCCTGCGGCTCGCCGGCCACGATCCGCGCATGATATGCCAGTAAACAAATTGTTTTAGTGGGATAGGCATGGCGCACCTCGGCCAGCAATGCGCCGACCGTGATGGTCACGCCGAGCTCTTCCTGAATCTCGCGGGCAAGGCAGGCTTCCGGCGTTTCGCCCGCTTCAAGTTTGCCGCCGGGAAACTCCCAGCCGCCGGCGCCATGCGCCGAGGTCACGCGCCGCGCCAGCAGGATCAAGCCGTTGCGCTCGATCACCGCCGCGGTCACCCGCACGGCCGGCGCCGTCACGGCCCGAGCGCGCGGCGGGCGCGCCGCGCGAGGCCAGCCACGGCAAGTGACAAACAGCGCAAGTTCATTGCATATCCTTTGTTGAATACATAGTGTAACAACAAAGATGCCGCGCGGTCAAACCGGGTGAGTCGACGGCGAACTCGGTGGAGTATCGGTACACAAAGAACGGGAGCCGCCTCCGTAAATTATCGTGTTGCACGAGAATTTATCGGCGTTTTGGGCGATGTGCTGCACGCCGCACGCCGTGCGTCGGCTACGGGCAGAGATTTGCATTTCAGCATCAGTGATGTAGCCGCGGAACGGCGTTCTGCGTGATGTGCTGCACGCCGCACGCCGTGCGTCGGCTACGGGCAGAAATACGCACACAAGCGGGGTCTCTGCATACAAATCGGCATGAAACACTATACTAGGTGAGCGTACTTTTATCAACAAGGAGTGCTGCCATGACAGGTACGAGGATCCGCACAGGGATGCGCGCCATGTCTATTGGCGCGGGCCTGCTGGTGTTGAGCGCGCGGGCGGTGACGCTGCCGAACGGCACGCCGGTAATGGCGCGCGCCGCGTTGCTGCACGCGCAGATGGGCGGCGAATATCCCACCAATGCGCGGCTGACGGTCGTGGCCGTGACGGGCCCGTCGTTCACCCAGGCGTTGCGCGTGGCCACACTGCGGCTGGCGCCGCAGCCATGGAATACGCAAGTGACGTTCAGCAACACGGCGGCGGTGCGCCAAGGTGACGTGCTGTTCTTGTCGGTCTGGGCGCGGCGGGTTGAGAGTCGCGCCGAAACCGGCGAAGCGCGCGCCGAATTTGTCTTTGAACAAGGCAGCCCGCCGTGGACAAAATCCGCCATGCGCGACATTGCGGTCGGCCCGCAATGGCAACAATTCTATCTGCCGTTCACCGCGGCGGAGGATTATGCGGCCGGCCAGGCGCAGGTGTGTTTCCGGGTGGGCTACCCGCCGCAAGTGCTGGAACTGGCGGCGTTCGAACTGCTGAACTGCGGCGTGACGAACATCATGGCGCTGCCGATGGTCAAAGCAACCTACGCGGGCATGGCGGCGGACGCGCCGTGGCGCGCGGCGGCGGCGGCGCGGATCAACAAGCTGCGCAAAGCCGCGCTGCGTCTTGTCGTGCTGGACACGAATGGCCAGCCGTTGCGCGGCGCGGCGGTGCAGGTGCGCATGCGCAAACACGCGTTTGGTTTTGGAGCGGCCGTCGTGGCGCGCTATTTCACAGCGGATGCCACGACGCCGGACGCGCAACGCTATCGCACCATGGTGACGCAGTTGTTCAACAAGGTCGTGCTGGAAAACGACTTGAAGTGGCCGAATTGGTGCGGCGAATGGAATGGGCGGTCGGGCCGCACGGATGCGCTCGCCGCCGTCGCGTGGCTGCGCGCAAACGGCATTGCCGTGCGCGGCCATTGCCTGGTCTGGCCGTCGTGGGACAACACGCCGCAGCTGTTGCGGGCGGCCAGCAATGCGCCGGCGCGCGTGCGCCAGATCATCGCCGAACACATTCATGATGAGGTCGGCGCGCTGCGCGGGAATATTGTTGACTGGGACGTGATCAACGAGCCGTTCAGCAATCACGACGTCATGGACATGCTCGGCAACGCGGTCATGGCCGAATGGTTCAAGGAGGCCCGCGCGGCTGATCCGGCGGCGAAATTGTACCTTAATGATTACTCGATTTTGTCGGCGCGCGGCTTGGACACGGCGCATCAGGATCACTATTTTGCCACCATCCAGTATTTGCTGCAACAGGGCGCGCCGCTGGACGGCATCGGTGTGCAAAGCCATTTTGGCTGGGATGTCACGCCGCCGCAACGCCTGCTGGAAGTGCTGGATCGCTTCGCCGTGTTTCACAAGGAAATCCAAGCGACGGAATTTGACATCAGCATGGCCGACGAGCAGCTCCAAGCCCGGTATCTGGCGGACTTCATGACCACCCTCTTCAGCCATCCGGCGGTGGCCGGCATTGTCATGTGGGGCTTCTGGGAAGGCGCGCACTGGCGCCCCGAGGCGGCCCTGTTCCGGCGCGACTGGAGCGTCAAGCCGGTCGGCAAGGCATGGCAGGATTTGGTGTTCAAGCAATGGTGGACGAATGCGCGCGGCCAGACTGACGCCCACGGCGGCTATGCCGTGCGCGGTTTCAAAGGCGACTACGAGGTGACGGTCAGCCACGGCGGCCTGACCAACACGCTGGCGCTGACGCTGACGAACGACCTGGACGCGTTGCGACTGCGACTGCGCAAGCCGTTGCCGCCAGGCGTTGTGACCGTGGTGGACACGCCTGACTCAAACATCTTTTTCGGCGGGCAAAGCCAGGGCGCCTCGCGCTATGAACGGGTCGCCGTGACAGGCCAGCCGTTTGCAGACGCAGCCCGTCTTGTGGTTGACCCGGCCGACACCAAGGAATTCGGCGTGGTGTTGAACGTCCGCGCATGTGCGCCGGTGCGCGCCGGTGATGTGCTGGCGGCCACCTTTTTTGTGCGGCGGGCGGATGCGGCGGCGGACGAGGGCGTGTTCTGGTTTTCTTTTGAAGAGGCGCGCGAGCCGTATGACAAATCGGTGCGCGTGCTGCTGAGCGCGCCCGCGGGATGGCAGCGGCACTGCGTGGTATTCCGCGCCCTGCGCGAGTATGCCGCCGGCCAGTCGCAGGTGAGCCTGCATGTCGGCGCGCAGTCACAGACGCTTGACATTGGCAGCCTGCGCGTGATCAATTATGGCGCGGAGCTGAACGTCGAAGAAGTCGAGAAGGCGCTGGCAACTGAATAAGCAACATTGATTCCGAAGGAGAATTTGTTTCTTTTAAGGTTGCCCTGCCGTGTTTGTCGGCATAATCACGGTGAAATCCTGGCAGATAGAGTCTTTGGGTCCGGCGTAATCAACAAAGCGCAGGCCACGGTATCCTAGATGGCCATAAATCTTGGCTATGTGTCTCTTGGTGTTCTTGACCAGCACAAATTCAGCAAGAAATGATTCGCCGCGTGTGATAGATAGCGTTGGGTCTAGCTCAACGCCTTGGTCATCCCATGTGTTTGTTGGGCCGAAATAGTATTCGTTCGTGTACACGACTACAGGCACAATATTCGTCAAAACGAGTTTGTACGCGTCTCGTTCATAACTCATAAAGGAGAAATAGAAGTTGGACAAGTATCGCCTGGTATCCACATTGGCGACGCGCACCTTGAGATCGATGCAGTCACCACGATCAACAGCCGCAGTGGTTATTTTCACAACGCCATTGGCGGGGATGAAGAAGGCGATGACAAAAGCGCTGGCAATATATAGCTGAACGATCAGGCCGGCCAAGGCAATCACCGCGCTGAGCAATAGCATCACATTATCTTTCTTCATATATTGCAAAAGCAGCGGTTATAAAACCATTTTCCATGCCCATTATATCATTTGTTAGGACAGGCTCTCCGCTCTCCAACATGAAATTGCCAGCCCCGTCGCAAAGCCAAGCGGCACCGCAGTGGCAGGCTGGGTAGCCTGCCCTACCTCAGCTGCGCAGCTATTTGGTGTACAAGCAAGTGTGTCACTGCGTTGACCTGTATGCGCCATCGGCGGAGCAGCCAGAGACCTGCGCTCCCCGGGCTGAGCGCCGCAGCAAGGCGAGCACGACCACGCCTGCCACCACAACCACGCCGGGTTCCGGCATGGTCGTTGCCTGGGCCGTCACGCCCGGTGAATAGACCCCGCTGTTTTCCGAATAAAATTTGTAGTCATAGGTTGTATAGGGACTCAAGTAGTTATTCACGTGGGTCAGGTTAGTGCCGCGGTAGACAACCACCCCGGCGCCAATGCGATCGTTGGCATTGTAGATGGTGTGCTGGGTGGGCTCCGTCCATGCTTTACCATGTTCCTTGCGCACAATCATAACGCTATGTGCTTGTGCGTCCTTATACCATGACAATTTAATTTCGTTGGGTGAAATGCTTTCTGCAGATTGCTGTAGTGAATTGAGCTCTTTGACCGTAAAAAAATAATAGGCCGCATTGGTGATGGCAAAACCATCCACCTTCTTAATGGGGAGGCTGCCATACTGAGGAACGCCCATGACCGTGACGGTGCAGACCCCGCCGGTAATTGCCACTATCGCCGCCGCACTGCATTTTGCCATGCACAGCACACTGTAGGGATTGACATTGTTGCTTATCTGTTGCTCGAGCGTCGACAACGTCATGTAATGCACATTGCTTTTGATGCTGTGCTCATACAGATGATCATGGCCATTGAGACACAAGTTGACATTGTATTTTTCAAATTCGGGCACGTAATAGTTGGCTAGCATGGCGGACGTTGCCTGGGTTGGCTTGCCCGATGTGTAAATGGTATGATGCAACATCACGATTTTCCATGGCTTGCTGGTGCGGGCAAGATCATTGGTTACCCAGGTGAATAGCGGCCGGCCGGGCATGTAATCGACGGTTGAGCTGTCGTTGTTAACCTCAAGGGCGGTAATGTGGGCGATGCCACAATCAAAAGAGTACGTGTGCCCAGCGACCGGCCCATTGGTCGGAAAAGAAAAGGCCGTGTCATAGCCATCGGCCAGTGTCGGCCAGTATTCGTGGTTGCCTAACGTAATGTAGGATGGACTCTTGGCCAGCAACGGCGCGCCATTGGCGAAGTAGCTGTGCCACGCATTGCTGATCAGTGGTTCGCCAAAACTGACGATGTCGCCCAAAACCAGGAAGGCACTGGGGTTCAAGGCTACCTGCCAATTGCAAAAGGCCCGGTACCTGGTATCGTATCCCCAGCCAAATTGCCCCAGACTTGCGTCGCCTTGCACGGCAAAAGAGACCGACGCAGTGGTGTCGGTGTCAGCGGGATAGGTGTGAAACGAGCTGGCGTTGGTGGCACCGCCGCAAATAACCCGATAGAGGTAGTCGCTATTGGCGTCCAAATTCTCCAGCGTGATGCGATGCACAATGCCCGTCTGGCCGGCAAAGGCATTGGTGGTCATGCTATCCGCGGCGTTGCTGAGCTCATAGCCCGTTTTGCCATACTCAACCCGGCCGGCCGCATAGCCGACCGCGCCCGCCGCGTTGGTGTTGTTCCACCACATGATCGTGACGGCCGTCGGTGTCATGTTCTGCAAATAAGGTGTGCGCCAGAAAGACAGGCGGGACAGGCTGGAAGAAGCGTCCGCCGGCGCCGTGGATGCCTGGGCGGTCACGCCCGCCGAATAACAACCATTCGCCGTGGAATAAAACTTGTAATCGTAGGTGGTGTCGGGATTCAGGCCGGTGTTTTCGTAGGCGGCACCATTGCCAACATACACAACCCGCCCGCTGCCGATCGCCGCGTCCGCCGCGTAGGTCATGCCCTGGGCCGGCTCCGTCCATGAGTCCGCACCGGTCTTGCGCACGACCATGACGCTGTGGCCTTGGGCATTTGCCGACCATGCCACATCAATCTGGCTGGCGGGGTTCGCGCTGCTGCGCACCGCGGACGGGTTGGACGGGTCGGGCACGCTCGGCGCTGTGCCATACGCGTTGTTGGTGATCGCAAAGTTGTCGATGCTTGCAAGCGCCTGGCCCTTGACCGTGACGGTGCAGACGCCATTGCTAATGGCCAGCATGGCGGCCGCGCTGGTTTTCGCGCTGCGCTTGACACTGTACGGATTTTCCGTGGCAAGGGCCTGCTGATTGAGCGTTGACAAGGTCATGTAATGCACATTGCTCTTGATGCTGTGCTCGTACAGGTGGTCATGGCTGTTGAGACACACATTGACATTGTACTTCTCAAATGCGGGCACGTAGTAGTTGGTCAGCATGCCGGACGTTTTGTAATACGTGTTGGACACGTTGTACTTGCCCGAGGTGAAAATGGTGTGATGCAGCATCACGATCTTCCATGGCTTG
>JAPLST010000202.1:0-1526 GCA_026398485.1 bacterium
CCCCATATCGGAATTTCAGCGGGAAGCCCGTGCGCTTTACGAAAAACGGCAAATAGTGTATACTACCGCCATGAATACTCCCCAAAATCAAACTGCATTCCACGGGCTGGGCATTGTCCCCGGCATTCTGCATGTGTTGCACACGCTCAAATTCACGGTGCCAACACCTATCCAGCAAAAAGCCATTCCGGTCGCCGTTGAGGGCAAGGACATCATTGGCATTGCGCAGACGGGCACGGGCAAGACGCTGGCGTTTGGCATTCCGATGGTGCAACGCCTGGCCCAGCGCAAAGGCAAGGGCCTGATCCTGGTGCCGACGCGCGAGCTGGCCCTGCAAGTCAACGAGATGATCAGCAAATTGACGGCGGCGTTCAAGATGCGCACGGCCGTGCTGATCGGCGGCGAATCGATGCACCGCCAGATCATGGCCGTGCGCGCCGACCCGCGCGTGATCATCGCCACGCCCGGCCGCTTGAATGACCACCTGCAGCAGCGGCTGGTGCGCTTGAACGATGTCAATTGCATTGTGCTGGACGAAGCCGACCGGATGCTCGACATGGGCTTTCTGCCGCAGATTCGCAACGTGCTCGAACTGATCCCCAAGGATCGCCAGACCATGCTGTTTTCGGCCAGCATGCCGTCCTCGATTGTCGAGATTGCCGCCAGATACATGCAATTGCCGGTGCGCACGGAAGTGGCACCGCAAGGCACCGCGGCCGAGTTGGTCGCCCAGGAATTGTTCGTGGTCAAGAAGGAGATGAAAGGCGCGCTGCTGGGCGAGCTGTTGAAGCAATACAGCGGCTCGGTCCTGCTCTTCATTCGCACCCGGGTGGCCGCCCGCAAAGTGGCCAAGATGCTGGTGAAAGCCGGGCACTCGGCCGCGGAAATCCATTCAGACCGGACGTTGGCGCAACGCACCCAGGCGCTCAAAGGCTTCAAAACCGGCGCCATCCGGATTCTGGTGGCGGCCGATATTGCGGCCCGCGGCATTGACGTCTCGGCCATCGAATTGGTGATCAATTTTGACTTGCCGGACGATCCGGAAAACTATATTCATCGCATTGGCCGCACTGGCCGGGCCGGCCTGATGGGCCGCGCCATCACGCTGGCAACGCCGGAACAGTGGGGCGATGTGCGCGACATTGAGAAGATGATGCGCACGCCGATCCCGCGCGGCTCACATCCGGCCATGCCGGCTGAACAATTCGATGCGCCGCCGAAGCACGCGCCGCGGTCGCAGTCGCGGCCGCAAGGCGGGTCGCGCGGGCCGCGCCGTTTCGGCAATGCGCCGGGTGGTTTTCGCCGGCGCGCGCGCTGACTACCGCCGCGTACAAAATCGCGCCCGCTTTGCCACGGCCGCTGGAGGGCCACGCACCGTCGTGGCCGATGCATGACAGATGAAATGGACGCAACGGTGTGCGTCCCTCCAGGCAGAACAGATGCGGCGTGGAGGGCCACGCACCGTCGTGGCCGATGCATGACAGATGAAATGGACGCAACGGTGTGCGTCCCTCCAGGCAGAACAG
>JAPLST010000202.1:1660-5749 GCA_026398485.1 bacterium
CGCGTGGAGGGCCACGCACCGTCGTGGCCGATGCATGACAGATGAAATGGACGCAACGGTGTGCGTCCCTCCAGGCAGAACGGTGCCGGAGGCCACAACTGGCATACCAGCCAGCAAGCGCGCTCATGTCATGAGTAATTGTTGCGAAACTAATTTTTATGCTACAATCGTCGCAGTTCCATGACGGACGCCACTAACAACACCATCGCGCCGCCCGACCTGCTGGCCATCTTGGACGAGTGCCGGCGCGGCCTCACCGATGCGCCGCTCACCTTTGCGCAGGTGCTCGGCCGCGTCCGCCATGCCGGCTTTGCCCTGACCGGCATGCTGCTGGCCCTGCCGTTTCTGCAACCCATCCCACTCGGCCCGTTCAGCATTGTGGCCGGCTTTGCCTTTGTCGTGCTGGGCGCGCAAATGCTGCGCGGCCGCGCGACGCCGTGGTTGCCGCCACGCGTGCTGCACAAAGAGCTGCAAGGAAAAGTGTGGCTCGGCCTGTTTGCCTTTCTAGGCCGGCTCGTGCGCGTGGTGCGGCGCATTGCGCGGCCGCGCTGGGCGCCGCTCGTGCGCTCAACCGCGGCGCAGCGTCTCACCGGTGTCTTGTTCATAATCAATGGCCTGCTGCTGGCCGCGCCGCTGGTGTTTGTGCCGTTTGGCAATGTGATGCCGGCCGTGGCGATCGTGCTGGTGTGCATGGCGGATCTGGAGCAGGATGGCCTCGTGGCGATGCTGGCCTGGTTGTGGACGGCGAGCGTGGTGGTGCTGTTGCTGGTGGTGGCCGGTGGCCTGGCGCTGCTGCTGCACGGCTGACCGTGGCAGAACAGCGACCGCCCTCGCCGCGGGCGGCCACAATGCAGATGTAGCCGCGGGCGCTGACCGCGGCGTTTGCCGTTACGCGAAAAAACGCAGGGCGGATGATGCCCTGCGCTTCTTGTTCATGTTCTCTTCTGAAATCCGGCAGCCCCGCGCCTTGCTATTCCCGGCGGGAAATGCCATAATGGCCGCAACCTGCCCACAAGTGAGGAATGCTTGAACATGGAAATTGAAAAACAGGAAATGCTCAGCAAGGTACCCGAAGTAACCTTGGTTTTCTGGATCATAAAAATTCTGGCGACCACGCTGGGTGAGACGGGCGGCGACGCCGTCTCCATGTCGATGAATCTCGGCTATCTGGTCGGCACCGCGATCTTTGCCGTGCTGTTCATAGGCGCGGTCATCGTCCAGATCTCCGCCAAGAAATTTCATCCGGTCCTGTATTGGATCACCATTATTGCGACAACCACGGTCGGCACAACCATGGCTGACTTCGCCGACCGTTCATTGGGTATCGGCTATGCGGGCGGCACAACCCTTTTGTTCACCTTGCTGATGGCGTCGCTGTTTGTGTGGTATCGCACCCTTGGCTCGGTGGCGGTTGCCACCGTCAGTGCGCCCAAGGCCGAGATGTTCTATTGGGTGACGATCATGTTTTCCCAAACCTTGGGCACGGCCCTTGGTGATTGGACAGCCGACACGGCCGGCATTGGCTACGGCGGCGGCGCCATCGTGTTTGGCACGCTGCTGGCTGTTGTTGCCGCGGCGTATTTCTGGACGCGCATCTCCCGCACCGTCCTCTTTTGGGCAGCGTTCATCTTGACGCGGCCGCTGGGCGCGGTCGTCGGCGACCTGCTCGACAAGCCGATCAGCCAAGGCGGCTTGGCGTTAAGCCGCTATTCCGCATCGGCGGCATTGCTGGTGCTGATCGTGGCGTGCATCTTCATCTTTCCGCATCGGCCGGCAACCCGGGCGCATTGAGCAATGAAATCCTGCACATCAACTAGTGGCTTGCCACAGCTGCTCAACAAAGTGCCTGAAGTTACCCTTCTGTTTTGGATTGTCAAAATAATGGCAACCACGGTGGGCGAGACGGGCGCCGACTTTCTTATCTTCAAATTGAAATTCGGCCTGGCCACAACCTCGTATTTATCGAGTGTATTCCTGCTAGTTGCGTTGGTAATCCAAATCATCTCCAAGAAATATGTCCCCTGGATATATTGGCTTACGGTGGTCATGATTAGCATTGTTGGCACACTCATTACGGACAACTTGACCGACAATTATGGGGTGCGACTGGAGACCACCACCATTATATTCAGCCTGGCGCTTATCGCGACATTTGCTTTCTGGTATATGAGTCAAAAGACACTTTCGATTCATACCATTTACACCCTCAAGCGCGAACTATATTACTGGGCCGCTATTCTGTTTACCTTTGCACTGGGAACCGCCGCAGGTGATCTCGTATCAGAAGGCTGGCATCTTGGCTACGCCTTGTCGGGCGTGCTATTTGCCGTTTTGATCGGCATGGTTGTCATCAGCTATTATTTCTTCAAAGCAAATGTGGTCTTGACATTTTGGATTGCGTATATATTGACCCGGCCGCTAGGCGCGTCATTGGGTGATTACCTTTCGCAGCGTCATTCACATGGTGGCTTGGGATTGGGAACCACCAAAACGAGCATTGCCTTTCTGATAATCATTGTTGGGTCGGTGGTGTATTGGTCCATCAGCAATAAGACAATAAAGGCAGAACAACAAGTGTGCCAAGGAAGGTGAGAGAACGATGTTGATGCGCGACAAGCGCTCTGCGGCCGTTCTACAACATCAGTTTGAGGGCGCGAAACTCCGCGTTCGTTTCGTCGGCTGGCGCATCTGTTGCGGCTGAGGCGGCCGCTCGGTATGGGCGGAGAGCAGACGTTGACATCCAAGGCTTGTTTATTACTCGTCTCAACGCGTCACAAACGGGCAAATATTGCATAGATTGACAAAAGCAATGTCGTTTTGACGCTGATGTTGAACAGGGCCGGTCACATTGTGCTGAACAACACGCCGGAAAGTCTATCTTCTCTTGCTTCTGGGCAGATGGCATACGAATTGCTTTCATTGAGGTAGATCGCTCCATGGTCATTGCGGTTTCTCAATAATGATCTGAGCGTTTACCTTTGTGGTAAAACCTGGTCTGCTGGCAGGGCCACTCAACGCATAACGACTGCAAGAAGCAGCCGTCATAATCAGGAGTTGCACACCGCATGCATTCAGTGACAGGAGACCAGACGCTCGTGGTCATCCCCACGTACAACGAACGGGACAATGTGAGATCCATGAGCGAGCAGATACTCTCGCAGTATGCTGCCATTGACCTGCTGTTCGTTGATGACAACTCACCTGACGGCACCGGCGCGTTGCTCAACCACCTTGCGGCCGGGAACCCGCGTATTCATGTGCTCCACCGGGTAGGCAAGCTCGGCCTCGGCACCGCCTACATTGCCGGTTTCAAGTGGGCGCTCGAACGCCAGTACCAGTTTGTTATCGAGATGGACGGCGATTTTTCGCACGACCCAAAATACCTGGCCGACTTCCTGTGTGCAATTCAGAAGGCAGATCTGGTGTTGGGATCGCGTTACACGGTCGGCGTCAGTGTGATCAACTGGCCGTTGTCGCGCCTGCTGCTGAGCAAATTCGCGACGAGCTATGTGCGGTTGGTGACAGACATGCCGGCCAGCGACGCGACCGGCGGTTTCAAGTGCTTTCGCCGCGCCGTGCTGGAAAAAATCGATTTTGACAAGATCCATTCGAACGGCTATTCGTTCCAGATCGAGTTGACCTATTACACCTGGCTGGCCGGCTTCCGGATTCGCGAGATTCCGATTGTATTCCATGAGCGCGCGGGTGGCATCTCGAAGATGAACAAGAAGATCGTGCATGAGGCGATCGGGATTGTGTGGCGGCTGTTCTTCAAGCATCTATTGGTGCGCAAGCCGCCGCGCATGCCGTTCTATCAGCCGGATGCGCTGGCATGGCCGTGAATAGGTTGGGCCGCCTTATCGTCGCGTTTGACAGCCATCTCTAACTCACCAAAATAATGCGAACAAAACTCATGGTGTTGTTTACTCTGGTGGGCTTGCATGCGTGCATCGTCTTCGCCGGACAGGCCACCGTCACGAATCTTGCGGCCACCCAACAATTAGGCATAGCAAGTGTTGATACGCCGAGTCCGAGCGGGAGCGCAAGCAAGGCCTTGGTCACGGCCGCCACAACCGGCGGCATGCCACG
>JAPLST010000316.1 GCA_026398485.1 bacterium
CTGGCCGTCCACCAGGTGATGCAGCTGCGACCCACCTATGTGTGTGGCATTGTACGCAGTGTCGATCGCGCGGTCATACGCGTCGAAATTGTGATTGAATGTGGCTGCCATCCATTGATCGAGGCGATAGCCCGGTTCGCCCGCCAGCGCACTGATCAACCCAGCACGCATATCCACGCGACCCGGCTTGATACCGAGCTCAATTGCCTTCACCCGTCGTTTGGTCTCTTCACTTGTCTCTGACATTGTTCACCTCTCTTCACATTATACCTATTTCTCGCTGCCCTTCCCTTAGCGCTGCTGCCGTAGGGCCGCTTCAATATCGTGTGCCGCACACGAATCTTTGTAGATGGCCTGTCACGGCTGTCCGTTTTCTGCTGGAGGGACGCGCACCGTCGCGTCCGCTACGCTCCCGCCGCTGCCGCCATGGCTGCTGAAAGCGGCTCCACGTGTGGCGCCGGTTTCACCGGCGCTGCTGCACCTCAATGCACTCACCATTCCGCCCGAACCACTCCTCCAGTTTGGCTCTCACCTTCATCATGTGCAGTTCTTTAACATGCAGCGCCACGGTGGCAAACGCGCCAGCCACGACCAGCGCATCATCCGCCAACCCCACGAACAGCACGACATCGGGAATGGCGTCCAACGGCATGATGAAATACCCCAGTGCCGAAAGAATGACCGCCTTAGCCCACTTCGGCGTGTCGGGATCCTGTAGCGCGTAATACAACGCCAATGCCCGCGTCAGCAGCGCGGTGCCGAAGTTGCTGGCTCCTGCTCGCAACTTGTCCCAAAACGCCACTGGGCTAAACTGCGCTGCATAGGCCTCGTTGATGTGCTGCGTTGTGGTCATGTGCTGCCTTTGATGTTAAGCATTACAAATTATTGCGTGTGTTGTGTGCCATAAGCACCGGTGCGTTCGTCGGGTTATCTGGCGCAATTGTCGAAATCCAGGCAATATCCACTGAGAAGCCGGCGAGATTGCACACGGCCGTCAGCAATATTGCGGCCCGCTCCTTGGCAAAATTAATGTTCTCCTGCGCCGCAGCTGTGCAATCAACAAGGCCTTGCGCTTTAAGCATCGCGTCATCGCGCACTTTTGACTCCCATCGTGCTGTGGTGAGCCATCCTCGTTCAACATTGTACGTTTTTGTGCGTGTGTGATCAACTCGCGCCTGGGTAACGGACGGTTGGGGCAAAGTGATCGTGACATGGTGATTGGTCACATCAACAACAAACGTCGCTTGGGCCATATCAACGCAAATTAGTGCATCTCCCTTGATGAGCCACGCGCCTTTTACACGGCGAAAACGATCTTCATGTCCGCCCTCGAGTATGTCTGCCACAGATACCTTGAGAGTTGCAAGCATTGCCAGCTTCTCAAGCTCAGTTACAATCGGTTGCGTGTTCGTAAACACGGATTCGGCTGCGTGATCGCGCATGCCACTTCTGACGGCATAGTCCACCGCCGTTATCAGCCCGGTAAATACCATTAACATTACTGCAACTTTCACTGTTACGTAGATCATTCTCATGGTATCCTACTAATTGGTGGTTACATTTCGATAACCGGAGTCAAAGCCCTTCCAGTGCACAATAAAGTTCTTCTTTGCGGGTGCTTTTTGCTTCTCGCGGTTACAACCGCAAAGCGCAAGGCACGCGACCAGCAGGACTACAGTACAGAACAGTATCGCTGTGTGTTTAATCATTTGGTTGCCCCACGATCGCATTCCGAGCCGACTTTGTTGCCTGCCAGGCCTCCGATGATGGCACCGATAATCGCGCTGGGAACCGTTCCAGCCATCGCACCCAGCGGGCCGGCTGCTATTCCAATCCCACCGCCGATTACCGCGCCGGCTATGGCGCCTGCCACAAAACCGGTGCCGCTGCCCACTGCCTCGCCTGTCCGTCCTGCTTTGCTCATTTTCTTCACTCCGTTTATTGGTTTCAATTATGCTACGCTCTGCGCGTCGATTTTCTGGCCCGTGCCGCCTGGCTGCTTGCCGCGTTGTTGTGCAGGGCGACTGGCTCAACCGCTGTCACGCTCTGCCGTGCCACCGGCACTGTATCGGAGAGTATCTTCTGGATGATCGCCGGGTTGTCCTTGATGAACTGGAACACGCCGTTAGCCAACGCGCAGATATCGCGCTCGCTGTGCGCCTCGCGCATGCCGTCGATGTTCATGATCAGGTGGATCACTTCGTGAATCAGCGTGCAGTAGTACACGTCCGTCGGCAAGTCTGGCAGGATATGGATCGTGCCGGCTGCGTAGTCCGAGTTGGCAATGACGTGATCGCCCACATGCTCAACGTGTTTCACGCTGAAGCGGTGCCCACACAGGGTGACTTGGTCAATCATAGTGTCCTTGTTATTGTTCGTTACGGTCTGGCTTCTCAGGATTCTCATAGTTGCCTGGTGTTGGGGTTTGACTGTCTTTCGCCTACATCCTGCGTTCTGACACGGCTCTATTTCTTGAGCAGGCATAGCAAGCCGCCTACAATGGCAGCTCCCGTCGCCACCACCACTTTCGTTCCCACAATCGTACCGGTGACCGCTGCCGTTGACGCGCTGGTTAGCGCCGCGCCGGCCACA
>JAPLST010000438.1 GCA_026398485.1 bacterium
GGCCCGATGCCCAATTGCCGCATCACGTCCGCGCCGGTAATGCACAAGTCCGCGATCTTGAGCGCGTGCCGGGCTGCCTCGATCGCGCGAATGCGCCGCAGGGCATAGGTTAGCAGCCCGCGGATTTCCTGCTCGGAGTACGGCACGCGGAAATTCGCGCGCAGGTCCGCCAGTTGCAGGCGCAGCAAGTCGCGGATCGGCAAAACCTTCAGCCGGCTCATCAAGCGCCGGATGGTGCTGTCGCGCATCTCCTCGCGAAACATCAAACGGTGCAAATGCTCCGCAATCGCCTCAACCACATAGGCAATAATGTCGTTGCTGTAGCGCAATTCGCGCAATTCCTGCTCCGCCAACGCCACGCCGATTTTCTCATGACCATAGAAATGATCCGCGCCGGTTGCATCCGTGGTGCGCGATGCCGGCTTGCCAATGTCATGCACCAAGGCCGCCAGCCGCAACGCCAGCTTCTTCTTGCGCACGCCCGCGACACATGCCACGGTGTGCGTCCAGCATTCCTCGGCATGCACGATGTTCTGCGGCACGCCGACCATGACCGCGATGCGCGGCAGCATGTGCGGCAACAGCCCGGTTTGCTCAAGCAGGTGCAGGGCCGGGCCGCGCTGGTCCAGCAGCAGGATTTTATTGAGTTCGAGCTGGATGCGTTCGCGCGGCACGTGATCCAGCAAGGTGCCGTGCGTCTGCATGGCCACCCGCGCAGCCGCATCGAGCGTGCCGCCGATCAGGGCCACAAAGCGGCAGGCGCGGATGGCGCGGATCGGGTCTTCACGCAAGCGCTGCGCGGCATCGCCGACAAAGCGCACCACGCGGTCAGTCAGGTCGCGCTGCCCGCCAAAGGGATCAATTAAAACACCGTCGGCGCCAAGCGCCATCGCGTTCATCGTGAAGTCCCGGCGCGACAAGTCCTCGTCAATCGTGGCCACTACCCGCACATAATCCGGGTGCCGATAATCAGTATACGGCCCGTCCTGCCGGAAAGTTGCGATCTCGACGCCGTCAACGAGCGCGACGGAAAACGCTTCGCCAACGATCTTGGCGCGCGGAAACAGGCGGGTGATGTCATCGAGTCCGGCATTGGTGGCAATATCGACATCGGCGCACGGCACGCCGCGCAGCCAGTCGCGCACGCAGCCGCCAACGTAATAGGCCTGAAAGCCGGCCTGGACAAGGCGGGCCTGAATCTCGCGCGGCATTGCAGCAACAGGAAAAGTAGTCATAAAACTGCAAACTGAAAACTGTAAACTGAAAACTATCCGAAAACCAGCCTACAGCAGCGCGCGCATCGCGGCGACGGTCACGTTTTCGATTTTGTCAACCATCAAATCCGCGTCGCGCACATAATGGCCGACGCCAATGGATTTCACGCCTGCGCCGCGCAACGCCTGCACGCCCAGCACGGCATCCTCGACGCCCACCGCATTGCGTGCCGGCATGTTGACGGCGGCGAGCGCCTTCAGGAAAATCGTCGGATCCGGTTTGGTGTCCTGCACGTCGAAACGATCAATGACTGCGTCGAAATACGAGCCTAACGCCGCGTGGGCAATCACATCCTTGGCATTTTTGCTGCCCGAGGCGACGACCACCAGGATGCGCTCGCGCCGCAGGGCCTCAAGCAAGGCCACCGCGCCCGGCAAGACCAAATCCGCCGGGACCGCCTTGTCCAGCGTGACGCGATAATAGCCGTTCT
This sequence comes from bacterium, assembly GCA_026398485.1. Lineage (GTDB taxonomy): Bacteria > Auribacterota > UBA3054 > UBA3054 > JAPLST01 > JAPLST01. The sequence continues at coordinate 1,706 of JAPLST010000438.1, forward strand.
TGCGCTCCATCAGTTCTTCCATGGTGGCATGGTCCGGCACGGGCCGGTTGTTATAATCGCGAAACAGCACGCGCACGCATTCGTCGCGCGCCATGCCGCGAAACGCATCGCCCTTGCGCTCGTCAAACGCGAGCCCCTCTTCATCCGCCAGCCGTTGCCAGCTGCGGTAGTGCAGCGCCTGCGTATCAACCAGCACGCCATCCAAATCAAATAAAACTACTTTCAGCTCAGCCATGAGTGCAGTATATCCGGTAGGTGAACCACAGTATTATAGCGGCCGGTCGACGGACTGTCAAGCCAGCCGGCCGCCGCGCCTTGCTGAAATTCCGGCATGAAGGTTTTCAGTCAGTCTTCTTGGATCTGTTTTCGGTTTTCAGTTTTCGGTTTTCGGTGTACAGCCTCCATCCCTCCATCCCTCCA
>JAPLST010000271.1:0-8858 GCA_026398485.1 bacterium
AACGACAATGGCTTTCGACGGGTCAATTCGCCGCAGACGGCGCCGGATCGCGGGCATCGCTTGGAAAACCTGGTCTTTCTGGCATTGCGGCAGCAGGGGACAAGCGCCTGCTACGCGAGCGAGCGGGACCGCTGGGAATGCGATTTCGTCACCGACTCTCTGGCAATTCAGGTGTGTGCGGAACTGACCCCCTTCAACCGGGCGCGGGAGGTCGAAGGGGTTGTGCAGGCGTGTCGCCTGCCTGGCCGGCGCCAGGCCTTGATCCTGACCCTCAACCAGCACGACTGCCTGAAGGAATTGGAAACCACCATCGCAGTGCGACCTGTTTGGGAATGGCTAACGGATCATTGATCGAGTGACTGATTACTGATTACTGATTACTCCTGGAGACGGAAGAGCCATGAAGGAAAACCAAGACAAACCTGCGGATGCCGCCGACCCTTCGATAAACTCAGGGCAGGCGCTGCGGCACCTCGCCGAAGAGCGGCTGAAGAGGCAGAGGCCGGAGGCCGGAGGACAGAGGACAGATGTGGAAACAGGGCGGCTCGTCCACGAACTGCGCGTGCATCAGATCGAGCTGGAAATGCAGAACGAGGAGCTGCGCCAGATGCAGGCGCAACTGAACGCCGCGCGGGCGCGCTATTTCGACCTCTACGATCTGGCGCCGGTCGGCTATGTCACCCTCAGTGAGCCGGGGCTTATCCTGGAAGCCAATTTCACCGCCGCGACCTTGCTGGGCGCGGCCCGCGGCGCGCTGGTCAAGCAGTCGCTCACCAAGTTCATCCTCAAAGAAGACCAGATCATTTACTACCAGCACCGCAAAGCGCTCTTCGAAAAGAGGACGCCGCAGGCGTGCGAGTTGCGCATGCTGAAACACGACAACACGCCATGCTGGGTGCGCCTGGACACCACCGCCACGCAAGACGCCGCAGGCGCGTTCGTGTGCCGCGTTACCCTGACCGACATCAGCGCAGGCAAGCGCCTGGAAGCCTATGCAGAAATGGGCCGGGACGTCCTGCAGATTCTCAACGAACCGGGCGATTTGAACAAGGCCATCCAGCGCGTCTTCGTCGCCTTGAAGACGCGCACCGGGTTTACTGCCGTGGGCATGCGCCTCAAACAATGCGATGACTTCCCCTATGTCGCCCAAGAAGGCTTTTCCAAGGATTTTCTGCTGCTGGAAAACACCCTGATCGAGCGCGACGCGCAGGGCGAGGTGTGCCGCGACAGCGACGGCAACGTCAGTCTGGTCTGCACCTGCGGGCTGGTCATTGCCGGCAAGACCGACCCGACCAATCCGCTCTTCACGCGCGGCGGCAGCTTCTGGACCAACAATTCCTTCGCATTGCTCAACCTGCCGCCCGAACAGGATCCCCGTTATCATCCCCGCAACCAATGCATCCATCAAGGCTATGCCTCCGTGGCTTTGGTACCGATTCGAAACCAGGACAAAATTGTTGGTATACTTCAGTTCAATGACGTGCGCCAAGGCTGCTTCAGCCTCGCGACGGTTGAACTCTTGGAAGGCATCGCCGCGCACCTCGGCATGGCGCTGATGCGCAAGCAGGCCGAGGCGGAACTGCTGAAAATGCAGAAAATCCAGAGTGTCGGCACTCTGGCGGGCGGCATTGCGCATGATTTCAACAATATCCTGATGAGCTTGTTTGGCAATATCTCCTTGGCGAAAGATGGCCTGGCCAAGACGCATCCCAGCCACACGCTCCTCGAAGAAGCGGAAAAATCCATGAACCGGGCCGTGCGGCTGACCAAGCAATTGCTGACCTTTGCCAAGGGCGGCGATCCGGTCAAGGAGTGCGTTGGCCTCGGGGCGCTGGTCGAGGAAGTCGCCACGTTTGACCTTTCCGGCAGCAAGGTAAGTCTGGTCTATCAACAGGATGAAAATTTGTGGCAGGCCGACGCGGACCGCGGGCAAATCCAACAGGTCGTCTCCAACCTCGTCATCAATGCCCGTCAGTCCATGCCCGCGGGCGGACACCTGTATGTCACCTTGGAGAACGCGGCCATGCCGGCGGGGGCCATGGTCGGTCTCCCAGCGGGAAACTATGTCAAGATCACCATCCGGGACGAGGGCACCGGCATCGAGGCCAAGCACCTTGACCGCATGTTCGAGCCCTATTTCACCACCCGGCCGGCCGGCCACGGTTTGGGTTTGGCCACCGCCTATTCCATCATCCACAAACACGGCGGCCACATCAGCGTTGTGTCCGAGCTGGGCAAAGGGACAACTTTTACGCTCCACCTGCCTGTTTCCAAAGCCCCCCGACAAGCACCACTGCAACCACCTGCCACGGAATGCCCGGCCCTGGGTCGCTCCAAAAGCATTCTTGTGATGGATGACGAAGAAGCGGTGCGCAAGATTGTCACGCGCATACTGCAATCATGCGGCTTTTCAGTGGCAACCGCGCCCGACGGTCACGCGGCCATTGAGATGTACCGCCAAGCGCGGGCGGCCGGCGCACCGTTTGACGTGGTCATTATGGACCTGACCATCCCCGGCGGCATCGGCGGCGAGGAAGCAATCAAGGACCTTCTGGCGCTCGATCCCCACGCCAAAGTCATTGTATCCAGCGGCTACGCCGAGGATCCGGTGATGGCCAACTATGCCGACTATGGTTTCAAAGGCATCGCCGCAAAACCGTATACCAAAAAAGAACTGTGGGAAGTGTTGGCGCGCGTCCTGCAATGAAGGCGGGTTCAGGGCTGCTTGGAGTCCCGCCAACGGCGCATGCGCGTCAACTTAGCGGCTGGAACAGATGTGCCAGAAATTCCACTATAAGAACAGGAGCCGCCGGCGTAGAGAGCGCAGACAGGTAGGGCGGTCAGGCCCTTGACCGCCGCGGTCGTCGTTGCGCCATTTCATCACCGGCGGGCGCGCGCAGGCAGTAACGGCGGTCAGGGCCTGACCGCCCTACCTCAGCACGCGCAGGACCCACAGCAGATTTGGTTACGTCAGGTTCGCATTTTCCCCTATATTTGAATTTCAGACAGATGTGCTTGTTACGTTGACGCGCGTGCGCCGTTCACGTGATCGTGGGTGCATACGATTGAATAAAAGCGGCTTTATGCTATACTAGCGCCACGCGGCACCTTGGTATCCAGCCATGATTGTGCCGGCGTTCTTTCATCACCAAAGGAGTTGCCCATGAATGCTGCCACTGGTTCTGCGTGTTGCTCATCCACCGCCGCCAAAGGCGGGTCGTCGCTGCTGACCCTGCTGGGCGTGCTGATGATTATCGTCGGCATGCTGGCGATCGCCGCGCCCATGGCGGCGGGCGAGTGGGCGGTGTGGGCGATCGGTATTCTGCTGGGCGTGGCCGGCGTGCTGCGCCTGCTCAGCGCGTTTCATGCCACCAGTTGGGGCGGCGGCGCGCTGCGCTTGTTGTGGGGCGCGCTCACCACCGTGTGCGCGGCGTTAGTGATCACCAATCCGATCGCGGGCGTCTTTACCCTGACCCTGATTTTGGCGATCTATTTTGTGATCCAAGGCATCTCGGAAATCATCCTGGCGCTGCGCATGAAGCCACATGTTGGCTGGGGCTGGGTGCTGTTCAACGGCATTGTTGCACTGGTGCTCGGCCTGATTATCTGGTGTGGCTGGCCGCTGTCGGGCGTCTGGGCGATCGGCACCCTGCTGGGCATCAACATTCTGTTCACCGGCTGGTGCCTGATTGCGGCCCGGCCGCGCTGCTGCGGCTAAGCCACCATCGGTAGACGCTTTTCCATCCCCTGCCATGGCCGCGTTCCCATGGCCATGGCAGGCGGGATGGCATGCTTCGCGCTTTGCCCGCCGGCGTGGGTCGGCGGGCGATGTGCCACATTCTTCTGCATCAGCAATAAGGAGGAGTAATGTCACCAAGTGCCCCTACGTTGCAAACCATGGGTCAGCAATTCAGCCGGCGTTCGTGGGCCGAGCCGTGGAAGATCAAAATGGTCGAACCCCTGCACATGATCAGCCCCGCGGCGCGCGCGCAGGCCTTGCAGGAAGCGGGCTATAACACCTTTTTGCTCAAATCGGAGGCGGTCTACATTGATCTGCTGACCGACAGCGGCACGTCGGCCATGAGCGACCGCCAGTGGGCCGGAATGATGCTCGGTGATGAAGCCTATGCCGGCAGCCGCAATTTTTACCATCTCGAAGCAGCCGTCCAAAACTATTACGGGTACAACTACCTTGTGCCGGCGCATCAAGGCCGGGGTGCCGAGCATCTGCTCAGCCAAGTTGCCATCCAGCGCGGCCAGTATGTGCCGGGCAACATGTATTTCACGACCACGCGTTTGCATCAGGAGCTGGCCGGCGGCATCTTCGCGGATGTCATTGTGGATGAAGCCCACGACCCGCAGAGCCTCCATCCGTTCAAAGGCAACATCGACTTGGACAAGCTGGCAGCATTAATTGCGCGCGAGGGCGCCGCGAACATCGCCTATGTGAGCCTGGCCGGCACCGTCAACATGGCCGGCGGCCAGCCGGTCAGCATGGCCAATGTGAAAGCCCTGCGCGCCTTGACCGACCGCCATGGCATCAAAGTCTATCTTGACGCGACCCGCATGGTTGAAAACGCCTTTTTCATTCAGGAGCGCGAGAGCGGCTATGCGGACAAATCCATCGCCGCCATTCTCAAGGAGTTCTGCAGTTATACCGACGGTGCCTGGATGAGCGCGAAGAAAGACAACCTGGTCAACATTGGCGGATGGCTGGCGGTGAACGACACGGCGTTGTATGAAGAGTTGCGCAATCTGGTGGTGGTGTACGAAGGGCTGCACACCTACGGCGGCTTGGCGGGCCGGGATATGGAAGCCATCGCGATTGGCATCGAAGAGTGCGTGCAGGACGACCATGTCCGCGCGCGGATCGGGCAGGTGCGCTATCTCGGCGACCTGCTGACCACCTGGCAGATTCCCATCGTCCAGCCGATTGGGGGCCACGCCATCTTTCTCGACGCCCGGCGTTTCTACCCGCACTTGGCGCAAATCCAATTTCCGGCGCAGACCCTGGCCGCCGAACTGTATCTGGATTCCGGCATTCGCGCGATGGAGCGCGGTATTGCCAGTGCCGGCCGCGATCCCAAAACCGGCGACCACCACTACCCCAAACTTGAACTCACGCGCCTGACCATTCCGCGGCGCGTCTACACACAGGCGCACATGGACGTGGTGGCGGAATCGGTGCATGCGGTATACGAGGCGCGCGAACAGACGCGCGGCTTGAAGATGACCCATGAGCCGAAATACTTGCGCTTCTTCCAGGCGCGCTTCGCACGCGAGTAGCCGATCCCGTTCAACGACCACCCCGAGGTGCCCATGCACTCGTTCCGACAGACTCTCACCGCCGTGGCCCTGCTGGGCGTGCTGGCCGCGCCGCTGGCCGCCGGCCAGGGCACGATCAATTTCGTCGAGGCCGCCGTCGACCTGCGCGCAAACGGCGCGGCCGTGGTTGCCTATACGGTGCAATGGCGCGTGCTGTCGGGCGAATTGCACGGCTTCTATTTTGAACCGGATCCGCGCTTGCCGGTGCAGCGCGTCAGCAGTGACGCGTATGCCGTGGACAGCACCGGCGGCAAATATTCCCTTGACATTACCCCCACCGCCAAGGGCTTGTGGGATATTATGCTGGGCGCCGGCCGCGGCGTCGGGCGCGGTACGCTGACGTATGTGTTTTATTTTGACACGGATTTCGGGGCCGCAGGCTATCTGGCACCGACCACCAGCGCGGATGGCCGCGCGCTGATGGTTTTCAACTGGGCGCCGGCCCAGTGGGATGAATCGGCCGCGCAAGACCATTACACCTTGACGCTGCTGACGCCGCAGGTGCTGCCGCCCGGCGTGGATCCGCGGCGCTTCGCCACCACGGAACAAAATGTGTTGACCGAGCCGTGGGTCAACAAAAATTATTTGATCGACTATCGGCGCGGGCCGCAGGACCGGCTCGCTATCGTCTTCCACAAGAATCAGCCGGGTGTGCGGTTTCACTTGCAGGTGCAATGTTATTTTCCGGCCGCGTGGTTTGCGTTACCGGCACGCGGCGTGGCGCCGCAGGCAGAATCCGCAATCGCCGAGCGCGGCGACAGTGAAGCGCCCGTGCAGATGCCGCGCGCCGTGCCGCGTTTTGCGCGCAAACCATTGATCATCGGGCTTGGCTTGGTGCTGCTGGTGTTTGCCGGCATTGTCGTGTCCAAACAGCGCTCAATGGTGACTGCGCAGCGCGGCTTGAGCGAGATTGGCTGGGACAAACTGGACTGGACGCCGCCCAAGCTGATGCTGTCGAGCATGCGCAAGCCGGGCAAGGTCTGCGAAAACCTGACGCCGGTGGAAGCCGCGCTGTACCTCGGCATTCCGCTGGCGCGCATTCTCAGCGCGATGCTCGACGGCTTTGCCGCCGCGGGCTATCTCACCGTGCTGAGCAAAGACCCGCTGCGCGTGCGGGTGGACAACCAGCCGGCGGACAGCGCCCTGGATGACTATGAGCAGCGCTTTCTGCGCGCCTTGGCGGATGACGGCCGGTTTTCGCAGGCCGAGCTTGAGGAATTGATGAATCGCGCCGTGCGCGTGGTGCAGGAAAAAGCATGGGATGCCGACATCACGGCCACCCAGAAATATTATGGGAAAATCATCAATGACTATCTGGCGGCGCATGAAACCCAGCCGGTCGAGCGCGAACGCACGGATGACCAGCTCTGGTATTATTGGTATTGGCACACGCGCAATTACCGCCAAAACACGCCCTATGTCTGGCGGCGCGATCCGTATCAATATGCCACGGCGATTCCGGTCGATGCCGAACATTTTCTGCAGGCGCCGGTCAGCACCGACCTTGCGCTCAACCTGAATGTGTGCCACGATGCGTGCCACTCGGCCTGTCATTCGGCGTGTCACTCGGCCTGCCATTCCGCCTGCCATTCGGCATGTCACTCGGCCTGCGTCAGCGGCGGCTCACATTGATGGCGCGGCAAAGAATATGACGCAGAGCACGCCAATGAACGCCTTGTCCTGGGTGGATGAGTACATCGCCCGGGTGCGCCCGTATGTCTTCGTCCGGCTCGAGGACAATCTCTTGATCAAGCGGCCGAATGTGGCCTGCAAATTGAACCCGAGCGGCGCGCGTATTCTGAAAGCATTGCTGGACGGCGCGCCATTGGCGGCTGTGCTCGCGCGACTCACGCCGACCCAGATCACGCCGACCGAGGTTGGCGCATTTTTGCTGGCGGTGCGGCATTATCTCGAAGGCCGGCTGAATGAATTCTGCGCCAATCCGGCGGTGACGACCATGCCGCATCCGCTCGAATTTTCAACGTATCCGGTGCTGGCGGAATTTGCCCTGACGTACCGCTGCAATTTGCGCTGCCGGTTCTGTTATGCCGGCTGCAACTGCACGCGCGGCCGCACCGGCACAGCCGGCGAGTTGACCCGGCGCGCACAACGGCGCGTGATCAACACAATCTTTGAGAAAGCGCATGTGCCGTCGCTGAGCTTCACCGGTGGCGAGCCGCTGCTGGTGCCGCATCTGGCCGAACTGGTGCGGCACGCCAAGCAAGCGGGGCTGCGCGTCAATTTGATCACCAACGGTACGCTGGTGGACGAAGGCATGGCGCGGCGCCTGGCGCAGGCGGGGCTGGATTCGGCGCAAGTGAGCTTGGAAGGCGTGACGGCCGCGACGCACGACGCGCTGGTGGCCATGCCGGGCGCGTTTGCCCGTGCAGTGGCCGCCGTCAAACATTTGCGCGCGGCCGGCATTCACACGCATGCCAACACGACGGTGACGCGCACCAATCTGGCGGAGTGCATCCAGATGCCGCGCTTTGTGCGCGAGACGCTCGGCGGCGACCGTTTCAGCATGAACCTGCTGATCCCCACTGGCAGTGGCGCTGAGCACCGCGAATTGCAAGTGCGCTACAGCGAAGTCGGCGAACTCATTGAAGCGCTGCACGCCGAAAGCGCGCGCCAGGACGTCGAATTCATGTGGTACGCGCCAATGCCGCTGTGCGTGTTCAATACCATTGCGCGCGGGCTGGGCGCCAAGGGCTGTGGCGCATGTGACGGCCTGCTGTCCGTCGCGCCAAACGGCGATGTCCTGCCCTGCTCGGCCTGTGACGATCCGGTCGGCAATCTGGTGCGCGACGATTTTCAAGCGCTGTGGCAGTCCGAGCGCACGCGTGCCTATCGCGGCAAGCGCTTTGCGCCGGCGCGCTGCCGCACCTGTCCCGACCTTAATGTCTGCCACGGCGCGTGCCTGCTGTACTGGCGCGCGCTGGGCTGTGAGGAGCTGGCGCAGCCTGCGCCGGCATCTGCAACTCTTGTCACTTCAGGAGCGTGACCCATGACACCTGTGGTTTTGACACGTGATCAGCAAGGCACGGTCGTTTTTTGGCTCTGGCGCTCGCTGCCATATCTCGTGCGGATGTTGCTCGGGTTTGGCTGCATCATCGACGGCTTGGCGCTGCAAATCATGATGGCGCAGATTCTGCCGGGTTGTCTGCTGGTGGCCTTGGGCAATGCGCTGCTGCTGGTGCGCGGATATAACAACCGGGTGGATGCCGCCAGCTACGATGCCGCCGCGGCATGGGAGCGGGTAGAGCTGGCGCAAGTGCAGCAAATCAAGGAATTGCATGGTCGCATGCAGCGCTGGGATCGCAGTGCGGTGGACATTTCCAACGGCTTGGGTGGCTTTGTTCTGGTGTTGCTGGCCGGCATACTGCTGCTGGCCATGGCGGCCTTTTCGTTGCCGCCAGATATACGATTCATGCTGGTTGTCAACAGTGTCATTCTACTCCTGCCGCATTGGGTCACCGGCACGCGCCGGGTGCTGACCCAACCGGCGTTGCTGATCAAGATCGCAACCTATG
>JAPLST010000271.1:8875-10774 GCA_026398485.1 bacterium
CGGCCTGCAACAGCACACGGTCGAATTTTATGTGTTGGTGAAAGGCAAAAACGTGCGCATGCCGCAGGATGTGAAATTCCGCGTGCGGCTGGCCGGCCAGAAGGAAGAGTTTCTTGGTTTGTACGGCCAGACGGCGATCAACACGGTGCAAGGCAGCAGCTATCCGTATTTTTACGCCGTGCTGGTGGCGAAAAAAGATTTCGGGCTAGACCGCCTGCGGCAACGCACGAAGGCGCCGTCCAACATGACGCTGGAGTTCAGTCAGGACGGCGATGTCGAGGTGCTGGTCGTGCGCCAGACGACGACAAAAACATCGGGCTATCACACGGCCGACAGTGTGGCCCAAGCGATCATGGCGGAAGGACTGCGCATGGCGGAACAGGTTGCCGTCGCCAGCGCGCCCGTGGCGAAGAAGCAGTAATAGGCACAAACGACTTTTTTTGTCGTTTGTGCATGGCAGAGACACATACAGGAAGGTAGGGCGGTCAGGCCCTTGACCGCCACTGTTGTCGCTGCGCCATTGTAGCACCGGCGTGCGCGCGCATGCAACAACGGCGGTCAGGGCCTGACCGCCCTACCTCACCCTCCGGCCACGCACGCGCAGGACCCACAACATATTTGGCTATGTCAGGTTCGCATTTCCCCTTATATCAGAATTTCAGTCCATTGACACAAGGTCGGTGGGGAGCGCAGATCGGGCGCAGAGACCCCCACGGTACCGCCGTTGGCGGGACCGTGGGTGAATAAGATTGAGCCATCGACAGAGCGCCACTGTTTTATAATTTATTTCCATTCTGCCGCTGGGCGGATTAAGTGTACATTTGGTATGATGAACTCTATGAAAATCACGAACGCTTGGCTTCTTGCGCTGCTTGTCGCCGCGTTTGCACATGCTGACATGACACTCACCGGCAGCGTGGTGGATGCATTGACTGAGCGGCCGATTGCCGGCGCGCGTGTCTGCGTCATGGGCGAAATGCGCGGCGTGCTGCAGCATGCCATCACCCAGAGTGACGCCACCGGCGCGTTCGCGGTTCAGCTCACCGGCACACTCGACAATGTGCGCGTCGGCATCAGCGCAGCGCGTTACCAGCCAGTGTTGTTGGCCGCCACATCTGCAGTGGTACGGGCATGTCTGCTGCGCGCACGAACCTATGCGGTGCGCGGGATTGTCACCGATGCGTCGAACACGCCGGTGCGCAATGCGCATATCGCGTTGATTGCCGATGACGAAGAATGGCGTGCCACGTGCCGTGCTTGTGACGTCTGGACCGATGCCGCCGGCACGTTCGAGAGTGCGCATGTGCCGGTGAACGCCGGCCCGCTGGCCTTGCGGGTGCAGGCGCCGGGCTTTGTCAGCGCCGGCGGCAAGACGCTGCGGGTCAACCCGGAAGATGGCGACGCGTTTTTCACCGTGCGCCTCAGCCGCGGCTGCCGCGTGGTTGGCCATGTGCGGTGGGACGATGGCGGGGCAATTACCAATGCCCGCGTGTGGGTGCGCGCCGTCAAGCCGGAGGAAGTCGAGAAAAATAGTGAGCTGCTGGCAGCCGCGCCGTTCGAGCCGATTGACGGGTGCATTGTTTACACCGAGTGTGACGGGTCTTTCGAGCTCGATAATGTGCCGCCCGGTGTGCGTTGCACGGCACATGCGGACGCGCCCGGCGCGATGCCCGACCTGCAAGGGCCGTTTTCCGTCGTGGATGTGCATGCCATCCGCGTCGTGAATCTGCGCCTCGCGCGCGGCGCGGCCTGGCTGGTGCTCACGCTGACCAATGCCGCCAATGCAAGAATTACCAATGCGCTTGTTCAGATGTCAAAAAAAATCGACGAGCATTCGGGACAATCTGTGACCATGCCCTATCAGGTGTTGCCCGATCAGCAGCTTCTGTTCGGGCCCAT
>JAPLST010000271.1:10839-19120 GCA_026398485.1 bacterium
ATCCCTCCACATCAGGGCACCTGGCTATGCGGTCTGTTATGACCGGCTGGCGCTCACGCCCGGCGCGACCTCGCAGATGACCATGGCGCTGCTGCCGGTGCCGACGCGGTTTGTGCGTGTTTATGATGCCGATACGCAGCGCGAGATACCGACGGTGACGTTCAGCGCGCCGCAACCAGTCAGCACCAATCATGACGGTATCGCGTGCATGCCGCTGCCGAATTCATGCAGCGTGAGGGTAAGCGCGCCCGGCTATGCGCCCGCTTCCAGGTATCTCAATTCTGACGAGCCGCTGCTGACCAACATAATTTGGCTGGCCAGCCCGTTCGATCTGACCGTGTATGTCTACAACGCCGACGGCACGCCGGCCACGGCGGGAACAGTCGATGTATACTGTGCCACGCCGAACGCAGATTACCGTGACAACGCCAGGCGGTTCAGCGGCACGACTTCGATTGGCGCAGGTGGTACGGCCAGCTTTCACAATGTGCCCTGCTACTTTTCAAATGCCACCGTGTGCGTGCGCAATGTGAACTGGGTGCCGCTCGCCAGCCTGTCTGTGGAAAACATTCGGGCGCAGACGCACCGCGACGTGGCCATTACCAATCCGCCGTTGTGCCGTTTCGCGGTGACGGTTCACACGGATGCCGCCAATCCCATGCGGACGCTGGAGTGCGTGGGCAACAATTATGAAGGAGACGGATTGCGGCAATATGAGTTGCGCCAAATAATGCAGTCAAAGACCAATTCTGTCTGGCATGCCGACTTGTTCCCCACGGGCACGTATGCGTTCGCCATGCTGTTTGACAATGACGTGCGGCTGCGCACGAATGTTACCGTCACCAGTGCCACGCGCAGCATCCAGCTTTTTCCAAGGCCGGGCGACCTCGTATCCCTGCGCATCATTCTGCGGCCCGCCACCACGAATGTCGCGCTGCAGGCGGTGACGGTGGTTGTCATGAATTCCCGTGAGTATTTCGTAGCCCGCTACCGTACGGGCGAATTTGTGTGTGTCGGGCTTGAGCCCGGCGCGTGCTACTATGTCAACGTTGACTTGGTGACCACCGCGCTGGTGCTCTCCAACGTCACGCCCCGCAGCGGGCCGCTGTATGTGAACCTGCCGCCGCTCTACACGCTGCGTGGCACGGTGGTATGCCCGGACCGCGCGCCGGCGCGCACCCGGGTCGTCTGCTCAAGAAAACCGTTTGAGTACCCCGCCGGCCGTTTTGCCGTGCCCGCGATTCCGCCGGGAACGTTTCCGGTGACGATCGGGGTCGCCGGTCACAGCGCGACCACGTTTCCCGTCACGATCACCGATCAGGACGTGGACCTTGGCACGATCCGCTTGACCGCCACCGGCGCGGCAGTCGTCACCGGCCGCATTCTTGGCGGCAATGCGGACACACACCGTAGGATCTACTGGTATAATGGCCTTGATTACCGTGACAATAGCTTCACCGTGGCGGATGATGGCAGATTCCGCACCCTGCCGATAACCCGCGGGTCACTTGTCGCGCTGTCGCTTATTAGTGCCAGCGGCCGGACGAAGATTGCAGACGTTCTGCTGACCAACGCGGTGATTGATATTGGTGATGTGTGCGGCGAGTGAGCGGCAGAACAAGACCGCGATACCGCCCGTTCTGCCAAGTTTTTTCCATCCCGTCCCAAGGAATGATCCATCTGGGTAGGGCAGGCTACCCAGCCTGCCACCCATATTCGGCGACGCGAAATATCCATTGATCTAGCCCACGCTATCTACTGAACCTTAAGCTTGAGATGTGCGTCATGCAGGTGGGTTGAATTATGCGTTAGACACGCAACCAGGATGACGTGTAGTTGCTTGCCCCGGGAACGCCAATCGCCCGATTGGCGTCTGCACGTTTCTATAGGTGATGGCCAGTTCAGCAACGCCATCTGCGCACTTCTTTCTACAGCCAATCCGGAGATTGGCGTTCCCAGGCAGCGCTGAAAGATCGCCGCCATCGGCGGGATCGGTGGGGAGCGCAGCGCGCACGCTGCTGCGTTGCTCAATCTTTGCTCCCACCGAGACGAGCTCGGTGGGGAGCTTCTGCAGAAAAAACCGAGTGCACGACTCGCTTCAGCGGTCGCGCACGACCACAAAACCAAAGCGGCTGTTGAGCGCGGTGGGATTGCCGGCAAAGCGGTAGGTGCCGACGTCGCACAAGCTGGCAGAAAAAGTCCAATGGCCGCCACGCACGGAGCGCGTCACCGAGGCGTCCTGATTGCGATTGACAAAGTTGCAACCGGCGGGCGTGACGCTGGCGCTCCACCAATCAAGGCACCAGGCCACCACATTGCCGCTCAGGTCACACATGCCGAAGACATTGCGCGCGTTGATGCCCGGCCCGCCTTTGGCGCCGGTAACCACCACGCCTTGATACCAGCCGTTGGTGCCATAGTTGACATAGTCCCACGCGAAGTCAGTGCGACTGGCGGTGTCGTACGATTGGCCGAAGATATAGCTGGCACTGCCCCAATCCTGGGTCGTGCCGCGCGGAATATAGCCGCGGGCGCCCATCAGAAATTCATACTCCCATTCGGTGGGCAGCCGATATTTCCACAGGGCCGGATTGGCGCCGAATTCACTTTCGTTCAACCACTGGCAATAGGCCACCGCGCCGAACCAGGAGACTTCCGTGTGCGGCTCGTTGGTTTCGTTTGAGGCGGTGTTGAAAACATAGGCGGCGCCATCCCACGCAATCTTGGAATAGGCATTGTTATCGTCCGTGTTGGCCGCGGCGCGAATGGCGCTCAGTTGCCAGGTTCCCGGCGCGGCCACGTCAACCAGCGGGCTGCCTTGGGCGTTGTTCATCACGCTGGTGACGACGCAGGCCGGCGCGGTTTTGATGGCGAAGCGCGCTTTCCAGGCATTGAGGAAGCGGCAATATTGCGCGGCCGTGATTTCGCTGACGGAGCAGTAGAAGGGGCTGAACTGCAGGTTGTCAACGCCGGCCAGCGATTGCAGATCCCATTCGAGCACGATGTTGGTGTTGGCGCCGCGCCATGCGGCGCGGAGTTGCAGATCGGGGTCGGCGGCGGGCGTCAGCGTGCCGTCAAAGGCGATGACGCGCACGCGCACCGCACTAGAGGCAAACTGCGGCAGATCCAGCAAGGCATCCCAGACGATGTGCTTGTTCGCCCCGGTGCTGACGATGTCGCCGACATCGCCCGAGCAGTGCGGCGCGGGCACGTTAAACACAAGGCCGGCGTTGGTGGAGACTTCAACCATGACAGCCAGGGGGCTGCCGCCGGCATCCTGCAGCGTGTAGTGAATATCCACCAGCGTGCTGGGCAGCGGCTGCTGTTCCGCGGTGACACTGGTGACGACCGGCGCGGCGGCGCGCGCCGTGGCGCAGGCCAGCGCCAGCGCGCATGTGGTCAGGGCCAAGGCGGCGCGGCGCGACAGCGCGGCAAAAGCGGGGGACAGCGACATAACCATTCTCCTTGTCATTTTACGCCACATGCGTGCAGGCACGCACGCGCAGCGACCACGCCAGCAGACCGGCAAGCACCAGCGCCGCAACCGGCTCTGGTATGGTGTTCACGGTAAAGCTGGGGGATTCGGCCATGCCCCAGTCGGCCAGCGCGGGCAGCGCGACGCAGACAACAAACAGGGTCATGTGCAACCAACGAGCGCGAACAATTATACGCATCTTTGTCTCCATCAAACAGTTCCGGTTAACGGCGGATTACTCCGCACCGCAATATACCAGTATAGCATAAAATGGCACAATTGTCAAAGTTATGCAGGATTCGCCCTGAACAATGCTCTAAGTAAAAAGGCCCTGATATTTGGGTGAAATCCGATCTGAAAAGCAGGATTTTTCCCGTCGCCCGCAGCGGTCCGTGCGGCGAGTAAATTGTTCGCGGCGAACAAATTAATAAAATCATTCGCGGTTCTTCATTCTTTTCTGTGGTCTTTCCTTCATCATTGGATATTGAGTGTTGGATATTGGATATTCATCATCTCTTCTGCTTCCACCGATCCCGCCGCCGGCGGCGATCGGTGGGGAGCAACAAAACATACCAGCTACCGGATCTGGGTGGCATCTGCAAGTGTGTGCGTAGCGCGGCAGTATGGTATAATACACTGCACTGATTGCATTGCATTGTACAACAATGGGAACACGTCCATGAGCACGAACTCCTCTGCACCTGCGGTACATGTGCGCTGCTTGCGCACTGAAGAAGATTGGTTGGCGTGTCGCGCGGCACTTGACGCGCTGGCCGCAGATGCGCCGCCGTCGCCGTGGGCTACGTGGCATAATTGGTATACCGTGTGGCAATTGCGCTGTGCGCGGGTGCACTGCTGGCTGATCGAAATTGCACTGGGCGGGGCGCAGGCGCCCGTCGACGCGGCCGTCATCTTGCGTGAAAATCACAGCCGGCGCGCGTGGGGCACCCTGAAATCGCTGCGCACGATGGACTGGGCGGCCGCGCGGCAGCCGCCGCTGATCATGCGCGCGGGGACGGAGCGCGCCGCCTGCACGGCATTTGTGGCGGCGTTGCCGCGCATCGCGCGCGCCACCGGCGCACATCTGCTGGCCCTCTACTATATGGACGGGGATGCGCTGCCGCCGCTGTATGACAGTCTGCGCGCGGCGGGCTATCCGGTCCGCCGCCGCATTGTAACCTTTGATCCGCAGATTGTCGGCCCGCTGGATGTCGATGCGCATCTCAAGCAACACCAGCGGTCACGCGTCAAAAACATCGCCACCCGCGAACGCAAATTCGAAAAAGAATGCGGGCAGCGGCCAACCATGGTGCGGCTGCGCGGCGGCTTCACCACCGAGCCCGGCCTGGCGCGGCTATGGGAGTTGTTTCAAACCATCTGGCATGCCGCATGGCAATGGAATCACCTGCACCAGCTGAATCAAGAGCATGCCGCGGCTTCAAAACAGTATCTCGAGGCCATTGTCAATGAAGCCTCGGCGACCGGATGCCTGGATATTATTTTGCTGATGCTGGGCGAAAAACCGATAGCCGGCTATGTTAATGTGGCGCAGGCGGGCACGATCTGGCTTATGTTCACATGTTATGACCAGGCTTATGCCAAGTATGGCCCCGGCGCCATGATTTTTCGCGGGCTGCTGCTTGACAGCCAGACGCGCGGCGATCGCGTGATTGACTTCGGCGGCGAAGCGCTGGACTGGAAGCGCGGCTGGGCCAACACGGAAATCACGATGTATCAAGTGGAATGCGGGATTGGCGGCCTGCCGGGCTTCTTGTGGTCACTCAAGCAGCGCCTTTCCCCGGCAAAAGAAGATGCCTTGCTGCGCCACCATAACATTCAAAGCCGCGCTGATTTTGAAAAGCAGGCGGCCAGCGAAGAATAACCAGCGCGTGACGTGAACGGCACAACAAGGGAACAATGCCCATGACGACCACCACCGCCGCGCCGGCGGTACACGTGCGCTGCTTGCGCACGGAAGAGGACTGGCAGGCGTGCCGCGCGGCGCTGGACGCGCTGGCCGCCGCCGCGCCGCCATCGCCGTGGGCAACCTGGCACAACTGGCATGCCATTTGGAAAATCAGATGTGCGCAGGTGCGCTGCTGGTTGATAGAAATTGCAACCGGCGGGGCGCACGCCCCCGTCGACGCGGCCGTGATTTTCCGTGAAAATCACAGCCGCCGCGCATGGGGCACCCTGAAATCGTTGCGCACGCTTGACTGGTCTGCCATGCGGCAGCCGCCGCTGATCATGCGCGCGGGGATGGAGCGCGCCGCCTGCACGGCATTTGTGGCGGCGTTGCCGCGCATTGCGCGGGCAACCGGCACGCATCTGCTGTCCCTCTATTATATAGACGGGGACACGCTGCCGCCGCTGGATGACAGCCTGCGTGCGGCGGGCTATCCCGTCCGCCGCCGCATTTTGACCTTTGATCTGCAGATTGTCGGCCCGCTGAATGTGGATGACTACCTCAAGCAGCATCAGCGGTTGCGCATCAAGAAAATCGGCGAAAGCGAACGAAAATTCGAGCGCGAGTGCGGGGTGCGTCCAAGCATGGTGCGGCTGCGCGGCGGCTTCACTACCGAGCCCGGCCTGCGGCGGCTATGGGATTTGTTTCAATCCATGGCGCGGGCATCATGGCAATGGAACTGTCTGCACCAACATAAAGAGAACGCCACGGCGACAACACAGTATCTCGAAGAACTAGTCAATGCCGCCTCCACTGCCGGGTGTTTGGATATCATCTTGCTGATGGCGGGCGAGAAGCCCATGGCCGGCTATGTCAGCATGCTGCACGGGGACACGCTCTGGCTCTTGGTTACCTGTTATGACAAAGCGTATGCCAAGTATGGCCCCGGTGCCATGATTCTGCGCGGGTTGTTGCGTGACAGCCAGACCCGCGGCGATCGCGTGATTGATTTCGGCGGCGAAGCGCTTGACTGGAAGCGTGGCTGGGCCAACAAAGAAATCACGATGTATCATGTGGAGTGCGGGATTGGCGGCCTGCCGGGCCTGGTGTGGTCGCTCAAGCAACGCCTTTCCCCGGCAAAAGAAGATGCCTTGCTGCGCCTCCATAACATTCAAAGCCGCGCTGATTTTGAAAAGCACGCGGCCAGCGAAGCATAAATAACGCTTGACGTGAACGGCACAACAAGGGAAAAATGCCCATGAAAACGACCACCGCCGCGCCGGCGGTACAGGTGCGCTGCTTGCGCACGGAAGAAGACTGGCAGACGTGCCGCGCGGCGCTGGACGCGCTGACCGCCGCCGCGCCGCTGTCGCTGTATGCGACGTGGCACAATTGGCATTCCATTTGGCAATTGCGCTTTCCACAGGCACCTTGCTGGCTGATTGAAATTGCCACTGGCGGGGAAACCGCACCCTTGGATGCCGCCGTCATTTTGCGTGAAAATCACAGCCGCCGCGCGTGGGGTAAACTGAAGTCCTTGCGCACGCTGGACTGGGCCGCCGCGCGGCAGCCGCCGCTGATCATGCGTGCGGGGATGGAACGCGCCGCCTGCACGGCATTTGTGGCGGCGTTGCCGCGCATCGCGCGCGCAACCAGCACGCATCTGCTGTCCCTCTACTATATGGACGGGGACACACTGCCGCCGCTGGATGACAGCCTGCGCGCGGCGGGCTATCCCGTCCGCCGCCGCATTTTGACCTTTGATCCGCAGATTGTCGGGCCCCTTAATGTGGATGATTACCTCAAGCAGCGCCAGCAATCGCGCCTGAAGAAAATTGCGGCCAGTGAGCGAAAAATCGAGCGCGAGCATGGGGCGCAGCCAACCATGGTGCGGCGGCGCGGCGGCTTCACCACCGAGCCCGACCTGCCGCGGCTATGGGATTTGTTTCAAGCCATATCGCGCGCATCGTGGCAATGGGACTATCTGCACCAGCAGAATAAAGAGAACGCCGCGACGACAACCCGGTATCTTGAAGAGCTGGTCAAGTACGCCTCGGATTGCGGATGCCTGGATATCACCTTGCTGATGGTGGGCGAGGCGCCGGTGGCCGGCTATGTCAGCATGGTGCGCGGGGACACGCTCTGGCTTATGCTCACTTGTTATGACAAAGCATATGCCAAATGCTATCCCGGCGCAGTGATACTCCGCAGGCTGCTGCTTGACAGCCAAAGCCGCGGCGATCGCGTGATTGATTTTGGCGGTGAAGCGCTGGACTGGAAACGCGGTTGGGCCAACAAGGAAATTGCGATGTATCAGATTGAATGCGGGATTGGCGGCCTGCCGGGCTTCTTGTGGTCGCTCAAGCAGCGCGTGTTGCCCGGCCAAGAAGACGAATTGCTGCGCCTGCACAAAATTCAAAGCCGTGCTGATTTTGAAAAGCACGCGGCAGGCGAAGCTTAATCTAGGAAACTGAATACACGTTCTGCCTTTGTGGCCGCGGGGCACGCCACCGCGCGGTATTCGGTAATCGGTGTTCAGTATTCGGTGA
Source organism: bacterium (assembly GCA_026398485.1). Taxonomy (GTDB): domain Bacteria; phylum Auribacterota; class UBA3054; order UBA3054; family JAPLST01; genus JAPLST01. Next base: position 18,770 of record JAPLST010000271.1, read on the forward strand.
AGAAGCGGCAGCGGCATCCAAGCCGTGCGGCTTGGCCACAGCGGCTTAGGCGCGCTTCTTGAACATGCGCTTGGGCGCGCCGCACATGGGGCAGCGCCAATCGTCGGGCAGCGCCTCGAAGGTGGTGCCGGGCGCAATCGCGGTGGGCGTATCGCCCTTGGCCGGGTCATACACATAACCACAAACTTGACAGAGATGGGTGGGTTGAGTGGGCATGGCAGGCAGGGTGGTGAGCAGTGCAACCAGCGTGGGTGGCTCGATCCGATAGGGCGAACCGTGCCCTTGAAAAAAGCCGTGTGCACCAATTAAATGGATGCTTAGTGCGGACCAGCGCGCGGTCGCGCCGGTGCT